>JAHDCF010000002.1:0-13404 GCA_020630015.1 Planktomarina sp. | reverse complement strand
TTTTGGCCACGCAGACCCTGATCCAGAAAAAATCCAAAAACATGAAGGTTGAGATCACCGGCAAACTGGCACCGGGTGTGACCGCCAAGGATATAACGCTGAAGGTCATAGGCGAAACCGGCACCGCTGGCGGTACGGGTTATGTAATCGAATATTGTGGCGAGGCCATCCGCGACCTGTCCATGGAAGGCCGCATGACAGTGTGCAACATGGCCATCGAAGGCGGCGCACGTGCCGGTTTGATTGCGCCAGACGCGACAACATTCGCCTACTGCAAAGGCCGGCCCGAAGCACCGAAAGGTGAAGCATGGGATCAGGCCCAAGCATACTGGGAAACGCTGTTTTCAGATGATGATGCCCATTGGGACAAGGTCGTGACCATCAAAGGCGAAGACATCGCGCCCGTTGTCACGTGGGGCACCAGCCCTGAAGACGTGCTGCCCATCACCGCATCGGTTCCCGCACCTGCGGACTTCGTGGGCGGCAAGGTCGACGCCGCCGCCCGCAGCCTTGATTACATGGGGCTGACACCGGGCACGAAACTTCAAGACGTTGAGATCGACGCGGTGTTCATCGGCAGCTGCACAAACGGGCGCATCGAAGATCTGCGCGCCGCAGCCGACATCGTGAAGGGCAAAAAGATCAGCGAAAAGCTGAGCACGGCCATCGTCGTGCCGGGTTCCGGCCTTGTGCGTTTGCAAGCTGAAGAAGAAGGTCTGGCCGATATCTTCAAAGAGGCCGGTTTTGAATGGCGCCTTGCCGGGTGTTCCATGTGCCTTGGCATGAACCCCGATCAGTTGGGACCAGAGGTGCGCTGCGCCTCAACCTCCAACCGGAACTTCGAAGGCCGCCAAGGGCGCGGGTCGCGCACCCACCTGATGTCACCCGCAATGGCGGCGGCGGCAGCGGTAACTGGGCGACTGACAGATGTTCGGGACTTTTCGTAACTTCAATAATACTGTTTTGAAGTGACATGGATCCAACCCTTTTGCCCCTGACCTTTGGCTTTGACTTCGTTGTTATGCTAGTCATTGTTTTCATCGCCGGTATCATTCGCGGGTTTACGGGGTTTGGATCTGCCCTTTTAGCGGTGCCAGCATTGGCCATGTTGTATGGCCCGGCACAGGCGGTGGTGATTGAGGTTTTGATCGAAATTCCCGTCACTCTGGGATTGCTGCCAACCGCCGTTCGAGAGGCGGATCGCAAAACAGTTTTGCCCATTCTCGCGATGTTTGTGATTTTTGTGCCCTTGGGGGCGCTGATGCTCAGCCTTGCAAATCCGGACTACGTTAAAATTGGGATCGGGCTGTTTGTTTTGTTTTCCGTACTTTTGATGACCCAACACCATAAAATCGCGGGGCTGTTTACCCCGAAATCAAGTTACATCGTCGGGGCATTGTCCGGCACCACCCAAGGATTAACCGGCATGGGTGGGCCACTTTTTGCCACGGCCCTGATCGCGCGGAATGACCCCAACGCCCGAACCCGCGCCAATATTGCCGCTGTGGCCGGTGGTATCATCATCCTGTCTGTCGTCAGTTTTGCCATCGTGGGCCTGATCACCGCGCCTGTTTTAATCTCTGCCGCGCTGGCCTGCCCTGCGATTTTGTTGGGGGTGTGGACAGGGACCATATTGTTCCGATCCCATTCACACCGGAATTTAAGGGGTCTGCTGATGGGGCTTTTGGTTGCAATCGCAGTGGTTACACTTTGGGATTCAACCTTTTAAGGCGTTAACCATTTCCGCATGACTTCCCTCTGGTGTACAGGTTGTGTACAGCCTGTGTACGGGTTGTGCACACCTTTTGCCGCGTTAACACTTGGGGATATTAACAAATGGACAAGTTTGAAAAACTGACTGCGATTGCAGCACCCATGCCTTTGATCAACATCGATACCGATATGATCATTCCCAAACAGTTTCTGAAAACCATCAAACGGTCTGGCCTGGGTGTGTCCGCATTTTATGAAATGCGCTATGATACAGATGGAAACGAAACCCCTGATTTTGTTTTGAACAAAGATCAATATCGCGACGCTAACATATTGGTTGCAGGGGATAATTTCGGCTGCGGATCCAGCCGGGAACACGCGCCATGGGCTTTGTTGGACTTTGGGATTAGGTGCGTCATCTCCACGTCTTTTGCGGATATCTTTTACAACAATTGTTTTAAGAACGGCATTTTGCCGATCATTGTGACCCCAGATGAATTAGACCTTTTGATGAAAGACGCCGAAAAAGGCAGCAACGCACGCATGGTTGTCGATTTGGAAAGCCAAACTGTTGAAACATCAGATGGTGAAACGGTTCGCTTTGAAATTGACGCATTTCGCAAACACTGTCTTCTGAATGGTTTGGATGACATTGGCCTGACGATGGAAAAATCAGCCTCTATTGATGCGTTTGAGTCACAGCTGACTGAATCACGACCTTGGGTCTAGCCACCCCCTAACCACAACATATGGTATCCAAGTGATTGTTCTCATCGCAGAAACAATGGGCAAAGCTTTGCCGATTGTAAAAATCCGCACACGCCAAAATAAAAATTAAGTCAACAAAAACAAATCCTTGCCCGGCACAGCGAAAGTAGGCAATATAAAGGCAATAATTTGGCACATTGGCAAAGATCAATGGCTGAGCAGGAACAAGGTCAAGGCATCGTATCTTGATCGTCCAGAATTGAGGATGGGGCAGTGATTACACGAGCTCTCGGCGCGTCAGGCCGCGCATTGACAGTCGTACTTTTGGCGGCAGCCCCGGGGTTATTGATCCCTGGTGTTCCCGAAGAAAGCACCCAATTTGCGACTTTGATCGCGATTTTTGCTGGCTTTTTGACCCTTATCGAATACAGCAGCCCAACCCCCGTTTTGGTGGAATTCCGCCACGCCCCACCTTACAATAAAATCCGCCTTTTAGCGCTTTCCACCTTGATCGCCATCATGACACTTTTCATGATCGGCGCCTCAAGTTATTCGGCTTTTCCATCAAAGGTTTACGACCTTGGCATATGGCTTGGATCATTCGTTGATCTGCCATACTCACCCGTCCGTCTGATGGTTATCATGTTGCCTGACTCCATGCCCGGTCAGGCCGTCGATTTAATGCGCGCCGCCACCAGTTTGGCGTTTGTTTCTGGCCTGTTAATCGTGGCAACCATCTTTGCATACTTCATGTTCCTGGGATGGCCCGGCCGCCGCAAAGCCTTTAATGTTCATACCAACTTGCCGATGTTTGACCCCACCTCTGGGGGGGATGTCGTCGTCCGTTTGCGCCGGGGTGCACGGATTAATGTCTTTGTTGGATTGACGGTTCCCTTTATCATCCCTGCATGCTTGCAAATCTTTGGACACGCGATAGACGCAACGAATTTTACCAATATGCAAACATTGGTCTGGTTAATTGCATTATGGGTATTTTTGCCAATCAACTTGTGTCTTCGTGGTTTGGTTATGGGCCTTTTGGTCGATCTTATCGAAGAAAAACGGCGCCAGAGATATTCCGAAATTCGCGAGGATGGCTTGCTGGCCTGATCTTTGTGATCGCTTCGGCGACACAAGCCCAAGATATTCGGATAGCTACGTTCACCGTTGAACTTGATCGTAAGGGCCCCGGTCTTTTGTTGCGGGATATTGAGTCTGGCAAAGACAAACAAATTCAGGCCGTCATTGCAGAAATTGTAAAGGCCAAACCTGATATTATCGTGCTTCAACGCTTTGATTGGGATATGGGCCGGTTGGCGGTGCAAGCCTTTCAAAACAAACTGAAAAATAAAGGGTGGGATTTGCCCCACGCCTTTGCACCCCGACCAAATTCTGGTGCAAAATTGGGTTCTGATCTTCCCAAAGACGGCGTTCAATCATTTGGGCGGTTTCCCGGTAACCGGGGTTTGGTTTTGTTATCACGCTTTCCAATTCAATCGGACAAAATTCAAAATCACAGCGATGTTCTTTGGTCGCAGATCTCGAATTCCCAAAGCCCAGACACCGGCAGTTTGGCTAAAAATCAGAAATTGCCATCGGTTGCCTTGGTAACGGTTCCCATCCTTGTGCATTCTACTTTGGTTTGGGTAACAACATTTCATGCCAATGCTCCACTTTTTGATGGTGGTTCAGGGCGCAACGTGAAACGCAATGCGGATGAAATCACATTCGCGTCTCAATTGGTGATCAAAAATCCGGAACCCGGAATTATGGTGATGAATGCAAATTTGGACCCCGAAGACGGTAAGGGGAGTCGCAACGCCATCAGATCTGTGTTGGCACAGCCGCGTTTGATAGACACAACCCCACAAAGCGAAGGGGGCGTTGCAAATGCAGATACCAACCACAACGGCAATCCCGCATTTGATACTGTCGATTGGCCGGATGATGATCCCGGCAATTTGCGCGTCAGTTACATTTTACCAACCAGAGAATTCACCGTAAAAGATGCAGGTGTCCAATGGGTGCCAGGTCAAAGCAATTTGGCCAGCCGACACAGATTGGTTTGGGCGGATATCAGCCTTCCTTGACCATCGCCTTACCTGCCGCTAACCCAAACCCGACCAAGACAAAGGACGAAAGCCATGGCCAACCCATCCCTTCTTATTCTTCCGGGCGACGGTATCGGACCAGAGGTAATGGCCGAAGTACGCAAAGTGATCACTTGGATCGGCGAAAATCGGGGCACAACATTTGATGTCAGCGAAGATTTGGTTGGCGGGGCAGCCTATGACGCCCACGGAACCGCCTTGCACGACGACACAATGGCCAAAGCACAAGAGGTAGATGCCGTTTTGTTGGGGGCTGTCGGCGGCCCGAAATACGACAACTTGGATTTCAGCCTGAAGCCAGAGCGCGGTTTATTGCGCCTGCGCAAAGAGATGGATTTATATTCCAACCTTCGTCCTGCTCAATGCTTTGACGCACTCGCTGATTTTTCATCCCTCAAAAAGGATATCGTCGCCGGATTGGACATTATGATTGTTCGCGAATTGACGTCAGGTTCCTATTTTGGGGAACCTCGCGGTATCTTCGAAGAAGGCAATGAACGTGTGGGGATTAACACGCATCGTTACACGGAATCTGAAATAGAGCGAGCTGCCCGATCCGCCTTTGAACTGGCCTTGCGTCGGAACAAGAAGGTTTGTTCGATGGAAAAGGCCAATGTGATGGAGGCCGGCATCCTTTGGCGCGAAGTCGTGACCGAAGTGGCCAAAGATTATCCAGACGTAGACTTATCCCACATGTATGCGGACAACGGTGCGATGCAATTGGTGCGCGCGCCAAAACAATTTGACGTCATCCTAACGGATAACTTGTTTGGTGATATTCTTTCTGATTGCGCCGCAATGTTGACTGGATCTTTGGGAATGCTGCCATCGGCAAGCCTTGGTGCACCAATGGACAATGGTCGCCCCAAAGCATTGTATGAACCGGTTCATGGATCCGCCCCCGATATCGCCGGCCAAGGAAAAGCAAACCCCTGCGCGTGTATTCTGAGCCTTGCAATGGCATTGCGATATTCTTTCGACATGGGCGAAGAAGCGAGCTTGGTTGAACGCGCCGTGGAAAAAGTTTTGGCCGATGGTGTTCGGACGGCCGATTTGATGCAATCCGAAGGCGAAACACCTGTTTCAACAAGTGAAATGGGCGATGCCGTCGTCGCCGCACTTACCGCCTTGGCTTAACGAATGGGGGTTTGACCATGATCGATTTAGAACGATACCCGTTGGACAAACCCCACAGCCAAGAATTTAAAACATTGGTCGATCAGTGCAAAATGCAATTGGCCAAAGATGGATTATTCAATCTCGTCAGCTTTTTCACCGAAGAAGCGATTGATGAAACCTTGGCTGTGGCCAAACCAATGATTGAAACTCAGGCGTTTACGCATGCGCGGGAACATAACGTGTATTTCCGCGATGACATTGATGATCTGCCCCCAGAACACCCAGCTTTGCGAAGGTACAAAACGATCAACCACACCGTCTGCGCGGATCAAGTGGAAGGTTGCCCCATCGTTTCCCTTTATGATTGGCCACCCATGGCCGCCTTTTTGGCCTGCGTTATGGACAAACCTGCACTTTATCCGATGGATGATCGCATCGCATGTGCCAATGTGATGACGTATTACGAAGGAGAGGCGCTGAACTGGCATTTTGATAGGTCAGAGTTTACCACGACTATCCTTTTACAAGCACCGGAGGCTGGCGGCGAATTTGAATACGTTCAGGATTTGCGCGGACCTGAAAACCCCAATTTCGAAGGGATCGCAGCATTATATGATGGTGAAATTGACACAAAAATATGTCCGCAATCGCCGGGAACTTTGAACGTATTCAAAGGTGTGAACACCGCCCACCGCGTGACACCTGTAATTGGGAATACACCACGCATAAACGCTGTTTTGACCTATTATGAGAATCCCGGTGCAAAATTTACCGAGGCAGAGCTGTTGGGGTTTTACGGTCGAACAAAACCGTGGTCGCAACTTGCGGCTGAAAAAGGGTTGGGATAACCCAATATCCATACCAAAATTCGGATATTCGAATGAGTTCGAACCTCAAAGCAATTGTTTTATCCCTTTTGGGATTCGCCCTTTTTGCATTTCATGATGTGATTGTGAAAATCTTGGGCGGAACATATCCCACATTTCAAATCGTGTTCTTTTCAGTTTTGATGGGGTTTCCGTTGGTAACCCTTCTTTTGCTTCAAGACAGAACCCGAGACACTTTGATCCCAAAGCACCCATGGTGGAGCCTTCTTCGGACATTTCTTGTTGTGACCGCCGCAAGCAGTGGATTCTATGCGTTTTCCACGCTGCCATTGGCGCAGACATATGCATTGCTGTTTGCGTTTCCTTTGATCATCACTTTGGCGTCCATCCCAATGTTGGGAGAAGTCGTCGGCTGGCGGCGTATGATCGCGGTTTGCGTTGGATTTGCGGGTGTATTGATCGTCTTGCAACCGGGGACAGCCCCCTTTGGCATTGGCCATCTGGCGGCTCTGATTGCCGCAACGTGTAGTGCGCTGGCCTCTGTTATTGTTCGAAAAATCGGACAGGATGAACGCAGTATTGTACTTATATTGTATCCGATGATGGCGAATGTCCTGTTGATGGCTGCGGTATTGCCGTGGGTATATGTGCCAATGCCGATCATCGATCTGGGGTTAACATTTGCCATATCCTTGCTGGCGTTATTGGCGACAATTTGCATGATTACCGCATATAAGATTGGGGAGCCGGCGGTGGTGGCCCCGATGCAGTATTCCCAGATCCTTTGGGCCACGTTCTTTGGGGTGATGTATTTTGATGAAACCCTGACAACCGCCACATTTTTGGGTGCGGCCGTCGTGATTTCAAGCGGGCTTTATATCGTTGTGCGGGAAACATCCGCGTCCAATACAAAGCCGGTCTTGCGCACGCGAAGTCGTTTGGCGACGCCATCCACCCCACGGGTTGGTGTTCTGTTAAGAGAAGAAGAAAAGGCGCGTTTCGGCCGATAACGACCCCTGGCGGCAACAAAATGTCGGAGTCTGATTTGAAACACCCCAATATTGTATACAACATGTTCAACAATAAGTGGGGATCAAATGGATCGCAAAACCAAGTGCCACAATGATTTGAGATCACAAATCCTAACGCTGGATCGGGCGCCAGGCGGGGATTTGGATGAGGCAGGATTGTGCGCTGAATTTGGTATATCACGCACACCATTGCGTGAGGTTTTGCAAAAATTGTCGGGGGCTGGCTTTGTTGAGATCACCCAAAACAAAGGGGCCAAAGTTGTTTCGATGGACCTGCCAACCATGCGGGTCTTCTTTCAAACCGCGCCGTTGATTTACGCCAATGTCGCGCGGTTGGCGGCGGACAATCATCGGGGCAATCAGTTGAATGATTTGAAAGACATTCAACGGCGCTTCAAACTGGCCACACGGGAAAACGATCCTGCAACCGCCGCAATGGAAAACCATGCATTTCACGAACAAATCGGTGAAATGGCCGGAAATCCGTATTTGTTGCCAAGCCTGAAAAGAATGCTGATTGACCACACCCGCATGAGCCAAACATTCTATCGACCTGCCTCTGACGCTGAACAAGTTTTGGTGACGAAGGCATGCGATCAACACGATGCCATGATCGCGGCTTTTGAAGGGCGCGAGGCGCCTTTGGCAATCGATCTGACCTTGCAACATTGGGATCTTAGTCGAGATCAGATGGAACGGTTTGTGCGACAAGATCCCCTGCCCGTTGATGTGATTTCTTTGAAGGAGAAACGCCATGCAGTTTGAGGGGATCTATACCCCCGTCGTCACGCCATATTTCGACGATTTCACCTGTAACGAGGATGCCCTGGCCCAAACGATTGAACATTTGATCGGCGCGGGCGTGCATGGGATCATCGTGGCGGGATCGACCGGTGAATATTACGCCCAAACCAAAAAGGAACGGGTTTGGATGATGGGCCGTTGCCGCGATCTGATCAACGGACGGGTACCGATGATTGTGGGCACAGGCGCGATGCGGACAGAGGATAGCATTGAATACGCCCAACAGGCCAAGGCGAATGGCGCTGATGGTTTATTGGTGGCCACCCCGCCCTATGCCTATCCCACAGGGCGCGAGATTGCACTGCATGCTTTGGCCATCGACAGGGCGGCAAACCTTCCAATTATGCTGTATAATTATCCGGGTCGGATGTCCGTGAATATGGACGAAGAAACGCTGGATCGTGTTGGTAGATCGCCAAACTTTGTGGCCATCAAAGAAAGCAGCGGCGATATCAACCGCCTGCACATGCTCGCGCGCGATTATCCGCATATCGGCCTGTCCTGCGGGATGGACGATCAGGCATTGGAATTCTTTGCGTGGGGTGCGCGGTCTTGGGTCTGTGCCGGATCAAACTTCGCGCCGGAGGCACATATTGCTATGTATCAGGCTTGCGCCGTTGAAGGTGATTTCACCAAAGGCCGTGCGATTATGTCCGCCATGATGCCCTTGATGCGCGTGTTGGAACAGGGCGGTAAATTTGTGCAGTGTATTAAGTATGGCCTCACCCTGCGCGGCATTGATGCAGGCCCCCCGCGCAAACCACTGCAGCCTTTGAACAAAGACGACAAACGCGAATTGGCAGAGGTGATCCGAACTATGAACACCGCCGTGAACGACATTATGGGAGTAGGTAAATGAGCGATCTTCTGACCCACGCCGAATACAAGGCGCTTGCCGCTGATATGAACCCGCCGCGCACGCCGTTTATCGACGGCAAATACCAACCCGGCAAAGGCGTAACCTTCCCAACCATCAATCCGGCCACGAACGAGACATGGGTGGATGTGACGTCGGCCACGGCAGCGGATGTGGACTTGGCCGTTGGGAAAGCGCGGGAGGCCTTTGATCAAGGCCATTGGGCCAAAATGAACCCGTCAGACCGCAAAGATGTGCTGATCCGTTTGTGCAAACTGATGACCCGCAATCGCCGCGAACTGGCGGTGATGGAAAGTGTCGACAGTGGCAAGCCAATCCTGGATTGCGAAACCATCGACATTCCTGAAAGCATTCACACCATCAAATGGCACGCCGAGGCAGTTGACAAGATCTACGACCAAGTCGCACCAGCCCAAGATGACGCAATCAGCATGATCGTGCGCGAACCCATCGGGGTTGTGGCGGCCGTTCTGCCTTGGAACTTCCCCATGCTGATGCTGGCGTGGAAAATTGGCCCGGCATTGGCCGCAGGCAATTCGGTGATCGTGAAACCCGCAGAACAAACCAGTCTGACCGCCCTGCGCGTGGCAGAACTGGCTATGGAGGCGGGCCTGCCGCGTGGCGTTCTGCAAGTCTTGCCCGGTGATGGCCCGACGGTGGGTGAACCTCTTGGCCGCCATATGGATGTGGATATGGTCAGCTTTACTGGCAGCACGGAAACCGGGCGATTGTTCCTGAAGTATTCGGCAGAGTCGAACCTGAAAAAAGTGGTTCTGGAATGCGGTGGCAAGAACCCAGCAGTGGTCATGTCAGACGCAGAGAATTTGGATCATGTCGCCGAAAACGTGGTGAATGCTGCGTTCTGGAATGCGGGGCAGAATTGTTCCGCCGGATCACGGTTGATCGTGCATTCATCTGTCAAAGACACGTTGTTGAAGAACATAACGGCCCGTGTGCGGGACTGGAAGGTGGGCGATCCACTGGACCCCGGCAATCACATCGGCACGATGATTGATGCCGATCATTGCGCCAAAGTGTCGGGCTATCTGACCGGCAAAGCCTTGGTTGGCGGCACGGCAGAGGGCAACTTTGTGCAGCCCACGATTTATGAGGTTGGCAAAGACGATGCCAAGGCCAAGGACGAAATCTTTGGCCCCATCCTGACCGTTATCGAAGTCGCATCCGACGACGAGGCGATCGAGGTGGCCAATGACACGTCATACGGCCTTGCCGCATCTGTTTTCACCGCCAACACCCGCAAAGCCATCCGCGCGGCCCGGGACATCAAGGCGGGGACTGTGACCGTGAACACCTATGGCGAGGGGTCCATCGCCACGCCGTTTGGCGGGTACGGGTTGAGCGGTTTTGGGGGTCGCGACAATGGCTTGCAAGCCCATGATCAGTTTACGGAGACCAAGACCATTTGGATTGATCTGACCGATCCGAAGGATGGGGATAATGTTGGTTAAGCGAGGCAGCGCCAGTTTCTTAGATGACCGAAACAAAGGTGATGGCGGATGGATCCGGATAGGAAACCTGAAGATCAGGCACCTGATTTCTTTAGGTATCGGCGTAGCACCATCCCCAAACACCCTTGGAGATTCTTAAATGGTAGAAGCCACCGGAACCACCCGCCGTGGGCGCGGGGCACGTAAGGCGCACAGGCAGACGCGCGACATCACGATGTTGCCTGCGCTCAAACGCAAGTTGCCGTTGACTGAGCCGATGGATCAGGAACAGATCGAGCGGATCGACAATGCCTCCATGAATATTCTTGAAAATGTCGGCGTTGTGTTCCGCGACCCGCAAGCCATTGCGGATTGGAAGGGTGCAGGTGCGGATATTCGCGACGGGGATCGGGTGCATTTGGATCGGGGGTTGGTGAAGGAACTGATCGCGTCGATCCCATCCACCTTCACATACCACGCCCGCAATCCGGCCAATAACCTGCCGTTTGGGAATGATCACAGCATCTTTGTGCCCATGACAGGCGCGCCGTACCTGCGCGATATGGAAGATGTGCGACGCAACCCGACGCTGGAGGATCTCGCGAATTTTCACAAGCTGTCCCACATGCTGCCCGCGATCCATTCCAGCGCGCACCATATCGTCGAACCCTATGATCACCCGATCAGCCAGCGGCACTTGCGGATCACCTATTCCTCGATGAAGCACAGCGATAAGACGTTCATGGGCATGACCACCAGTCCCAAGAACGCCGAAGATGTGATGGACATGTGCGCCATCCTGTTTGGGGAAGATTTCATCGACAGCCACCCCGTGGTGACGGGAAACTGTAACGGAAACTCGCCGCTTGTGTGGGATGAAACCATGCTGGGTGCGCTTCGTGCATTTTGCAAACGCAATCAGCCTATCTTGTGTTCGCCGTTTGTGTTGGGCGGTGCCAATACGCCAGCCTCCGTGGCCCCCACAGTGGCGCAGGTGAATGCAGAGGCACTTTCTTGTCTGGCCTATACCCAGGTCGTGCGCAAAGGCGCGCCCGCGATCTATGGCCATTACCTGGCGACCGTTTCGATGAAATCCGGCGCGCCCATGGCGGGCACGCCCGAGATCAGCCTGATGAACTTCATGATCGGCCAAATGGCACGGTATTATGATATTCCTTGGCGTACATCGAATACGCTGGGCGGGTCCAAGGTGTTTGACGCGCAGGCCGGTTACGAAAGTGCCATGACACTGAATGCCGTGCTGATGGCCGGGGCGAATTACATCTGGCACAGCGCGGGTTGGAACGAAGGTGGCATGCATTGTTCCATGGCAAAATTCGTGGTGGACGCCGAGATGTGCGCAATGGGCTATCGCATGGCCGAAGGCATTCGTTGGGACGATTTTGATGAGGCCTTGGCCGCTGTGGGTGACGTTGGCCCGGGAGGGCATTACCTTGGCCATCCACACACGTTGGAGAATTTCCAACGGGCGTTTTTCATGCCTGAGATGTTCGACAACAACGCCATCGGGCAATGGGAAGAAGAAGGATCCATCAACACCAACGAACGCGCGTTGCAACGGGTGAAAGACCTGTTGAACGACTATCAAGAGCCGACGTTGGACCCGGCCAAGAACGAGGCTTTGCTGGATTATATCGCGCGACGTGAACGAGAAATTCCGGCGGCGGATGCGCTGAACCAGGAGTATTAATATGGCCCATGGCGAGTTTGTTTGGTGTGATCTGTCGGCTCATAATGCTGGCCCGTCACGCGACTTTTACAAAAGAATTTTCGGTTGGCACTTCAGTGATCAGGGCGGCGGATATCACTTTGCGTCAAAAGGCCAATACCCTGTCGCTGGGCATTATCAGATGCCTGAAAAATTCATCAAAATTGGCATGCCAGCTTTTTGGATGTCTTATATCGCCGTCACCGATGTTCAGGCAACGGTGGACCTAGCAAATACCCTGGGCGCTAAGGTTGAGTTGGGCCCAGCAGAGTTTGACGGCGGCGGAACCTATGCCTTGATACGTGATCCTTTGGGCGCTGGCTTTACCGTTTACAGTGGTCGTGCCTTGGGCGAATTTTCAGATCAAAACGGCGGGCGCATGGGGCATGGGCTGTTCGTGTCAGATGCCAGCAAAGTCATCCCATTTTACACCGCCCTTTTCGATTGGGACTTCGGCACGCCTGCGGGTGGAGTGTACGCTGTGACAACGGGTTCGGGATATTCCTTTTCATTGCACGAGATCCCTGACCCAGCCGTTCGGGGCAAAGAAGAATTTTGGGCCGTTTATTTCGCCACAGAAAACTTAGAGACATTGAAAAGCAGCGTTGACGCCAGCGGCGGTGAAACCGTTGCAGATATGGCTTTGCCTGAAGGCGATTCCACATTGTTTCGAGACCCCGACGGCGGGGCCTTCGTCGCTGTTCAATCCGCAAAGACAAAACAGCCGAGTTTCCCATTGCCGTGGAAGGCATGGGCCGGGATCGCATTGACGCTGATTTTGGTTTTTTCGAACCTATTGTGGCCATGGGCGATATTTTTTGCTGCTTGGGTGTTTGAAGCTTTTCGAACAGGCGAGACCTATTTGTTCGAACGCATCACACGCGCGCGCACCCCACGCACGTTTTGGATTATCGCCCTGCTTTATGCCACGTTAGGGGTGCTTTGCTTACCCATATGGGGGGCATTGGGATGATGCGTTTTGAAGGCAAAACCGCTTTGGTGACCGGTGCTGCAGGTGGCATTGGCCAAGCCATAGT
>JAHDCF010000026.1 GCA_020630015.1 Planktomarina sp. | reverse complement strand
TCAAAGGCAGACCATTCACGCCACTTGATGTTCCCGAAAACCAATGTGTCTTTAGCAACGCCAGATTGGAACTCAAGATTCCAAGACTTTGGTGTTGTTACATCCATTGATCCTGACGGCATGCCGTTTTCCGTTGTGTTCAACGTATGCGTGATTTCTGAATTGTATGACAAAGCAACCCGCAAAGCGATATCCGGGCGTTCATATGCAACACCCAATACAAAGCCGGTTTCTGTGGATTCATCGGTTGCCAGATTGTAAACGCCACCTGCACCATCAGGAAGGTTGCCTACGCCACCAGATACTTTTTCAAACCGGATACCACCGATCAAGCTGACGTTGCTTGGCAGCGCATACCGAACATATCCAGTGATCGCTTGCCCATCAACAAATGCAGACGCACCAGCCAGTGGATACAGCTGAACCGGGTATGCCGCATCAGCACCAACAGATTCATCCAAGATGATCCCAAAGTGCAACTGGTCGGAAACTTGCTGCTTATAGCTTAGGTTAAAACTTGTGTAATCGCCTGCCATGTCGCCAGAAGATTCACCGCCCATAATTGGGGTCCCGGTGATTGGGCCGGTCGTGACACCAGAAACATCTGGCTTCGCGTGCGAAATACCAAGGCTGAGCACATCACCTTCGTCAAACAAGAAACCGATTGATTGTGATGACCGTTCAATCCCACCCGCAGAGGCGCCGGTGGCCAATGCGATCAGGGCGGCTGATGATAGAAGTTTTTTCATAATGTCCTCCCGAACAAATTTCTTTTTATTTGACATCTGTCTAAATTTCAGGGGTTTAAACGGTCAATAACGGACGCGACGTCAGATTTTCTCAGGCACAAAGCGTTACATTTTGGCACCGCCATGAAACCCACACATTCCTTTGAACTTCGATTATCGAATTTCAACGATCGTTGACATCTCGAACCAAACCGGCAAAGTATATGGAAATTTCAACGATCATTGAAAAACTCAAAGGGGCATCCCGCATGCTTATCACCGATTCGAAGTCTTTGGGCCACGCCATCCGGGCAAGACGGCAAAGCAAGAACCTGACCCAATCACAATTGGCGATGCAAAGCGGCGTCTCCCTTCCTACGGTCAGCGCCATTGAAAACGGCAAACCATCGGCCCAAATCGGGTTGGTATTGCAACTGTGTCGCGATCTGGGTTTGCAGCTGAAGGTGGCAGAGTAAATGCCCCTCATTCTGGATGTCTTTTTGGATGGCGTAACAACCCCCGCAGGCACACTGACACGGGACGATGACAACAACATCAGGTTCCAATACGGCGATCAAACCCCCCTGCCCCATCCCATATCGTTGTCCATGCCAATTCGTGATGCACCATTTGAAGATCCCATAACACGGGCCTTCTTCAGCAACTTGTTGTTTGAGAACACCCAACGTGATCGGATCATGCAAGTTCACGGACTGGCCGAAAACGATGTGGTGGGACAATTATTTCACCTTGGGGCTGATTGCCCAGGGGCATTGTCTTGCGTTCCACAAGGATCCGGGCCCACAAAGCACCCCGGGGATCTGACCACAGATTACGTGCCACTGTCAGACAGTGATTTAATCCTTATCATGAAATCGCTGCGGGACCACCGGCGTGTTCCCGACGCCACGGGCGATCCATCACCCTTGGCCGGGGTTCAGGGCAAAATTGCCTTGGCCCAACTTCCCGATGGGCGTTTTGCCCTGCCCCGCAAAGATCGGAATGTGCCCACCACCCATATTCTGAAGGTGCCCCGGCGCGCTGAAATGGAATTGGTAAATTTGGAACACCGCGCGATGGGGTTGTTGGCAAATCTGCAACCCCACCCCGTGGCCATCACAGAACCCTTCGGCGAAGGGGATTTACAAGGCCTGCTGATCACCCGGTTTGATCGTCGGGTCAAAGGCACGCAAGTTTTTCGCATTCATCAAGAAGATTTTTGTCAGGCCATGGGCCTTGGGCCATCTTTGAAATACCAACGCAATGGGATCGCAGATCGCCATTTTGCCCCCCCTGCCCTGCGCAACATTCTGGACCAAACCGCCGAACCCGGCATCAGCCGCCAAGCATTTTTAGACCTGACCCTGTGCAACCTTTTGTTGGGCAACACCGACAATCACGGAAAAAACCACGCCCTGATTTACACCGGGCCACGCCCAAGGTTGGCCCCGGCATATGATGTTGTTCCAACCCTTTTGGATCAAACGGTCAGTCACCAACTGTCCTTTGATATCGGCCGCGCGCAATACAGCGAAGATATCACCATCAACGATTTGGATGCCCTGATTTCTGACTTGGGATTTCGACGGCGCACCCCTGCCCTGACGCAACACATCAAACACATGATCGACAAAGCGATCGGCCTGATTGACACCCAGCAGGGCCCAAAGGCCAAAAGATTGGGTGATGTAATGGCCCATCAGGCCCAACATTTGGCCAATCTGATGGACCTTAAAACCAAGATTCCGGAGCGGGATTTGGTGATAACAGGCAGGTAAGAGCCACATAAGCCTTTGTTTTTATTGATGTTTTGTAAAACCTTATCCGCGGATAAGGTTTTTAGGGCAACCCATCCACCAAAGCCGCGATCGCGCGTTCCAAATGTGCACGATCAATGGCAGAGAAATCCCTTTCCAGTTTGATTTCCAACCGTCCTTGCGCAGCTGTGCACTTGGCCTGACCAAGGGCCGTGGACATATTGAAAGTGGTTTTCGTTTTGGGGCCGGAGCCAGCCTTCCCCCCTTTGGGTTTGGGCGTGGGCAATGCATCCAAATCATCCCCATCCCCAAGGCCGGCATACCGGCGCAAAACGGCCAGCTCCGCTTCAACCGATCGGGGGCCCATCTGACGCAGCTCTGTGTTGATGCGCCCGCTGATCTCTGGATTGTTTTCCATGGCGCGCACCAACGTCACACCCAATGCCCGCGGAATTTCAGCCGGGTATTCCAAAACTTTATCCAACCGATTCAAAAGACGCGCGAATGACCGGATATAGCTGCGCTTGGAATACGGGGCAGATTGAAACAAGGTGGCCACCGCCTCTTTCAAATCTCTGGCGGGTGTGGACGGATCAGCGGCAAAATTTTGGGCCGCAAATGCCATTTCAGCAAAGGACAAATCTTTGCGGATCACATTTTCATCCACCATGCGGCGATACAAATCGCTGATGTCTGCATCGCCGGGTGTCACCAACGCGGGAATGCGTGCCCATTCCGCGCTGCCAGTTTCCGCCAGAAGCTGCTTAAAGGCCGACAGGCGGCGATACCCTTGGATAAGCTCGTACCCCTCCTCATTGGCGCGCATATGCACTCTGATGGGGTTTGACAGGCCGATGTCACGGATCGATGTAACAAGATCCTCCAGCTCCGCATCCTCAGCGACAAAGCGATCCCGTACCAAAAGGTTTGTATGCACCTGCTCTAACGGCACAGACAACACCACCTGCCCTGCCTCGCGCAGGCTGACAAATTCATGGGCCAAGGCATCATTTTCTTCGCGGATGGCCTGTGCGGTGGATTTCCGCGCCTGCAAGGCCGCTGCATTTTCGGTGATCGCGCTGGCCATTGGGCCGCGCTTTGTGGGGGCTTTGTCCGCTTGCGTTTCCTCTGGCTCATCCAGCGGATCATCAGGAATATCGATATCAAAGATACGTCGTTTACCAGCCATGGGTTACCCCTCCTCTTGCGAAACCTTATCCGCGGATAAGGTTTTGTCGTTCATTCCCTGCCACGCCGGCAGCATCACATCGCGAAATTCTTGATACGCGGTGTCGAAACTTTTTCGGGCGCGACGCCATGTTTCGCGGGTCATATCCCTGTAATCCATCTCATAGATCGAGGATAAGAACCGCCCTGATTGTTCCACCGCGCGGGTCATTTCAACAGGATGTTTGGCCAACTTTTCGCCGAAAACCTTACCAAAAGCTTCGTACATCGCACGGTGCAAATCATTACCCGGTTCATATCTGGTCATCACAAAACGAATATCATGAAACGCTTTTGGAAGGTTGACATCCCCCGCTGGCAATGCCCCGGTAAATCCTTCTGCCAAATCCTCTAACGCCTCTGACAACTGGCCGATAAAGGACGTCGTGCTGTCGTATTCCCAATACCCAGGGCCAGACGGAATATAGAGCATATCCGCGGCAAAGACGGCATTCATGGATTGATATCCAATCGCCGGAGGACAATCGAAAAAGATCAAATCCCATTGATCATCAGGCAGCTGATCCAAATACCGTGACACCGCCGCAAAGAACGACCATTCAGGGTTCAAGTGGCGGTATTGTGCGCTGGCGAATTCTACAAATGCGGCATTGGCACAGGACGGAATGATATCAATCGTGGGCCAGTTCGTAGGCTGAATAAAGTCGCCGATCCGGAGATCCTGTAGGCCAAGATTGGTAATGCTGGCGGGAATGTGGCGGCGGGGCAGGGCGGTGCCACTGGCCGCTGCGACGGGGGCTGCATTCATCGCCTCTGTCTCATGCACCAAATCGCGGGCCATGATACCCCAGACGGTTTGCTCTTCGCCCACATCAGTCAGGCCCATCGCATGGCTGAGCGTTGCTTGCGGATCGAAATCCACACACAAAACCCGGTATCCATCCAGGGCGGCGGCATGGGCGAAATGCAGGGCCAAAGTGGACTTCCCCGCACCGCCTTTGAAGTTTGCAACCGCTGTTCGAAACGCCCGCCCACTGGGCCTTGGTGGGGTAAGCGTTTTATCCCGTGGGCGAAGTTTGCGCCGCAAGATATTAACCTCGTCCAGAGAAAACCATCGCTGCCGCCCGTCCGGTTCGACCTTACCCGCGGGTAAGGTTGGGTCGGCTGCGATCTTGCCCCGGAACGTGGATTGGTTCAGGCCCAAGATCAATTCTGACACCTCCCAAGACGAGAACCGTCGCAGGGTCTTTGTGTTTTCGGGTGAAAATGTCTGCTGACGAATCCAGCTTTGCATTTTCAAGGATCGGGTCTGCAGATTTCTCAGATCAGTGTGGGTGAGCATAATACCTCGGACGCTAATTCAGTGGTTTTTCGTATTTACGCCGAATTTGCCTCTTTTGTCGAGATATGTCATTTCTTTCTAAAATACACTTTCCATAGGTTTTTAACGCCACCTGAAGAACACCTGATCCGAATCGGGCCAAAAGCCCAACGAGACCCACTGGCACAATATATTGGGGGACACCCAAGGGCTTTAGAGTCAAATTGGGGGGACATCTTGTGTCGATGGGGGGACATCTTGAACGTCCCCCAATACCAAGAAACCCATTTTTTCCTTTAGGGTTGTTGGTCGATTTGGTTCAATCATGAAGAATCATTGACTCCCACACTGTTTCCAACGTTAATTCCGTCACAATCTGGAAAAGCGTTGTAATTTGTTTCTAAATGGCGCATCCATCAACAATCTGGCGTTAGATCAGAACGGAGAGCATATATGATCGGGCGGTCGTCTTCTGTTTCCGCACCACGGTTTGTGGGGCCGGGTGCAGCATCCATAAAATATGATTTTATCACCGCTCTTTTGACGCTTGCCGCCCAAGGTGCGCCACTTCAAAGTCGTTTAGCGCTGCGCTTGTCTTTGCTGATCACAGCGCGGTTTAATTGGCAAACGCACAGCTTTGCAGTGGGGCAACGTGAATTGGCAAAACTTTGGGGTGTTACTGAACGCACCGCAAAACGAGAGCTTGCAGCCCTTCGCAAAGCGAATTGGATAGAAGTTCTTGTCCCTGCCGCACGCAATCGCGTTACGCGCCATACGGTAAACGTGGAAAATGTGTTGTCTGACACAATGCCGTTTTGGAACCAGGTCGGCCCAGATTTCTTTGCCAGAATGTCTGGTACGGCAATTGAAACGGACGTCAGCAATGTTGTTCCGTTGCGTCCGATTGATCGTAATCCAGACCAGCCCAGCGTTTGGACAGAGGTTTGTCTGCGCTTGCAACAACGTGATGCCGCAACTTTTGATGCTTGGTTTAGAAAACTGAGTTGGAGTGATGCACAAAATGGTACTGTTTACTTAACAGCACCATCTTCGTTTGTGGCTGAATACATATCCCAACACTTTTTCAATGTTCTTTTGCCTTCATTCAAAGAGGTTGATCAGGATGTCAAAGACATCCGAATTACCGTGAACTGACTTCGTTTTGGGGATCCTGTAAACCCTAATTAGAGACTTAAGAATTCGATCCTGCAATTTGCTGAGCTTTCATCAGACACTGCTGAATTGTGGCGAAAATGTGGCCGTCTGTCTCAATATTGGAAACAATCGGCAATAATACGCCGAGAGAAATACTCTATTTAGAGTCTAACAAGCTGAAAATCGCTGGTTTTGATTCCGAAACCCCTGAAGTCTGACTTTTTTAGGACATCTGCCATAAATCAGCCTTAAAATGATGCGACCATGGGTTGAGTTTTAATGTTGTTTAAACAACTGTTGCTTTGGTTTGGTAATGATGATCAACTCAAAGTTGCAGAGTGCTTAGGGATAGGCGTTATGGGGCAGGGTAGTGAATATCGGCTTAACCGGACCAGTTTTGGGGATGAATTTAAAAGGTCGAAATCCTTCTTGAAATCCAAGATACTTGGGCTGATCACTGCGACGTTGACGATGGTAATATCGTTGGCGTCATTTTCATTTGTGGCGACACCTGCCCATGCAGGCCCCTTTATGTGCACTGGCGATGTATATCAGGTGCAATCAGGCCAGTTGCGAATTTTTGATCCGGTCACGTCGACATATGTAAATGTTGGTACGAACCAAGGCAGTTATAATGCGACTGGGTACAACGTTCTTGATAATTATGCCTATGGTTCCCAAAGTGGTTGGTTGATCCGCATCCACGCGGACGGCACTGTTGAACGTGTCCACAATTTGGGTTTTGGGTCATATTCGGGGGACGTTGACCGATCCAATAATTATTGGCTGCGTCGAAACAACACCAGCTATTATAAAATAGACATTGCCACAGGCGCCGTGACAACGGTTAATTTTACGGGTTCTGGCATCGCCGGTGTTGCGGATGTTGCCTATGTTCAATTCGGCGGGAAAGAGTATCTGGTTGGTTACGCAGGCGGCGGGCGGCAAACGCTCTATAATATTACTGACGGTACAGTTGCCACCGTTTCCGTTCCTGGCTTGATTAACGCTGGCGGGTTTGGTGCAACTTGGACGGACTCTGCCGGGCGAATATTTACGTTTAATAATAGTACCGGCCAAATCTATGAGGTTTCAGATCCTTTTGGATCACCAACGGCGGTATTGAGGGCGGTGGGTGTTCCATCAGGAAACAACGATGGATTTTCGTGTAACCAAGCACCATTTCCTAATCTTCCCCCATTGGCGTTTGATGATGATTTTGTAACACCCGTAAATGTGCCGGTGTCGGGCAATGTGATTGTCGACAATGGAAATGGGATGGACAACGATCCCGAAGGCACATCGATATCGGTTCAGCCGGGTCTTATTTCCGGCCCTTCAAATGGATCTGTCACAATCGATGCGGCGGGCAACTTTACCTATACGCCAGATATGTGGTTCGTTGGGACCGATACATTTGTATATGAGATCGTTGACGCATCGGGCCTGACAGCGCAGGCCACCGTAACAATCGAAATCAAAGCCATCATTGATTTTAAACTGACCAAAAAGCAAGTGGGCGGGCCGAACCCGATCACCGAGCCGGGTCAGGTGATTGATTATGAAATTGTCGTGGAAAACACGGGTGAGATTCCGCTGACCAATGTTGTGGTGGATGATACCTTGCCGGATGGCAGCACCGGCACATTGTCCGGCCCGGTTGAGGCAGGCGGCACCAATGCGGATGCCGCTGCTGGCAATTTGGATCTTGATGAAACTTGGACATACACAATCAGCTATACCACCACACAGGCCGATATTGATGCCAATACTGATCTGATTAACACCGTTACCGCTGAAACCGAAGAAACGGACGAGGTGAAAGACGCCACCGCAGAGACGCCGGTCAGTTATAAGCCGCTCTTCACCATGGAAAAGGTGGTTGATCTTGATACGATCACTGCGCCGGGAACATTGACCTATACGATTACTGTCGAAAACACGGGCAATGTTACTTTGACCAATCCTGATTTGACGGATGTGATTAGTGCGGGCCCAATCACATCTGGCCCGACTTTGTCCGGGGACAATGGGAATGGTGAATTGGATGTCGGGGAAACCTGGACATACACGGTGACTTACGACGCCACGCAAGATGATATCGATGCAGGTGCGGATATTGTGAACAAAGCCTCGATTGGCTTTGATGAGGCAAAACCACAAGACGCCAACGCCGTAACAGAGATTAAGCAAGATCCAAGTTTCACTTTAGAAAAAACTGTGGATCAAGACACCATCAATGCCACAGGGGTTTTGGCTTATCAGATCACGGTGGAAAATACGGGCAATGTTTCTCTGACAAATCCGGTAATCACGGATGTGATCAACCAAGGCGGCACAACCCTTACATTAACGTCGGGTCCAACTTTGTCTGGCGATACCGATGGGGACGGTGAAATCGATCCGGACGAAACTTGGGTTTACGATGCGACTTATGCTGTCACGCAAGGCAACATTGATGACGGTGCTGCGATTCAAAACAAAGTGACATTTGATGTGGATGAGGCGATCTCACAAGATGCCACCGTCCAAACCACCATCGAGCAAGAGCCTGACTTTGAGATAGACAAAGTCGTGGATCAAGCCACAATCACTGCGCCGGGCACCCTGACGTATACCATCACTGTGCGCAACACGGGCAATACAACACTGACCGGGATTGCCTTTGGGGATGCGGCCGACCAAAACGGAACGTCTGTGCCGCTGGCATCTGGTCCAACGCTTGCGGGCGACACTAATAATAATGGCGACATGGAGGTGTCAGAAACTTGGGTTTACACCGTCACGGTTGATGTGACCCAAGCCATGATTGATGACGGCAATACCATCGTGAACACGGCTGGGTTCGCCGCTGATGGTGTTGATACGAAGGAAAGTGGTGCCAAAACCGCCATCACTCAAACACCAAAATTCACGCTGGATAAATCTGTTGATCAGGCGACGATAAGCGCGCCGGGGACGCTGACCTATACGATCACCGCGGAAAATACGGGCAATGTTTCTTTGACCGATGTTGTGTTGACCGACAGTGCAAATCAGGGGCCAACCACGCTGACGCTGGCCAGTGGGCCCGGAGCCCCTTCTGGGGATGACGGCGATAATGTGTTTGAGGTTGGCGAAACCTGGACATGGACTGTCACGATTGCGGCTGATCAGACGCATATGGATGACGGTGGGGATATCATTAACACCGCGACGTTGACGACCGATGAGGCCGGCAGCCTGACCGACACCGCCAAGACGGTAATAGATAGTCAGCCGAACTTTACGATATCGAAGGTTGTTGACGTTTCAGAGCTGAGTGCACCTGGTTTGTTGACGTATACGGTTACGATTGTGAACACGGGCAATGTTAAGCTTACGAATGTTGTTTTCAGCGACGCCGCGGCGCAGGGGACGACGCCTGTTCCCGTGACTGTTACGGCGGGTCCTGTTGGGGATGATGGGAATGGGGACCTCGATTTTGGGGAAACCTGGACCTATACGGTGACGGCGAATGCGACGCAGGATCACGTGGATGACGGCACGGTTTTGATCAACACGGCGACGTTTGACACGACCGAGGCTGGCCCCAAATCCGACACTGCGGAAACCACCTTTGATCAGACGCCAGCGTTTACGATTGTTAAGGATGTAGACACGGCGGCCCTGACGGCACCGGGCACGTTAACCTATACGATTACAGTGACAAATACGGGCAATACGACCCTAACGTCCCCTGTTTTGACGGATGTTGTGGCCCAAGGTGCGGCGGCGCCGACGTTAACCTCTGGCCCTGTTTTGTCTGGGGATGATGGGGACATGCTTGTGGATGTGGGCGAGGTTTGGACCTATACGGCGACACTTGATGTAACGCAGGCCATGCTGGACACGGGCAGTGATATTGTAAACACCGCCAGCTTTGTCACGGATGAGGTTGCGTCGCAATCAGATGATGCGACCACGACCATCACCCTGACACCGGCGATGACCTTGGCCAAGGTGGTTGATATCCCAACCCTCAGCGCGCCTGGCACGTTAACCTATACGATCACGGCGACGAACACGGGCAACCAGACCCTGACGGGTGTGATGTTAACCGATGCGTTGGATCAAAATGGCACAGGGGCCACCTTGACGTCTGGCCCCACGATTACGGCCAATGGCAATGGGGATACATCGCTGGATGTAGGCGAAGTTTGGACCTGGACAGCAACGTTTGCGGCGCTGCAATCCCATGTGGATGATGGCAATGATCTGGTGAACACGGCCAGTGTGACCACCGATCAAACCGCACAGGTGGATGCGTCTGACACCACGACGTTCACACAAACGCCTGAGATCACATTGGTAAAGGATTTGGCATCCACATCGGCGACGACATACGCGGCGGTGGGTGATCAGATCACCTATGAATACACTGTGACGAACAGCGGGAACACAACGCTGGGCACACCGCTGAACGTGACCGACGATAAGATCAGCGGCCCGATCACCTGTTCTGCGACGGCGGTTGCGCCGGGCGACAGTGTGACATGTTCCGCGGTTTGGACTGCGGCGCAGGCGGATATTGATGCAGGGTCTGTGACGAACGTGGCCAGTGCCAGCGATGGCACCACCACATCGAACACGGATACGGAAACGGTGAACGCGGTGCAAAGCCCGGCCCTTGGTCTGGTAAAGACGTTCAACTCTGGCACCTTTGCGGTTGGGTCTGTGCTGACCTATGATTATGTGGTGACCAACACCGGCAACACGACGATCACCAACGCGATCACCGTGACGGATAACAAAATCCCGGCCTCAGGCATCACATGCCCCGCCATCACAAACCCACCCGGCCTTGCCCCCAACGCATCCATCACATGTACAGGCCTGTACACCGTCACCGCAGGTGATGCGGCCTTGGGTGTTGTTACGAATATTGCAACGGCCAGCGATGGGGATGCCACATCAAATCAGGCATCTGAAAACGTGCCGACCTCTGCTGATCCGGCGCTTACGTTGGATAAGGTTGAAGATCCAGCAGGGCAGAGCTTTGCCATGGTTGGTGATGTTTTGACATATCGATTTGATGTCACGAATACAGGTGGTGCGCCATTTGTCGATGATATCGAAATTGTGGATTCCAAGATCGGGACGATCACCTGTTATGTTCCCCCATCTGGGATGGCCTTTAACCCGGGTGACAGTATTTCTTGTACGGCCAGTTACACGGTAACTTTGGCGGATATGGATGCGGGCGAAGTCTTGAACGAGGCATATGCCCAATCAACGTTTGCGCCTGACAACCCAACCCTTACGACAGAGGTGACATCAGAGCCTGATGACGTGACAATCACGGGTACCCAAGCGCCAGCGATCGAATTGACAAAAGACGGCCCAACCACCTTTACGGCGGCGGGCGAAACCCTGACGTATACGTTTACCGTGGAAAATACAGGAACAGTGACATTGAGTGGGATTTCGGTTTCTGATCCGTTAATCCCCGGATTGACCTGTGCGATCCCAGATTTGGCACCAGACGCCACAGGCAGCTGTACCGGAACCTATACCGTTTTACAGTCTGATGTTGATGCGAGCAGCATTTTGAATACAGCAACCGTTGTGGCCAACCCGCCGTTGGGTGGAACAGTGGATGATGATGACAATCACACTGCGACTGGCCCGACAGAGGATCCCAAAATTGAGCTGACAAAGACCGAAGTTGATGGAACCGGCACATTCGATGCTTTGCCAACCACAGAAGATTATTCAATTTCGGTTGAAAACACGGGCAATGTGACATTGGTGAATGTCACGGTGTCTGACCCATTGATTGGCTTGTCTTGCTTGTTGCCGGACATGGCGCCGGGTGATGTTGTGACATCCTGTGCAAACGGTACCCCCTTGACGGGAACATATACCCTGACCCAAGCGGATATCGATGCGGGCAGCCGCGAAAACACCGCCAGTGTTACGGCCGAAAGCACACTTGGCACATCGGCATCTGACGATGATACGGTTGTATTGACCGGCCCAAGCCGTGAACCAGCGATTTCTTTGGACAAAGAAACATTGTTTGCCGGTGAATATGATGCGCCGGGTCAGGTTGCGAACTTTACCTATAAGGTGACCAATACTGGTAATATTACTTTGACCGCCCCGATCACCGTAAGCGATGATAAGATCGCATCCGTGACATGCCCAGCTTTGCCGGCGACGGGTCTTGCACCGGGTGATTTCATCACGTGTACGGGGGCTTATACGATTTCCCAGACGGATATCGATAATGGGTCTGTCACGAATACCGCCTCTGCACAGGTGGATCAGCCAATTTCAGGGCAGGGCACGGTTACAGCCACTTCAAACGAAGATGATGTGACCTTGACCGCAAGTCAGGAACCATCGCTGGTGATTGCCAAGTCGGTTGATACCGCGCTTCTGACGGCACCGGGTACTTTGACCTATACCATCACCGTGGAAAATACCGGGAACCAAACCCTGACCAATGTCAGTTTGGCGGATGCGGCCAGCCAAAGTGGCGCCCCTGTTTCTTTGGCATCTGGTCCGGGAACCCCGACCGGTGATGATGGAAACAACGCCTTGGATGTTGGTGAAACTTGGACCTACACCGTTACCATCGCCGCGGATCAAACCCATGTTGATGATGGGGGCAACCTTGTGAATGTAGCAACGGTTGATACCGATCAAACCGATGCCCAATCTGACGATGCGATCACGATGTTCACGCAATCCCCGAATTTCACAATCACCAAAGATGTGGATCTGGCAAATATCGCGGCACCCGGTACGTTGACCTATACGATTTCTGTCGAAAATACGGGCAATACCACGTTGACGGGCCCGGTGTTATCCGACGCGGCGGATCAAAATGGCGTTTCCGTTCCATTGGCGTCCGGCCCAACGTTGGGGGCTGACACGGGAACGGTGGGTGCGATTGATGTGGGCGAAACATGGGTCTACACGGCGACTGTTGCTGTGACCCAAGCTATGATCGATGCGGGCACTGATATTGATAACCTCGCGACCATGACAACCGATCAGGTGTCGGCAAAGTCTGACGATGCGACAACAACGATTACGCAAACCCCATCCTTTAGTTTGACCAAAGATGTCGATATTGCTGATCTATCGGCGCCGGGGACTTTGACTTATACCATCACGGCGGAAAACACCGGGAACGTCACTTTGACGGGTGTTTCTTTGACGGATACGGCGGCGCAAAATGGCGCGTCGATCGCAATCGCCAGCGGGCCAACCCTGTCGGGTGATACCGATGCCGATGATGCGTTGGATGTGGGTGAAACTTGGGTTTGGACAGTGACGATCAATGCCCTTCAATCCCATGTGGATGATGGCAACGATTTGGTGAACACAGCCACCGTTACGACCCAAGAGGTGCCAAGCCAAACTGATGATGCCACAACGACCTTCACCCAGACCCCTGCGGTGGTGATTACGAAAAATGTTGACATCGCGTCTTTGGATGCGCCGGGAACATTGGTTTACACCATATCGATTGAAAATACGGGCAACGTCACCCTGACCAATCCTGTGTTCACAGATACATTGGCCCAAGGGACAACCACACCTGCCATGACCAATGGCCCATTCCGGGCTGGCGATAACGGGAACAACCTGTTGGATGTTGGTGAAACATGGAATTATCTTGCGACCCTGTCCGTCACTCAAGACATGATTGATAATGGTGCGGATATCGTGAACACGGCTTCGATCGATACTGATCAGTTGCCGGTGCAATCGGATGATGCCACCACCACGATCGCTCAAAACCCTGACTTCACGATTGAAAAATCTGTGGATCTGGCCAGCATTTCTGCCCCTGGCACGCTGACTTATGATATCGAAATTGAAAACACCGGTAACGTCACTCTGACGGGTGTGAACTTTGGCGATGTTGCGGAACAAAATTCTGCTGCGGTTGCCCTGACCACAGGTCCGACAGGGCCCACCGGGGACGATGGAAATGGTGAATTGGATGTGGGTGAAACATGGACCTATGCCGTCACCATTGATGCCGATCAAGCCAACCTTGATGCCGGCAATACCATTGATAACACCGCCACTTTCACAACGGCAGAGGCGGGTGCAAAATCGGATGATGCGTCAACAGTCATGACGCAAAATCCGGCCTTCACACTTTTGAAGACCGTTGATCAGGCGTCCATAGATGCGCCTGGAACATTGACCTACACCATTCGCGCGGAAAACACGGGCAACGTTTCTCTTACAAATGTTGTTCTTGCTGACAGCGCGGTTCAAGGGGCGTCGACGGTTGCCCTTGCGTCTGGCCCGACAGTGACCGGCAATGGAAATGGTGACAGCAGCTTTGATGTTGGTGAGGTTTGGACATGGACTGTCACGATTGCGGCTGATCAGACGCATATGGATGACGGTGGGGATATCATTAACACCGCGACGTTGACGACCGATGAGGCCGGCAGCCTGACCGACACCGCCAAGACGGTAATAGATAGTCAGCCGAACTTTACGATATCGAAGGTTGTTGACGTTTCAGAGCTGAGTGCACCTGGTTTGTTGACGTATACGGTTACGATTGTGAACACGGGCAATGTTAAGCTTACGAATGTTGTTTTCAGCGACGCCGCGGCGCAGGGGACGACGCCTGTTCCCGTGACTGTTACGGCGGGTCCTGTTGGGGATGATGGGAATGGGGACCTCGATTTTGGGGAAACCTGGACCTATACGGTGACGGCGAATGCGACGCAGGATCACGTGGATGACGGCACGGTTTTGATCAACACGGCGACGTTTGACACGACCGAGGCTGGCCCCAAATCCGACACTGCGGAAACCACCTTTGATCAGACGCCAGCGTTTACGATTGTTAAGGATGTAGACACGGCGGCCCTGACGGCACCGGGCACGTTAACCTATACGATTACAGTGACAAATACGGGCAATACGACCCTAACGTCCCCTGTTTTGACGGATGTTGTGGCCCAAGGTGCGGCGGCGCCGACGTTAACCTCTGGCCCTGTTTTGTCTGGGGATGATGGGGACATGCTTGTGGATGTGGGCGAGGTTTGGACCTATACGGCGACACTTGATGTAACGCAGGCCATGCTGGACACGGGCAGTGATATTGTAAACACCGCCAGCTTTGTCACGGATGAGGTTGCGTCGCAATCAGATGATGCGACCACGACCATCACCCTGACACCGGCGATGACCTTGGCCAAGGTGGTTGATATCCCAACCCTCAGCGCGCCTGGCACGTTAACCTATACGATCACGGCGACGAACACGGGCAACCAGACCCTGACGGGTGTGATGTTAACCGATGCGTTGGATCAAAATGGCACAGGGGCCACCTTGACGTCTGGCCCCACGATTACGGCCAATGGCAATGGGGATACATCGCTGGATGTAGGCGAAGTTTGGACCTGGACAGCAACGTTTGCGGCGCTGCAATCCCATGTGGATGATGGCAATGATCTGGTGAACACGGCCAGTGTGACCACCGATCAAACCGCACAGGTGGATGCGTCTGACACCACGACGTTCACACAAACGCCTGAGATCACATTGGTAAAGGATTTGGCATCCACATCGGCGACGACATACGCGGCGGTGGGTGATCAGATCACCTATGAATACACTGTGACGAACAGCGGGAACACAACGCTGGGCACACCGCTGAACGTGACCGACGATAAGATCAGCGGCCCGATCACCTGTTCTGCGACGGCGGTTGCGCCGGGCGACAGTGTGACATGTTCCGCGGTTTGGACTGCGGCGCAGGCGGATATTGATGCAGGGTCTGTGACGAACGTGGCCAGTGCCAGCGATGGCACCACCACATCGAACACGGATACGGAAACGGTGAACGCGGTGCAAAGCCCGGCCCTTGGTCTGGTAAAGACGTTCAACTCTGGCACCTTTGCGGTTGGGTCTGTGCTGACCTATGATTATGTGGTGACCAACACCGGCAACACGACGATCACCAACGCGATCACCGTGACGGATAACAAAATCCCGGCCTCAGGCATCACATGCCCCGCCATCACAAACCCACCCGGCCTTGCCCCCAACGCATCCATCACATGTACAGGCCTGTACACCGTCACCGCAGGTGATGCGGCGATTGGTTCGGTGTTGAACGTGGCCACGGCCAGCGATGGAAATGTGACGTCAAATGCAGATGACGAACAAATCCCGACGGATGCCCCGCGTGCATTGAGCCTGACAAAGACGCAAAATCCGGCCGGCCAAAGTTTTGACAGTGTGGGTGATGTTCTGACGTATGAATACAGCCTGACCAATACGGGTGCTGTGCCTTTCGTGGATACGTTGACACTGGTTGACGATAAGATTGGGTCTTTTGCCTGTTACACGCCACCGACCGGAACCGCCTTTAATCCGGGTGATACGGTAACCTGTACCGCATCTTACAGCGTGACACAGGATGATCTGGATGCCGGTCAGGTGGTGAATGTCGCGGTTGCGAACACGACATTTGCCCCAGATGATCCAGCGTTGACCACTGAGGTCTATTCAAACTCTGACGATGAAACCATCGTGGGTGACATCATGCCAAACTTGGGTCTGATCAAGGCGGTGACCGCGGGCAATGATCCTGCCGCCGTTGGGGATGTTTTGACCTATACTTTGGTTGCGACGAACACTGGAAACCAGACATTGTCGACGGTTGCGATCAGTGACCCGATGTTGGGTGCATTAACCTGTGATATCGTGGCCCCGGTGACGTTGTTGCCAACAGAGGCTTTGACCTGCACCGGCACATATACAGTCTTGCAAACCGACATTGATGCCCAAATCTTGACCAATACGGCAAACGCAACAGGCACAGATCCTGATGGGGATGCGCTGACACCGGACGCCACAGATGTTCATCCGTTGGTGGATGCCGCACCCGCCGTTCAGGTGGTAAAGGCGATTACGCCTAATCCCGGGACGGATCCCGCCTATACCAATCCAGGGGATGTGGTGAATTTTGTGATGACTGTCACGAACACCGGCAATGTGACCCTGAATTCCGTTGCTGTTACCGACAGCTTGGTGCCCGGAACCTGTACGGTTGGCCCGCTTTTGCCCAATGCAACAGATGCAACCTGTACGTTTGCATATACTGTCACACAGGCGGACATTGATGCGGGGGCGATCACAAACACGGCCAATGCCGTTGGCACACCAGCCAGCGATGATGACCCTGTCACAGATGACGATACCATTCCTGTGCAAGGCCCACCCGCGAACCCGTTGTTGGCTTTGGAAAAATCCACAACTCATGCTGATTATGCCACGGCAGGTCAGGTTTTGACCTATGACTACAAGGTCACAAATGCCGGCAACATCACGTTGTTCAGCCAAATCAGTGTGACCGATGACAAGATTGGCACATTCAACTGTGGCACCATGCCAAGCGGCGGTTTGGCCCCGGGTGCATTTGTAACTTGCAGCGCGACTTACACAGTTTTGCAATCCGATGTGGACAGCGGCAGCCTGACCAATATTGCAACGGCCGACAATGATGAAACGCCGGTTTCGAACCAAGACACCGTTACTTTGGATGCTGTTCGGGATTCGATGATCGAATTGGTGAAAACCCCGTCGATCACCTCGGGTGCGCAGGTAGGTGACGTGATCACATACACTTATACGGTCACGAATTCAGGAAACACGACCTTAACAAATGTCACCATGGCCGACACGCATACAAGTGCCAGTGCCATCTCGGCATTGCCCATTGCAGGGGATACATTGTTAACGGACAATGGTATTTCTGGTGACAGCGCAGATGCATCCGCCAATGGCGTTTGGGATGTGTTGGCCCCCGGTGATGTTGTCACATTCACCGCGACCTATACGGTTACCCAAAGGGATGTCGACAGAAATAACCCCCTCACAAATGTGGCGACTGTCACATCCACCAGCCCAGATGGGGTGAACCCCGACGCCACGGATGATGCATCGGTACAACCCGAAGCGCGCGATCCGGATATGGTTGTTACCAAATCCATCAGCAGCCTCGAAGGTGTTGTTGCCGGTGATCTTGTGACCTTTGAAATCACAATTGAAAACAGTGGGAATGTGACCCTGGATAATGTTGTGTTGACGGATACATTGACGGATCTGTCCGGTGTTGGTCTGACATTGGCCAGCGGGCCGGATTATGTCAGCGGGGACAACCCGCCCACGTCGATCCTAGAGGTTGATGAAACTTGGGTATTTGAAGCGACCTATGCGCTGACGCAATCTGACATTGATGCCGGTGGTATTTTGAATGTGATTGCCGTTACGGCGGATGATCCAGGTGGCGACACCATCAGCGATGATGATGATGCCAAGTTGATGATCAATCCTGATCCATCCCTTAACTTGGAAAAAACAATCACGTCTTCGACCATTGCATTGGGTGAAACGGTCACATTTGAATTGTTGGTTGAAAACACAGGCAACGTCACGTTGTCCGGGGTTGTAATTGCAAGTGATACCTTAACCCGTGCAGATGGCACCGTTTTGGCTTTGACATCGGGGCCAAGTTGGGTGTCTGCCGATGCGGGATCCTCTGTTGGGGTATTGATCCCGAACGAGGTGGCCACCTATCAGGCGACTTATATCCTGACGCAGGCGGATATTGATGCCGGCGGCATTCAGAACACCGCCCTTGCCCAAGGGACACCGCCCACCGGTACACCTGTGACAGATACGTCTGATGATGCGGATGATACCGATGGGAACACCGATGATGATCCGACTGTTTTGGAAATTCCGGCTGATCCATCGCTTGCCTTGTTAAAGCAGTTGGATCCAGCAGGATTGGCAAGCTTTGATGCGGTTGGTGATGTGATTGATTACCAATTCATTGTTACCAACACTGGCAACGTGACCCTGACAAATCAGATCGGTATCACAGATCCATTGATCACCGGGGCAGGGGGCACAATTACATGCCCGGCACCGCCTTTGGCACCACTGGCATCTGTTACATGTACGGGCAGTTATACTGTTACGCAGGCCGATATCGATGCAGGCAAGGTGGATAACACAGCCACCGCAAGTGACGGCACAACCACATCAAACGAAGATGACGTCAGTGTTCCGGCAATCCAGTCACCTGCAATGTCATTGGTTAAAACACCAGATCCGATGGAGCCTGAGGATTATGTAACAGGTGCTGTTGCGACCTATACGTATGTGGTGACCAACACGGGCAACACGACCCTGACATCACCGATCACGGTGACAGACAACCTTATCCCGGCCAGTGATATTTCCTGCCCGGCCTATCCGGCCGCAGGTTTGGCCCCAACGGAAACATACACATGTACGGCCACCTATACGATCACGTCCACCGATGTGACATTGGGATCGGTGACAAATATTGCCGGCGCCAGTGATGGCACCATCGACAGCAACGATACCAGCGCGACCATCCCAAATCAGGGCACCCCATCCTTGACCTTGGATAAACAGGCGGTTGCTGGATCAACCTTTGCCAACGTGGGCGATGTTGTCGATTACACATATACCGTCACCAACAGTGGTCAGGTTGCGTTTACGCAGGATATCAGGATCTTTGACAACAAGATTGGCGATTTCCGGTGTTGGACGGCACTGCCGGGTGATCCAGATTTCTCCGCAGGTGAAACTGTCACATGCACGGCACAATACACGATCACACAGGCGGATGTTGATGCGGGTGAAGTCATCAATGATGCCTATGCACAAACAAATTTTGTGGGGACTGAGGTCAGCTCGAACGTGGATCAGGTTACTGTGACCGGTGATCAAAACCCATCGATCGATTTGGTTAAGTCGGCTGTTCCTGCACGGTTTGGTTTTGTGGATGATGTTATCGAATACACATTTGATGTGGAAAACACTGGGAACCAAACCCTGACAGGTATGGTGGTAACCGATCCATTGATCCCAAGCTTGTCGTGCACCTTGCCATCCATGGCACCGGGTGACACCCACAGTTGCACAGGCACGTTCACCATTACGCAGGTCGAAATTGATGCGGCAACACTGACGAACACGGCGTCTGTGACTGCACTTGATCCGAATGGGGATGCCGTAACAGACACCGACAGTGTGACATTGCCGGGCCCGGCAAATGCGCCAGCCTTGGAATTAACGAAAACCGCAAACCCATCCCCATTCGGGGCAGTGGGAACTGTGGTGACCTATATGTTTGCCGTGGAAAATACGGGCAATGTAACGCTGACAAATGTCGCGGTGACCGATCCATTGATCACAGGGTTTAACTGTGTGATCCCGTCCATTGCTGTGGGTGCGACAGATACCACCTGTTCCGCGCCTTACACGGTAACGCAGGCGGATGTTGATGCGGCCAGCATAACCAATACCGCGTCTGCCACCGGCACATCACCAGATGGGTCAGAGGCCACGGATGATGACAGCATCACAACCCAAGGCCCTGAACAGGTACCTGCGCTTGAGGCCACAAAAACATTTGTGTCCTCGGGAACGGCTGTGGGTTCGACCGTTACGTATACTTTGTTGGTTGAAAATACGGGCAATGTGACCCTGACCAATGTGGGTGTGACGGACACAATGGTTACAAATACGGGCGGGGCAACCGCTTTGGATGGCCCATTCGCCCTGATCAGCGGTGATCTGAACACCGATTTGAAATTGGATGTGGACGAGGTGTGGACATACACAGCCACCTATACCCTGACCCAAGACGATATTAATGCCGGCGGTTTGATCAACAGTGTGACTGTCACGGCAGAGGATCCAAACAACGAAGGCGTAACAGATATCTCTGACGATGGGATAGATGATGATGGAAACACCAGCGACGACCCAACCGTGTATGAGATTGTTCCGGGGCCAGCGATCAATTTGGTAAAAACCGCAAGTGTTGATCCAAATGCAGTTGCCGGGGATGTGGTGACCTTTACCTTCACCGGGCGCAATGTGGGCGACATCGATTTGGAAGACATCATGTTGACCGATACGTTCACCCGTGTGGATGGAACACCGTTGTCGTTGACCATCAGTGGACCAACCGGCGATATTGATGGGGACACGTGGTTAGATGTGCTCGAAGTTTGGACATGGACCGCGACCCATACCCTGACCCAAGCTGATATTGACGCCGGTGGTGTGCTGAACTCTGCCACCATTGCGGGCACCGATGTTTTATCAGGGGACGAAGTTTCCGACGTGTCCGATGACAATGTTCCGGGCGATGGCAACACCACAGATGATCCGGCCGAGGTACTGTTTACCCCAATGCCATCGCTTGAGGCGACGAAGACCCTAACATCGTCTGACATCGAGGTAGGAGACGACATCATCTTCGAAATTGTTGTCGAAAATACTGGGAATGTGACCCTGTTGGATGTGGCTTTGGCCGATACAATGACAAATGGTGATGGGGATGCCCTTGTGGCCCCAACACTGGTCTTTGGATCCAGCTCGCTTGGGTCTGTGGCTGGCACGTTGTTGCCGGGTGAAACGGCCACGTATACTGTAACGTATCAAACCACACAGGCGGATGTGGATTCAGGCTCTGTTTCCAACAGCGTTGTTGCCACAGGCACTTCCCCACTGGGTGCGGGTGTGACGGATACATCTGATGATGGTGATGACACGGATGGGAATACCTTTGATGATCCAACGGTTGTGCCTATCAATCCGCGCCCCGATGTTGCGATCACCAAATCTATTGTTGAGACAGTGACTCTGTTCCCGCAGGTATTTGCCACGACATTTGCAATCGAAGTTGAAAATACGGGGAACATTACCCTGAACAATCTGCGCGTGCAGGATGATCTGACGGCATTTGTTGCACCGGCCACATTGATGACAACGGTTTACCCGGCCACCACCAGCAACACCGGCTTTACCGATGGATCTGCAAATTCCGGTTATGATGGTGTGAATGATATCGAAACTCTGGCTGGCCCTGTTTCATTGGCATCAGGACAGACTGGAACCATCCTTGTCACGGCGACCTATTTCACCTTGAATGGCTTCCCAGCCAATTCGAATGTGGCGTCTGTAGTGTCGGATGAAATCCCAACACCAAACAGTGCGGCCGTGTCCGCGACCATGATTGATCGTGATGGTGATGGCGCCCCCGACGACGCCGAAGGTTGCGGCCCGAATGACGACCGCGATGGCGATGGTGTCTGCGACAGCCAAGACTATGATCCAACCGGGTACTTCTATTGCGAAGAAGACGGGCGTATCCTGTCAGGTGGTTTGATTTCAGTAACTGGCCCTGCCGGAACACAAACTGGCGTGGGCGTCAGCAATAATATTAACATCGTGCGCGATGGTTCTGATGGGTACTTCCAGTTCTATGTTTCCGCGCCTGGAACCTATACACTGTCATTGACTTACCCACCGGGCGGTGTGCCAAGCACCGATCGGATCACATCCGGCAATGTTGATGTGACTTCGCTTGGGGCAGGATCTGTTTCCCTTGGATCCAGCGAATTTGGAAGTTCTGGTCGTTTGGCGGATTTCTCTGCCCCAACGAATACACCTTTCTATACTTCCTTCACGGTAGAGGCGGGTGACCCAATCATCTTGAACAACAACATCCCATTGCGGAATTGTTCTGGAACGCCCGATATTTTGGCAACCAAATCGGTTGATAAAACATCCGTCGTGTTTGGGGATACGGTTACTTATACTTTGACATTCACCAACAACACATCGCGGCCTGTGGATGATGCCACAATCATCGATCGTCTGCCGCCAGGCGTTCTGTATACGCCGGGCACGGCCGTGGTGGATGGCGTTGCAGATGAACCTGCAATCTCAGGGCAAGTTTTGTCATGGACGCCGATTGATTTGGCCCCGGCCCAAACCGTGACGGTGCGATTGTCAGCGCGGATTGGCGCGAATGGCAATGACGGAACCTTAACCAACCGCACATGGATGGAAGATGACGGTGCCCGCGTGTCCAACGTGGCGACGGCATCCGTTCGGATGGAGCCAGAGCACGTCTTTGATTGTTCCGATATCATTGGCAAAGTCTTTGATGATGTGAACCAAAACGGATATCAGGACGGCCCTGATACCCTGCGTGGGATCACGGATCAGACGTATTATGGTGATAAACTGGCACGTCCGAAAACCGTTAACAAAACAGAACCGGGTATGGCAGGGGTCCGTCTTGTTACCCCGAATGGTTTGCGTGTCACGACCGATGAATATGGCCGCTTCCACGTGCCTTGTGGTGCATTGCCGAAAGACATTGGTTCGAATTTCATCATGAAGTTGGATACACGCAGCTTGCCAACAGGGTATCGCCTGACAACGGAAAACCCGCGCGTCATTCGTGTGACACCGGGTAAAATGGCCAAGCTGAACTTTGGTGTCGCGATCTCGAACATTGTGGATATTGATATCAATCACAAAGCGTTCATCTCGGGCCGGGCGGATATCAAACCGGGATTTGATAAAGCGCTGAATCGCGTGTTGCGCCAGATCCGATCGAAACCTTCGATGTTGCGTATTTCCTATGTTTTACGCAAAGGTGAAGATACAAAAGGTGCACAGGTCAGGATCAGGCATCTTGAAAAAATAATTCGTCGCAAATGGCGCGGTGTGGGCCGGTACAAACTGGTCATCGAACGCACAATCACGCGGCCGAATTAAGGGTGGGCAAGAGTATGAGTAAGTCATTGAACAAGATATTTCTTTCAAAGGCAGCATTGCTGACAGGCGTGTCCGCACTGGGTCTGACACTTGCCCTTCCGGCGCAATCCACCAATACGGGCGGATGCCCCACCATTGGCGGAATTGTTGATCCCGAATGTGAATTCGCCGAACGCGATGATACGGTGACAATGCCCGTTGGTGAAAACACCGAGATGGACAATGAAGATGATCCCGGTGACGAAGGCTTTGCCATTTCGATCAATGGCGAACAAGTTGAAGGCGACCCCAGGATCGCGGTTGAACAAAACCGTACACGCCGCGCCCCCAGCACACGCGATGGGCAACGTAAGGCGGACGTGGTTTTGGCCAAGGCCGAAGTTCAAGTGCGATTTGATGGCCTTGACGTGCGCCCACGTTTGGATGTTGCCATTGGCGACAGCAGTTTCCGCCCCGGGGCGTCTGTCACATTACAAAGCCAAACCAATTATCCCGCGTGGGTAAGTCGCGGTGAAATGCGCATATTGTCTGTGGACAGTCGTGGTCGCCGCAAAACGGTTAAGGTGGTTGAAGTTCGCGCCAACGGCACGGTTCAAACAACAATCCCAGAAGGTGAAAACCTTGTTGTTGTGCATCGGGTTTACGATGACAAAGGCCGATACAACGAAACACGAGAGATAGAGCTGACAGCGCGCCAAGCGCGTCAAAGCCAACCGGGTATCGAAGAAGGCACAGATGCCACCGCGCGCCAAGGCTTTCGTGTGAACGGTGGGGCCGTCACCGTTTCGGGGCAAAATGTGCTGCCCGGATCACGGGTTGAAACCCTGAACGAGACTGTCAAACCTGATCCAAACGGAGCCTTTGTTGTTCAACGCATTTTGCCCCCTGGTGATCACGGAATTGATGTGAAGGTGAACGGTCGCCAACAAAAGTTGGACGTGATCCGTGACATCACAATCCCGGCCAGTGAATGGTTTTATGTGGCCATCGGCGACATCACCGTTGGAAAACGAACCTCGGCTGGTGTGGGTGGTGAAACCGGAACATACAGCCACGGTCGCATTGCGTTTTATGCCAATGGCAAAACTGCAAATGGATATGAAATCACCGCATCTGTTGATACGGGCGAAGAAGATCTGGAAGATATCTTCCGCAATTTGGATAAGAAAGACCCACGATCACTTTTGACGCGGTTTGACGATGATCGTGGCTTTCCCGTTTATGGTGACGATAGCCGGGCTGAGGATGATGCCCCCACCAGCGGCAAATTTTACGTAAAGATTGAACGCGACAATAACTATGTCATGTGGGGCAATTATCAGGGCCGCTTGGCCAGCCCCAATTACATCCGCAATGATCGCACGCTTTATGGTCTGCAAGCCCATTATGAAACGCAGGCCGTGACGGCCAATGGCGACGCCAAGGCAGAAGTGACCGTATTTGCGGCGCAGCCTGACAATTTGCCCGGCCGGGATGTGTTCCGTGGGACAGGTGGTTCTGTCTACTTTTTATCGCGGCAAGATATCTCTTTGGGATCAGAGACCCTGTTTGTTGAGGTGGTTGACCCAATCACAGGGCGCATTTTGGATCGTGTCGAACTGGCGCCGGGTTCGGATTATGACGTGAATTACCTGCAAGGGCAGGTGGTCCTCAGCCGTCCTTTGTCGGCCTATTCTGGGTCTGGTTTGGCCGGAACAGGCACAAATACCGCCACATCAAACGAAGTCCGTTTGGTGGTGAATTATGAATTCACGCCCACAAGCGGCGATGTTGATGTGTTTTCCTACGGTGGACGCGCGCAAGCCTGGTTGGGTGATAAATGGCGTGTCGGCGTGACCGGCATGTTGGAAGATCGCGGAACAGATGAACATAAATTGTACGGTGCTGATATTCGGTATCAAGCAACCGAAAGCACATGGGCCGAATTAGAATACGCAAAATCCATGGGCGCTGCGAACGCATCCACCTTTTCGGCAGATGGTGGTTTTATCATCGATACGAATGCACCAACCGGTCAAGAAGGCCGGGCCCTTCGGTTTGATACCAATGTTGATCTGAACGATATTAATGCCAATTGGAACGGCGATATCTCGGCCTATTACGAGGACCGCACAAAGGGTTTTTCCACCGTCAATCACGATGTAACGGATGACGAAACCCTGTGGGGCGTTTCAGCCAGTTTTAAACCAACGGATGCCTCTGAATTTTCAATCGCAATTGATCAATATGAAAGCGACGCAGGCGACAGAAAAAATACAGCAACAGTGGAAGCCAGTCTTAAAACATCCGACCGCCTGACTTGGCACTTGGGCCTAAGTCAATTGGATCAAGTGGATCCCGGCGATGCCACCAAAACTGGTACCCGCACTGAATTGGCCGTACGCGCGGATGTACGACTGAACGATCGTTGGACCGTCAGCCCCTATTTGCGGCATGGCGTCGATGTATCCGGTGGTCTGACCCGTGATGACAGATATGGGATTGCGGCAAAATACGAAGGCCCCAACAATTGGTCATTCGAAGGGGATCTTTCTGATGGAACCCTTGGTATGGGCGTGCGTGCCTTGGCCACATATCAGGCCGACGAAAGCAACAGCACTTATTTTGGTTACGAGTTGACCCCAGATCGCACCATCAACGGTGTAACCTTAACTGGCAAAGACAGCGGCCGCTTGATTGCCGGCGGCAAACGCCGCATCAATGACACAACAACCGCATGGGGTGAAAACACCTATGATCTGTTCGGAGAGCATCAGTCGCTAACGGCGGCCTATGGTGTAGAATACACCCCGACCGAAGAATTGAGCTTTGGGTCATCCATCGAACGCGGCGAAATTCGTGATACGGTAAATGGTGATTTCACCCGAACCGCGGTGTCATTTGGCCTACGTTACGACAACGGTGACGATCTTAGGGCCAAAGCGCGACTTGAACTGCGCAAAGAACGGGGCATGGTCGGGTCGGCAAGCCGTAACGTAGACAGCCTCGTCGCCTCTGGCACTTTGCGATATAAATTCAATGAAAATGCGCGTTTGTTGGCAACGTTCCATCACGCCGACACGAAGGCCGACAATGCCTCTTTCAATGATGGAGAGCTGACGCAATTCACCCTTGGGTATGCGCGTCGTCCGGTCGATAATGATAAGCTGAACATGTTGTTCAAATACACGTATCTGCGCGACATGTATGGGCAAACAATTGATGGAACATCCACACCTGGCCCGCGTCAGATCAGCCATGTTTTGAATTGGGACATGGAATATGATGTGAACAAACATTGGACCGTTGGGGCCAAATTGGGTGTGCGGAAATCAAAAACATCCCCTGCCGCCGGTGTCGCCTTCAGCGAAAATGATGCGGCCTTGGCCGTCTTGAACGCCCGGTATCACATGACCCATAAGTGGGATGCATTGTTGGAAGTGCGCCGGATGGAGGCATGGGACGCCGGTTTCAGCCAAACTGGGGCCCTTGTTTCTGTGCATCGTCACCTAGGCAACAATGTTAAGCTGGGCGTGGGGTACAACACCGGCGATTTCAGCGACGATCTGACGGATATGACCTATGACGACGAAGGTGTCTTTGTGAATCTGATTGTTAAGTTCTGATGTGTCCATTGAACCAGACATCATAACATCTGCCCCCTGCCGGGGCAGGTGGCGCATGGTGGCCATTTCCGGACCACCGGCCAGTGGTAAATCCACCTTGGCCGATCAATTGGCACAAGATCTGAATTCCACGGGCCATGAAACACAGGTGGTGCCCATGGATGGGTTTCATCTGGATAATCGCATCTTGGATGCCCGCGGCCTGCGCGCGCGCAAAGGAAGCCCCGACAGCTTTGATGCCCAAGGGTTTCTTAATCTAGTGTCTCGCATCGCATCGGGGAATGCGGCTGTTTACCCCCTGTTTGACAGGTCATTGGATATGGCCATCGCTGGGGCAGGGGCCATCAATCCAGATTGCCAAACCATCTTGTTCGAAGGCAATTACCTTCTTTTGGATATGCCGATTTGGCGGGATCTACGGCCATTTTGGGATTTCACCATCCAACTGAAACCCCCTTTGGATGTGATCGAACAACGCTTGATCGACAGATGGCTGGCACATGGGTTTTCGCAAGAAGAGGCGCACACCAAAACCCATTCAAACGATCTTTCCAATGCCCAAACGGTTGATCAGATGTCTGCACCTGCCGATATTGTCATAGGGTGATCTTCCCCTTGGGAAATTGATCCAGATCAATCTGACATTACCCCTGTCATGCCATGCTGAACGAAATGCAGCTTTTGTAAATCACGAAAGGGCAGGGACACATGAACAGCACCAATCAACCCACACAACCGGCCCTAAGACGGGCAATTGGACTGCCGTTATTGGTTTTATATGGCCTGGGCATCACCATTGGGGCCGGTATTTATGTTTTAATCGGAGAGACAGCAGCGGTTGCAGGCATTCATGCCCCTGCGGCCTTTTTGGTGGCCGCATTTGTGATGACCTTCAGCGCCCTCAGCTTTTCAGAGTTTTCAGGCCGTGTCCCCCAAAGTGCAGGCGAAGCGGTCTATGTTGACGCCGCTTTCGGTGTGCCTTGGCTGACGAATGCAGTTGGCCTTTCGATCGCGGCGGCGGCAACCATTGCCGGGGCCGCCATCAGTTTAGGGTGTGCAGGATATATCGTGGAATTGTTGGGATTGCCCAAGGCAGGCATTGCCGTGGTCGTAATCCTGCTGATGGGTCTTTTGGCGGCGCGCGGCGTATTGGAATCCCTTGTGTTTGCTGCCATCCTTACCGTCATCGAAATCTTGGGTTTGGTTGTCATCGTCTGGGCTGGGTTTCAGGCCAACCCCGACATAATCACCCAAGTCCCCTCTGTTTTCCCGGATTGGTCGAATGGACTGGCGTGGAATGGTATTTTTGCGGCCTCTTTAATCGCTTTTTTCGCGTTCATCGGTTTTGACGACATCGTCAACATGGTGGAAGAAACGAAAGAGCCAAAGCGCATCATGCCATGGGCCATCATCATTGCCTTGGTCGCGGTTACAGTGATTTATTTCTTGGTCATGTTTGTGGCGGTTCAATCAATCGCCCCATCACAGCTTGAAGCCTCTGACGCCCCGGTGGGTCTTCTTTTTGAGCGGTTAACAGGCATGTCCCCATTGTCGATCACTTTGGTGGCAATCGTTGCGACTTTGAATGGTGTGGTCATCGAAATCATTATCGCCGCGCGTGTGATTTATGGCCTGGGGAAACGCCATTTGTTGCCACAGGCATTGGCGAAGGTTGATCCGAAACGCAGAACCCCCCTGAACGCGACCATCTTGGTCACCTTGGTTATGGTTGGTTTGGCCCTTGTTGCGCCGCTTGAAACGCTGGCGTCTTTGACATCACAAATTATTTTGGCGGTCTTTGCCATGGTTAACCTGTCGCTGGTGGTTGTGAAGGCGCGCGGGGTGCCCGCCCCAGAGGGGGTATTCACCGTCCATATTGCATTCCCTGCGATTGGAATCTTTGCCTGCTTGTTTTTGTTGGTTGGTCCTTTGATCTTCTTTTGAGGGGAAGAAAGCGTAATCCCAATGTTGCCGATTTTGTCCGAACTTCCATTGATGGCCAATTTTGCCTTGTTTGGTTTGGCCGCTGTAATGGTTTGGTTTGCCGGCACCCGAATGGTGATTATTGGCAATGAGATCGCCGAACGCTTCAACTTGACCAAAGAATTCATCGGTCTGTTCTTTTTGGCCGCGGCAACTGAATTGCCTGAGGTCGTGACAACATTGACAGGGGCATATGTTGGCAATGCGCAGTTGGTTTTGGGAAACCTTTTTGGTGGTGTCACAATGCAAACGGCGATTCTTGCCGTGATCGACATTTTTGTTGTTCGCAACGCCCTGACCAGTTGGCCACGCAAACCGACCCATGCCTTAGAAGCGATTTGTTTGATCGTTTTCATCAATGTTTTATTGGCCATTTCAATTGTGGGTGATGTGCAAATCTGGGGGCCCATTGGTTTGGGTGCCACTGCTTTGTTCATCGCTTATCCAGCCGCAATTGGATTTTTGCGCCGCTATGATGCCCGCAAAACATGGATGCCAATTGATGTACCCCCCGACACAGATATCAAGCACATGCCATTGCCAAACCAAGATGTCGAAGATTGGGCCACCTCACGATTGATAGTATCCAGCATTGTTTTGGCCCTTATCATTCTGGGGGCGGGTGTCATCGCCACGGACCGTGCGGAATTGATTGCCGATCAAACGGGCTTAAGCGCATCGTTCGTGGGGGCCGCCCTTTTGGCCGCTGCCACATCCCTGCCAGAGTTAAGCACAACAATCGCTGCTGCCCGCATTGGGGCCTATACCATGGCAATTTCGAATATCTTTGGCAGCAACCTGATCATGTTGGCGTTGATATTCCCTGCGGATGCGATTTACCGCAAAGGGCCTATTCTTGCGGAAATGGGGCCAATGGCACAGTTCAGTCTCATCTGCGGCGCGGTTGTCTCTGCCATTTATGTTGCGGGGATTCTGGTGCGGAAAACACCCCGATTTTCTGGGGCGGGGGTGGATAGTTGGATGGTACTTTGCATTTATATCGCCAGCCTTGTGGGGCTTTATTTCATTCAAAATGCAGGCGGGTAATCCCGATCTAGCGGCGTCGGTTTCGAAACTTCTGATATCGGCGTGCATTCATTTCGATAAAGCGCCCAATCACACCCCCCAAAAGGCCCGGGTGGGGACGTGTCATGAAAATATACCCGGCCACCGCGGCCAAGATCCCACCCACTGCGTTTAACATCATGTCTTCCATCGTATCGGGCAAACCGCTTTTTTGCATGTTCAATCCAAAAAAACTGTCCATCAGGAATTCGAAAACCTCCCACAAGGCCCCTGTGGTCATGGCGACGCAGAACGTCATAAAGGCAATCGCGGATGGAGGCGCCGCAAAGCTGTCACCTTCGAAAAGCATAAAAACAAACAAAAACCCGCACAGACCAATCCCAATGGCCGAACTGCCATGCAACACCAGATCCCACCACCAAAACCGTTCATAGAAATCAAACGCCTCTCCCAGAAAGATAGAGGCGATACAAAACAATGTAGTGGCTAATAAAAATGGTAGAGGCAGAGAGAGAGACCACCGTGCCGCCAGTAAAGGTGGCGAAAGGGCAAGCACCAGTGTTGCCCAGCTGACCAAAGCCAACTCCCACCTGGCAAAGAACAAAGCAGACAGCCCGGTTATGAATAGGACCAGCCATATGCCAATCATCAGGGGATTGTTTAAGTTTCGTAAAATGGACATGTCATATTTTGACTACGCCAGTCAGACTTGTTTCAACAGTTTTTTCAAAAACTTATTGGCACTTCGATAATGGCTTGGGCCTGCGGCCTCTGCGTATCTTCCTTGGGTCCATTTGGTGCCTGGAAACAATGGCTGAGAATAAAGTTCATTTTCGGATTTGGTTTCGATGTGTTTCAAAAGCAGCGCGTGTTTGTTGACAAGCAACTGCAATACATCTTGCCATGACATTTGCTTTTGCCGATCCCAAATTTTGAGGTTCATGGCTGGTGTATCTTTCCACGTGAACCCCTTTGCCGGAATGTCTGGTTTTTCACCGGCCGCAACTGCATCGCACCATTTGAAAAAAAACGAAATCCATTCGGCACGATGCCCAACAACCCGTTTGGCACAATATCCATCTTGGTCACACAAATCTGCTTTGCTTGGGTCAAACCGGTTCAGGGTTTGCATCAGAGCTTCAAATTCATCTGTTGTTTTCTCCAGCAGCTGCTTTTTGGTGACGACGGCGGGCATGATCTCCTCTCTTTCTGATGTACATAAATAACCCGAAAAAAGTGTCGCCGCTTGATATGCATCAAAACGTGCATCCTTCTGTTTTGGTATGATTCATCTGTGAACTTCAAAGCTGAGGTATGCCATGCCATCCAAAATATTTGTGTATTCCAAATCCGGGCAGTCCAAAGATTTGGCTGAACGTTTGTCGATGCGCACCGGTGCCGATGTCGAAGACGTAAAAGTTAATAAGTACGATTGGCCTTTGATAGGCTATGTTTTGGCGGTTCGCGATGGGATCAAAGCAGCAGCCCCCAAAATTGCATTGCCCCTTCAATTGCCACCAAGTGATGAAACGGTGATCATCGTTGGCCCAGTCTGGGCAGGGGGGGCATGTGGTCCCCTAAACGCCATTGTGGATCAGCTAAAGTCACAAAATCATCCTGTTGCCCTTGCCTTGACATGTGGCAGCCCGAAACAAAATGCCGATCCAATCTCAAAGCTCGAAAACAGATTGGGGCGAAGTTTTAAAGCGGTGCTGAAAGTACCCAACCCTGATGAGGGAAGTAAGAAGACAGATCAAAACATTGATGATTTTGTCGCCCAAATCTTAGAACCATCAGTGTCTATACCAGCGTGACGCTCTGAAAAGCTTTGGAAAGTTCTTGGTCTGGAAGCCGCGTCAAATCATGCTTGATTTCACCAACCACCGTGCCCGTCACATCTTGGGGCAAGGCATCATGCAGTTTTTCTAACATTTCAGGCGAAGACGCGATGATCAGCCGATCAAACTTATGTTCAGATAATCGCTTTGCCAAAAATGATGCAACGTCCCGCACAAACCCAATCGATTCTGCCTGAACGTTTTCATATTCTTTCAGCGCTGATTTTCCAAAAGGTGATCCATCTTGTCGACGCGCACCCCAAGAGGGTCTGTCCTCTAAGAAAGCATTCCAATTCCGAATGATATGATATCCCGCAACCGCCCCTTGGTGTTCGGCAATTTTTGCCCCACGGTTGTTGGCGATAAGCGCCCATGTGATTTTGGATGCCAAGAGGATCTCCCCTACTTTTGGGACGAAATCTATGATCTTGGCCGATCAAAAATTTGATCCTTGTCAAATTCTGAATCTTAAGGGCATCGTTAAGTGTGATTGAGAGGCCAATATGACAACTGAACATTCGACCGGTTTGCGCGATACTGCGCTTCTGTCTGCTGTGTTTGACGCGGCGGTTGATGCCATTGTTGTTTCAGATGAAAAAGGAATGATCGCCCGCGTAAACGCGGCATGCGCGAAACTGTTTGGATATGAAATCGATGAACTGTTGGGGAAAAACGTTAGCGTTTTGATGCCCCCTGATTTTGCCGCAGAACATGATGAATACATCGATCACCATAAACGCACCGGTGAAAAAAGGATCATTGGGATCGGCCGAGATGTGAAGGGCAGACGCAAAAGTGGCGAAGTTTTTCCATTGCATTTGTCGGTTGGCAAATCGCAGGTGGATGGCCAACTTTTGTTTATTGGCATCTTACACGATCTAACCCAAAGGCACGCAACGTTAGAGGCATTGTCTCGGTCGCAACGTTTGGATGCCATTGGGCAAATGACGGGTGGTATCGCCCATGATTTCAACAATCTGTTGACGATCATTGTTGGCAATCTTGAATTGTTAGAGATGCGCACGGATGCCAAACACGCGCATCTTATCAAAGATGCAACCGATGCGGCCGAATTGGGTGCAGATTTGACCCGGCGTTTGCTTACCTTCGCCCGCAAAAGCGAACTTGCCCCGCAATCCTTCGATCTGACCGAAAAATGTGAGGAAGCCATCTCCATTTTAAAGCGGACATTGGGGGCAAGGTACGAGGTTTTGTTGAAACCCAACAATGCGTCGGACCGCGTGTTCCTTGATCCCGGGCAATTTCAATCCGCCTTAATCAATCTGGCCCTCAATTCGCGCGACGCCATGCACGATGGCGGGAAGATTTTGATCGAAATTGATCCTGTTGTCATTGACGATACCTATATCGCGCAGGAAGATGGCGTCGAACCCGGGCGGTATGTTCGTGTGTCATTCTCGGATACCGGGGAAGGAATGACCGCGGATCAACAAGCCCGTGTATTTGAACCTTTCTTTTCGACCAAAGAAACCGGAAAGGGCAGTGGGCTGGGCCTGTCCATGATCCATGGATTTGTGCGCCAATCCGGGGGGCAAATCACCGTTTACAGCGAGGTTGATCAAGGCACGACCTTTTCTTTGTATTTTCCAGAACACAAAGGCACCGATGCCACGGGGGAACAAGACGCACCTGATGATAAAATCCCCAAAGGGAATGGTGAAATCATTTTGGTGGTGGAGGACAATGAAAAGGTACGCAAGCTGTCGTGCGCGCGCCTTCAAGACATCGGTTATAATGTGCTTGCCGCCGAAGACGCACATGAGGCGTTGCGCCTTTTGGATGAATTCGGGCGGGTTGACCTCTTGTTCAGTGACGTCGTGATGCCCGGGGACTTCAACGGATTTGAATTGGCTGAAAAAGTAACCCAGATGTTTCCAGAAATAAAAGTTTTGCTGACTTCAGGGTATGCCAACGATGTTATCAAACCCGAAACTGACACAGAAAAATTTGATTTGTTGCGCAAACCGTATCGCCTGCCGGATTTGGCAAAACGCATTCATCATCTGATTAAGGGATAATCTTTAGCGCCAATCCACATCGGTTGTGAACGAATACCCGACGCCACGCACCGTTTTTATCAAAGCAGGATTGGCGGGATCTTCTTCGATTTTACGCCGCAACCGTGCGATTTGATTGTCGATGGTTCGGTCCAACGGGGCCCAGTTACCGCCTTCCACCAAATCCATCAGCTGTTCCCGAGATAAAATTCGTTTCGGATGCTGCAAAAATACATTCAACAGTTTAAATTCGGCTGTCGTTAAAACACACGGCGACCCATTTGGCTGGGTGATCTCAAATCTATCTGGATCCACCCGCCAGCCCGCAAACTTGGCAACTTTGCCGGGGTTTTCTGCAGTGTCCGGTTTTCCTTCGGCCCGGCGCAGAACGGCACGAACACGTGCCAAAACCTCTCGCACGTGAAACGGCTTGGTAATGTAATCATCAGCCCCAACTTCCAAACCGATAATGCGATCCATAACATCATCTTTGCCCGTGACCATAATGATAGGCACATCTGAATGGGCCTTGATATTTCGGGCAATATCCAAGCCATTTTCAGATCCAAGATGCAGATCAAGCGTCACCAAATCCGGCGCTTTACGCTTAACGGCGGTCATCGCAGATTCTTCGTCTTCGGCTTGGATCGTTTTGATGCTTTCCTCTTCGAAACAATTGGCAAGCAAACTGCGCACCTTCGGATCATCATCCACAATCAAGATTGTTGTTTCTTGCATTACCTATCCTCGGAAACGGTCCCGCCACCACGTGATCACAACACCGATATAATGCCATGAAACAATTTGATACAAACCGATACCAGACCAAGGGTACGCCTGCGACAATCACCTTCCACATTGAAATCAACAAATATGTGGGAGACGACCAATGTATGTCACGCTTGATTTCGAAAGTGCCGCTGATTTTCATACCCCGGCGGTGCCGGTTGCAAAATCTGTAATCAAACAAGTTGCGAATGGTCAGTCCCTGTTCTTTGAAGGGGATACGGCAAATTACCTGTACAAAATCAAATCCGGTGTTTTGCGTCAAAGCCGTGTTTTGCCCGACGGCCGCACTCAGATCATCTCGTTTGGCTTTGCCGGGGATATCGTCGGGCTTCCCGTGAAAGGGTATCACCATACAAATTGCGACGTTTTGGAAACCGCTGAACTGGAATTGATCCCTGCAAAGATCTTGAATGATCCGGCCACGTCCCATCCTGCAAAATCTGATCTGATGGCCTATGCCATGGAAGAAATAGCCGGTATGCAAGATCACTTCATGATGCTGGCCTTGAAAACAGCTAAGGAAAAGCTGGCATCGTTCTTGTTAACTGTTTCTCAACGGTCTGGTCGTGAGTTGGGCAATTACACCGAAGTGTCCTTGCCCATGGCACGCACGGATATTGCGGATTTCCTTGGCATGACAATTGAAACCGTTTCGCGCCAATTGTCCGAGCTGCGCAAAGCCAAAATCATTGCCGTCGATGGTACACGCACCGTTGTGATCCTTGATCATGACATGCTGCAAGACGCCGCCGGATAATCACAGTTTCTTTCCTCCCTAACTTGCCGCGAACCTGGTTCGCGGCTTTTCTTTTGGTCAAAATTCAGGGCAGGGCGGATGAAATATTTTCGGATTTTGATTTGCATCAAGGCCAAGACAACCCCCGCCATTAACATGGAATCAGCCTTGAAAAGAAAGGAGGGTTCCATGGCCAACACAAACAAATCCCCAAGCATTTGGTCACCCCGGTTTTCACCAATGCACCAAGATTTCGATGATCTTTTTTCCCGACTTCTTGGAAAACCGCTTGCGACAGCCACAACACCTGCGATTGACGTTTCCGAAGTCGAGGGAACAATCCTAATTACAGCAGATGTTCCCGGTGTCGCCGCTGACGATCTTGAAGTTGCCGTTGAGGGAAAGACCCTAATCTTAAAGGGTGAAACGAAAACAGAGCGCGACGAAAAAGATGAGAAATGGCACATCGTCGAACGCCGCCAAGGCAGCTTTTATCGTGCGATCCCTTTGGGGTTCGAACCTGACCCCAACGCAGTGGATGCCAATGTCAAAGATGGCGTTCTGACTTTGAAAATCGAACGACCAGAAAAGGTTGAAGAAACCACCCGAAAGATGGAGATCAAATCCGCCTAAACCCTAGGGGGTATGGCGTATGTCCCCCACGCCATATCCCCAAAATAAGGAGGTATATCATGTCTACGAAAACGATACTTGTTTGCCTAACAACAAAGGCCCACGCAGGGCCGACCTTGAAAGCGGCCATTCAATTGGCAGAGGCTTCTGGGGCCCATCTGATCGGTTTGCACACATTGCAAGCCTTGGTGATTTATCCCGGTGTGGCCATGCATATCCCCGACGGTATCTACGCGGATTTCAGCGCGGCTGAACAAAAAGTGGCGGATGAATTGCAAGCCACCTTTGAAGAGGCTGTTCAAGGATACGACTTTCCAACCGAATGGCGCACGCTCAAAACCTATGCATCATCTGCCGCAGAACGTATCGTTGAAAGCGCCCGTGCCGCTGATCTGGTTGTGATGCCGATGGAAGACGCCAAAACCGATCGTACAGATCAACATTCTTTGCAATCCCAAGTTATTCGTGGGGCAGGGACCCCCGTTTTGGTGATCCCCCATGATTATGATGGCGAAAACCTTGGACGTAATGTTTTGCTGGGCCACAGTGATACCCGCGAGGCGGCGCGCGCGGCCCATGACGTAACCACCGTTTTTCCAGGTGCGGACATAACTGTGTTATCCGTCAAACCCTATCTCCATGAAGAACTTCGCGATTCCACCGGCATTGCAATGGCGGAATTCCTGTCGCGGCATGGACATAAAACCGAAGTCACCCACCGCGATTTCGCCGGCCATTCCGCCGCTGAAATTCTTCAACTTGAAGCAAAGCGAACAGATGCTTCTGTCATGGCGGTTGGCGCTTTTGGCCACAGTCGGATTTATGATTTTGTCATTGGGGCCACGTCTTGGACCTTGCTTCGCGACGCAAAATTGCCTGTACTCTATTCAAAATAGAAAAGGGCGCACATGCCAGAATTTATTGACCTGCGGGGCACAGATTGGACATCGCTTTTGCCCAACCCCCATCCTGCAGGCCATAAATACGGTAGGGGGCATTGTCTTGTCATTTCTGGCCCCGTGCAAAAAGCAGGGGCGGCCGCACTTGCCGCATCCAATGCCCTGCGCGTTGGGGCCGGGTTGGTTACGGTTGTTGCCCCTGAAAATACCATGGCGTTGCATGTGATATTGAACCCATCTGTCATGGTTGAACCCTTTGGATCGGCGTCTGATTTTGCCACCCTTTTGGCCACAAGCCACTTTGACAGTTGTATCGCAGGGCCCGGGTTACCCCCAACAGATGAAACGCGAAACATCATTGCCGCCATGTGCCAGACAAACGCAAATCTGATTTTGGATGCCGGCGCCATCAGTGCATTCGAAACCGCAAAGGATGACTTTGCAAACCTGATCACCCCTCGAACCCCTCAAACTGTTTTAACCCCTCATGACGGCGAATATGCCCGTGTCTTTGGGTCTGCCCCGTTGGGCGTGCGGGATCGTGCGGCGCATCTTTCAACGCAGGCCGAAAATTCCAAATCCCATATTGTATTGAAAGGAAGGCGATCACTTTATGCCCGCCCAAATGGGGCAATTTCCATTCTTCCAAAGGGAAGCAAATGGTTGGCAACCGCCGGCACAGGGGATGTTTTCACAGGATTGATTGGTGGTCTTTTGGCGCAAAACATTGGCGCACAAACCGCAATACCATTGGCAAGCTGGCTGCATGCGCAAGCATCCTTCAAATTAGGGCGATTTCTGACATCATCGGATATGCAAACCGCCATTTGGGATATCCTGCGTGGTACTTAATTAACATAATCATCATTATCCGCGCTTGATACACACACTTCAAACCACCGCATCATCTTGCAACTGACTCTAAATCCGATCACGGTCACCCGGCGTATAAGATCGGAACAACAATGACCCATTCCCCAACAATGGATTTTAAATCAGGCACGATGCTTTTGGCCTTGGCCGCCGTTTGGGGGGGATCCTTCTTTTTTGCAGAGCTCGCTTTGACAGAGGTGCCCCCTCTTACCATTGCGCTGCACCGCGTGTTTTGGGCTGTGCCGCTTTTGCTGCTTGTTTTGCGGTTTATGGGTTTGCACCTGCCGGCCTTTGGTCCGATTTGGGGGTCGTATCTGGTGATGGGTGCTTTGAATAATGCCTTGCCCTTTTCCCTTATCTTTTGGGGCCAATCCCAAATCGACAGTGGTTTGGCATCAATTTTAAATGCCACCACGGGTATTTTTGGGGCTGTCATTGCGGGGTTGATGTTGGCCGATGAACCGCTTTTGCGGCGCAAACTTATGGGCGCCGCCATTGGTTTGCTTGGGGTTGCGGTGATCATGGGCCGCGATGCGATTTCAGGGATCAACGTGACCAATCTTGCCCAAATGGCAATTCTTGGGGCTGCAATTTCATATTCGTTCGCCGGTGTTTGGGGGAAAACACATCTGTCAGGTCAGCCGCCATTGGTAAATGCCACTGGTATGCTGATCGGCAGCACCGTCCTGATGATCCCAATCGTTTGGGTTTTTGATGGGCCCCCTGCCCTTGCCCTAACCCCCATAACCTGGGCCGCCTTGTTTGGATTGGCCAGCCTGTCCACGGTTTTGGCTTATGCCTTGTATTTTGCAATCCTCACCCGCGCCGGGGCCGCCAATCTGATGCTAGTAACTTTATTGATCCCCCCATTCGCCATCGCCCTAGGCAGCGCGTTCTTAGGCGAAGTTGTTCCCCCAACCATGTGGTTTGGGTTTGCAATCATCTGTCTTGGATTTGCCGTCACCGATGGAAGGCTTTTGAAACACGTGTTGGGTCGCTTTGAATGAACCTATAAAAAAGCCCCCGACCTGCGGGGGCTTTTTCAAATCAATTGTGATTTGATCAGAAGCTATACTTCATCTGAAGGCCAAACCCGATCGCGCTGTTATCCGTAAAGGAAGAGATCGAAGGCTGGGCAGTGGTGATCACGTTCGCATCACCAATGTTGATGTATGAAATACCGCCGCGCAATGTGACGTTGTCGTTCACGTTGTAGCTACCACCGATAGAGATGCTGCGCTGACCATCGCTTGGAGTCAGGTTTCCTGCAAATCCGCCGTTGGCCTTTTCGTAGCCAAGTGATGCAAA
>JAHDCF010000025.1 GCA_020630015.1 Planktomarina sp. | reverse complement strand
AGCCTTCCAAGCTGATGACGCGGGTTCGATTCCCGCCGCCCGCTCCAACAAACTTCACCACAGTTCGATTTCCATCTTCGCTGACGCCTGAAATGCGTCAAGTTGAAGTCTTGTCACCAGACCCCAACCTGATAGGGGACGACAAGATGATTTCAAACAGGCAACCTGATGTCACAAACCACCCCGAACAGTGCATCTGATATGACGGAAGATCGGGCCAAATCGCGCGATGTGGCTGTTTTGTCGGCGTTGCTTCCGTTTTTTCGGCCGCATCGACCTTTGGTGATTGTTGCTGTGGTTGCCTTGCTTTTGACAGCGACGGTCAGTTTGGTTCTGCCCGTGGCGGCCCGCCGGGTGATCGACGCATTCGGCAGTGGTGATTTGGCACTTTTGGACACATATTTCCTGATTGCCATCGGCATCGGTATCCTTTTCGCACTCAGCACCGGTTTGCGGTATTACGTAGTTACCCGGTTGGGGGAACGGGTTGTCGCCGATATTCGCAAAGCCGTTTTTGATCGCGTCATCGGGATGAGCCCGGCATATTTTGAACGCATCATGACCGGCGAGGTTTTAAGCCGCATCACCACCGACACAACTTTGTTGTTGGCGGTGGTTGGATCATCGGCAAGTTGGTTTTTGAGAAATATCCTTTTGCTGTCTGGTGGTTTGGTGATGATGTTGTGGACATCCCCACAAATGACAGGGATGGTTTTGTTGATTGTGCCTGTAATTTTATTACCCATTCTTGCGCTGGGCCGTCGTTTGCGGCGTCTCAGTCGGGAAAACCAAGATTGGATCGCTGCGGCGTCCGGGCAGGCATCCGAGAACTTGTTGGCGGTGCAAACGGTTCAGGCCTTCACCCAAGAAACCACCAGCCGTGCCCGGTTTTCCGATGTCACAGAGCATGCCTTTTCGTCGGCCAAAGAACGCATTTTTGTGCGGGCCTTGATAACCATATTGGTAATTTGCGTGGTGTTCTCTGGTATCTTGGGCGTTCTTTGGATTGGCGCCACCAATGTACGCGATGGGGCGCTATCGGCAGGGGAATTGGTGCAATTTGTCATTTACGCCGCGATGGTTGCATCATCTGCGGCGGCTTTGTCAGAGTTATGGACAGAAATTCAACGGGCCGCAGGAGCAACGGAACGATTGGTCGAATTGATGCAAGCAGAAGACAGCCTGCAAGACCCGACATCGCCCATTGAAGCGCGCATGGGGCCGATTGAATTTCAAAGCGTGGGTTTCAGCTTTCCCAGTCGCCCTGATACACCGGCCCTAAACAATGTCAGCTTTCAGGTTGATCCCGGGCAAACAGTGGCGCTTGTGGGCCCGTCGGGGGCCGGTAAATCCACCGTTATTCAGCTGATGCAACGTTTCTTTGATCCGGATCAGGGGCGTATAACCCTTGGGGGCATTGATTTACGAGATATGGCGCGATCTGATTTTCGCCAACACATCGCATTGGTGCCGCAAGATCCGGTGATTTTTGCTGCGTCAGCCTATGAAAACATTGCCTTTGGTCGCCCAGACGCGCCGCGTGAGGCGGTGCTTGCCGCGGCGCATGCGGCGGCGGCACACGATTTTATCGAAGCCCTTCCAGATGGGTATGACACATATGTCGGGGAACGTGGTGTGATGCTGTCAGGCGGGCAAAAACAGCGCATCGCCATTGCCCGTGCAATCCTGCGCGATGCGCCCGTTTTGCTTCTGGATGAGGCAACTTCAGCCTTGGATTCCGAAAGCGAAGCGGCGGTTCAAAACGCGTTTCAAACATTGTCGCAGGGGCGAACAACCTTGGTCGTTGCACATCGTTTGGCCACGGTGAAAACGGCGGATGTCATATTGGTGATGGATAACGGGCGCATCGTTGATCGGGGCACCCATGCACAATTGGTCAAAAAAGGGGGGCTTTATGCCCGTTTGGCACGATTGCAGTTTGCCTCGGATGAGGAAGATCGGCGGACGTAAGGTCACTTTGCGAAGGCAACCCTTGCACAAATTACAGATTCACAGCAGTTTATCCCGCAAAACCCGAAACAATCGGGGATATGGGAGGATACACTATGGGATTTGCCGTAAAGGCCGATATTGATGCCGTTGTGAATGAAATGCCGTGGGAAGACCGCGATGTTCCATCAACGCTTTACCAGTTTTTGAATTCAGTTTCAGAACGTCATGGCGCAAAGCCGGGGGTTAGTTTTCAGATCACATCCGGACCAAAGGATGCGGCAGAAACCCTGACATGGCAGGAAATGCGCAATAAATCCGTGCAAGCCGCCAACCTGTTTCGCCGCTTGGGTGTTGGGGAAACGGATGTGGTCGCGTATATGTTGCCCGTTTGTAACGAGGCGGCGATCACCCTTTTGGGTGGTGGGATTGCGGGTATCGCAAACCCAATCAACCCGCTGTTGGAGGCCGATCAAATCGCCGCAATCTTGCGCGAAACCAATGCCAAGGTTTTGGTGACATTGCGCGGTTTCCCGAAAACAGACGTGCCGCAAAAAGCAGCCGAAGCTGTTGCCATGGCGCCGAACGTAGAACACGTGCTTGAGGTGGATTTGCTTCGGTATCTGACCGGTGCGAAAAAGCTGATCGTTCCATTGATCCGCCCGAAAGTGAAGCACACAAGCAATGCAAAGGTGATGAATTTTAATGCTGAGGTGGACAAGCAAAATACAGAGCTTGATTTTGCCGACAGCACAGGTGATCGGGTTGCCGCGTATTTTCACACCGGTGGAACGACAGGGATGCCCAAGGTCGCACAACACAAATATTCCGGTATGATCTATAACGGCTGGCTGGGTGATAGACTTTTGTTTGAACCCGAAGACAACATCATCTGTCCGCTGCCGCTGTTCCACGTGTTTGCGTGCCATGTGATCTTGATGGCGATGATTTCATCTGGGGCGCATGTAATCTTCCCCACGCCGCAAGGGTATCGCGGGGACGGGGTGTTTGATAACTTCTGGAAGTTGATCGAACGCTGGAACGTGACGTTCATGATCACCGTGCCCACAGCGCTTTCAGCTTTGATGCAGCGTCCGGTGGATGCGGATGTATCATCGTTGAAAACCGCGTTTTCCGGCTCTTCACCGTTGCCGGTGGAACTGTTCAAGCGGTTTGAAAAGGCCACAGGCGTTGAGGTTGTTGAAGGCTACGGCCTAACCGAAGCCACCTGTCTGGTCAGCTGTAACCCAAATGAAGGCGCCAAGAAAATTGGGTCGGTGGGTATTCCATTGCCTTATACTGACGTGAAGATCTTGTTGGACACCGCGGATGGCCCCAAGGAATGCGACACCAATGAAATTGGTGAAATCTGCGTTTCAAACCCGGGGGTCTTTGCAGGCAACACCTATACAGAGGCCGCCAAAAACGAACACCTTTATCATTTTGATACGCATCTGCGCACGGGTGATCTTGGGCGGATGGATGAAGATGGGTATCTCTTCATCACCGGTCGCGCCAAAGATTTGATTATCCGTGGCGGTCACAACATTGACCCCGCCGAAATTGAAGAGGCCCTTGCCGGGCACGAGGCCGTGGGTTTCGTGGGGGCAATTGGTCAACCTGATGCCCATGCCGGTGAAATTCCATGCGCTTATGTGGAATTGGTTGAAGGTGCGGATGTGACAGTTGATGCCCTGATGTCTTATGCGCAGGCGCATATTTCAGAACGCGCAGCGCATCCGAAGTATATCGAAATCTTGGACGAACTTCCCAAAACGGCTGTGGGCAAAGTATTTAAACCTGATCTGCGCAAATCTGCGATCACTCGGATTTATAACGCCGCCCTTTCTGATGCCGGTGTTGATGCAAAAGTAACATCCGTTGTGGAAGACAAACAGCGCGGTTTGGTCGCTCATGTTTCTGGCGGTGCAGATGACGCCCAAATTACGGATGTTTTGGGGTCGTTTACCCGCCCTTGGGATCGGGCCTGAACCCATAAATAGACTATTCTACCCACGGCGATTGAATTCGCCGTGGGTTTTCTTTTGTGATGATGAATGCAAACCTCTTGACCCACCGTCTTTGTTGTTTACCCTTCCCAAAGCCTTGGGAGGGGAAAGATGGACGCATCATTTTCACGCAGAAAGATTCTTAATCCAGCAGAGTTGAAGGCGTTGAACGAACGCTCGGATGTGAAAGGTGGCCTTCAAATGGCATCGCATCTTGGGGCCATTTTGGTCATCGGCGTTTTGCACAGCCAAGCCATCGGCAGTTGGTGGGTTCTTTTGACAGGTTTGGTTTTGGGCGTATTGATCAACTTTCTTTACGCCGCCCAACATGAATTGAGCCATTCAACCGTTTTCGCCACCCGTAAGGTGAATGAATTTTTTGGTCGCTTCATCGGTTTTTTCATGATCTTCCCGCGCGATTTTGATCAAATCATGCACTTTGCCCATCATAGCCATACCCAAAATTGGGAACGCGATGGCGAACTGGTGCGTGAACCTTACACTTTGCAAAGCTATCTTCTTTGGCTGTTTGGGATCACCTATTGGCGCAATCGTGTTGTTGGGGTGATCCGCCGGGCGCGGGGTGTCATTGTTGAACCCTACATTCGGATTGAGGAAGAATCCAAAGTCATCTTCGAAAGCCGCATGCATCTGTTGGGGTATGGATTGATCGCGATTTTGGCGATTGCGTTTCAAACTTGGGCGCCGCTGACATTTTGGATTATCCCCATGGTTTTGACCAAACCGATCCATCAATTGCAAAATACCATCGAACATCTTGGTCTTAGCCATGAAGATGATATTTTGGAAAACACACGATCGACGCGCGCAAATGCATTGGTTCTGTGGTTGTGTTGGCAAATGCCATATCACACAGCTCACCATACGTTCCCATCTGTCCCATTTTGGAAATTGAAAGATTTGAATTCAAAACTGGAAGCGCAGGCCGGTGAAGTTCACCGCATGGGATGGATTGAGTTTCAGATCGAGGTGATCAAGAAGCTTTCTCAAAAAGACGAAAGCCAGTGGCCCATGGATGAGGTTTGGGTGGTTCCAACCTCTGGCGGGCGGATGCGCCTGAAAGCCGAGGGGTAAGCATGCCGCAGCGGTTGAAAACATATACATCCCTCTGGGCGATGCAGCCCCATGATCAAACCGGCGTGAAGCTGCCCTATGAACAGGTTTGTGAAATGGTGGCCGGTGCCGGGTATGATGGCATGGCCATTGATTTGGGGGCAGGGGATGTGGCCCAGGCCCACGAAGTGCGCCCCTTAATGGAACGCCATGGATTGACCCCCCTTATTGTTGCGTTTCCCAAAACCGTTGAATCGTTACGTGAAACTTTGATCATGGCCAAAGATTTTGGCTCACCCTTTGTCGATGTGATCGGGCAAGTGATGCCATTGTCGGTTGACGGAATGATCCCCGTTATTCGCAAATGGATCGAAATGTCTGATGAAATTGGGGTGCCCATTCAATTCGAGGCCCACCGCAATTGTATTACAAACGATTTGTATTCCACATTATGTCTCTTGGACGCGATCCCGGAGATGCGCATGTGTGCGGACCTGTCTCACTACGTTGTGGATCGTGAATTTTGGTTCCCTTTGAGCGACCGTGACATGGGGTTAATTTCGCGGATCCTGCAACGCTCTGACAGTTTTCAGGGGCGTGTGGCCAGCCGCCAACAAATTCAATTACAGCTTGATTTCCCGCAGCACCAAAAATGGGTGGAGCTTTTCAAAGGTTGGTGGCGCGAAGGGTTGGCCGATTGGCGAACCCGTGCAGACGGCGATTGCATCTTTTTGTGTGAACTTGGGCCGCCTGAATACGCGATGACAGGCCCCGATGGCAAAGAGATGTCGAACCGGTGGGAAGAAGCGCTGCAAATAAAATCATGGATCGAAGACATTTGGCACGATTTGGGTGGCGACACGGAATAAGTGTGGCGGCGCAGTTTGTGTTTTCCTTTGATGCGCGGGCATCTTTGCCTATAGTCTGGTCAGGTGTTGTGTTTAAATTTCTTAGACCCGTTGTTTGGTTGAAAGGTCTTACATGAAGGCGATGTTTGCCGAAATTGTTTCAATCGCACTGCAGCTGTTGATCCGCGCATTAACGGCGGTGCGGGGCATCTGGATCGATGTGTCACCAGAGGATAAGCCACGGATTTATTACGCAAATCACACATCGAACGGGGATTTTGTTCTGATATGGACATCATTGCCCACAGACATTCGCAAAAAAACACGCCCGGTGGCCGCCGCGGATTATTGGTTCAAATCAAAAACACGGCGCTTTGCCGCAGAAAGCGTGTTTAAGGCCGTTCTGATTGATCGAAATCCCGAAACGCGCAAGCCTGAGGAAGAACCTGTTGCCATGATGACGGCTGCCCTTGAACAGGGGCAAAGCTTGATCATTTTCCCCGAAGGGAAGCGAAATCAAACCGAAGAAAAGCTGCTGGAATTCAAAACCGGCCTGTATCATTTTTTGCACAACAATCCGGAGGTGGAAGCAATTCCAACCTGGATCGAAAACCTGAACCGGGTTTTGCCAAAGGGCACGTTGTTGCCAATTCCATTGATTTGTACGGTCACCTTTGGTCCGCCGGTCACGTTGAAGAAACGAGAAAGCAAAAAACGGTTTTTGCGCCGCGCTCATGCAGAGTTGATGAAATTGGCTGATATGCAAGACAAGGGGCGCGTTTGATGGGCTGGGATCCAACACTTTGGGCATTGGCCGGGTGGCTTTTGCTGGCACTGCTGATCATGTCGCTGATCGGTGAATTTTTGCAATATTCCTTGCCCGTTGGGCGTGGAAACAAGCTGTTTGCCAATATCAATGATCGCATCAAAGCGTGGTGGGTGATTGCAATACTTTTGATTGGCGCTTTGGCGCTTGGCAAAGGTGGGGTGTTGGCCCTGTTCATTTTGGTGTCGTTTGCGGCGCTGCGCGAATTCTTATCCCTGACGAACACCCGCCTATCCGACAGTTGGGCATTGGCTGCTGCATTTTTCTTTGTATTGCCGGTACAGTATTTGGCGGTGGCGATGGATTGGTACGGGATCATGACCATGTTTATTCCCGTCTACGCCTTTTTGTTTATGCCTATCCTCAGCGCGTTGCGTGGTGAACCCCATTCCTTTTTGATCCGGGTGGCTGAAACCCAGTGGTCGTTGATGGTTTCTGTGTTTTGCGTCAGCCATGTTCCTGCCCTGATGATGTTGGAAATTCCAATGTTCGAAGGGCGTGCGGCCCTGCTAATATTATTCTTTGTGACGGTGGTTCAGGCCTCTGATTCCATACAATACATTTGGGGATCACGCTTTGGAAAACGTCAGATCGCCCCGTTGTTATCCCCTTCTAAAACTGTGCAAGGATTTGTGGCCGGGGTGATTGGTTCAATGATCATCGGGGCGCTGTTGTTTTGGATCACGCCATTTACGTGGTGGCAGGCGGCGGTTTTGGCCGCTATCATTTTTGTCATGGGGTTTTTGGGGGCCCTTGTTATGGCCGCGATCAAACGGGATCGAGGCATTCGTGAATGGGGCCCATTGATGAATGCACAAGGTGGTGTCACGGATAGGTTGGATACCGCAATCTTTTCGGCACCGGTGTTTTATCATCTGGTTCGATATTTCTGGGGTGCATAAGCGCCAAAATACAAAGGAACGGCAAAATGGAACTTAAAAAGATTGCATCGGGGATCGGCATATTGGTTCTTGCCGGCTGTGCCGCAGAAATGACATCCCGCCTAAGTGAGGGTGAATTGCGCAATATGTTTGTGGGTAATTCGGTTATCGGTGGATTTCATGGTGACGAAGAATTGGGAGACAATGATGTCTGCGAATTTTACCAAGCAGATGGCACAATAATTTATCACGACCCAGGCCAAGGCCGTTTGAAAGGCAAATGGTTTTTTAAAGCAAATGACGTGATCTGTTCTGATTACGATGGGGAAGGGGCGTGCTTCACCGTCGCGCGGGCAACTGATGGACATTTGCTTCATTTCACGGACGCCAGCGATGGCAGCCACGGTGGTTATGTTTCCAAAATAACCCCGGGCAATCAATGCAACCGATAATATCTGCGACTTAACCGCTAGATTTTTCCGCAAAAATGAAACCCAAAAAGTTCAGAAGAATCTGGGCGGCCAATATTTGCGTGCTGTCGGTCGGGTCATAAGCCGGTGCAACCTCAACCAAATCAATACCGGCGACATCCCCTTGTTGTGCCAATCCTTGCAGGATTTCCAACACATCGTAATACAAGAATCCGCCGTGGGATGGGGTGCCCGTGCCCGGTGCAATCGAAGGGCAGAAGGCATCAATGTCGATTGTGACGTAATACCGTTTACCCTTTGGGATACGGTCCAGCACCGCTTGGGTGCCCAGCTTGCGCACTTGACGTACCGACAAAATGTCTGACCCGCGTGCGCGCGCATCTTCGTAACCTTCTTTGGCCGTGGAACTGACGTTTCGGATGCCCAGTTGAGTCATGCCAGTGACCCAATCTTTTTCGATGGCCCGTCGCATTGGATTTCCGTGCCCGTTGGTCACGCCGTGGCGTACATCTACAAAATCCAGATGTGCATCAATTTGCACCACATGGATTGGATCTTGCTCAGAAAAGGCATTGATGCATGGAATATTGATCGAATGATCGCCCCCGATGGTGACGGGCAAAGCCCCCGCGGCCAATATTTTGCGTACCCCGTACTCGATGTTGGCGTGGCTTTCTTCGGTTTTGGTGTGGATGATATCGGCGTCCCCGATATCAACGATCCGCACTTCGCCGGGCAGATACGTCATATCATCTTCGTGATCATAGGCCCCCGCATGTCCAAATGAAAACAAGGTTGACGCTTCGCGAACCGCGCGTGGCCCAAAACGGGCTCCGGCGCGCCATTGTGTGCCAAAGTCAAAGGGTGCCCCAAGGATGGCAACATCTGCATTGATGTTACCCCAATCTGATACGTAAGGGCGTTTGCCAAAGGTAGAGATTCCCACAAATGGTAAATCCAAACGGCCACTTTCATATCCATGTCCCATCGGTATGCCCCTCATTATTTTTGCAAGACCTTGGTTGCAGCTTTGCTTTGAAAGGCAAGACAGATCAAGATCAAGCAGATGCAGAACGCAAAACAAGTGAAAGGAAAGGTGGCAATTTGGATTACGGTCCTAAAGCGCAAGCCAAGGATATTGAAGCCTTGCGAGATTTTCTTCTGAAACTGCACAAAGCGATTCCTTGCTTTTTGCGAACGTCCACCATTACGGGTCTGCCGTTGGACGTGCCAGAATTGTCGCTGGGTGAGGTCTGCCTGATCTCTCGTTCTGGGCGGCGCTTGCCCGAAGTGGCGATAAAGCTTGCCGATCATGCGATGCGATCCATGCAGGCTTTCCAAGCGTAGCTGCATATATGTTGCGTTGGGCGCAACATTATTTTCGTTATACTGCAATTGCCGTACGTCCGAAGCTTGGGCTAACCTCCCCGAAACTTGAGGAGTGTCATATGATCGGATTGGTTGGACTGGGCGCAATGGGGGGCGGATACCTCTCGCGCTTGATGGAGCAGGACTGCAACCTCTTGTGCTTTGATGAAATGTCAGAAGCCTGTGCACGTGCTGAAAAGGCTGGCGCCAAAGTTGCTGGATCTCTTGCCGATTTTGCCACCTGCGATACTGTCATCTTGTCCTTGCCAAAAGCAGCTAACGTTGCATCGGTGATGGATGAGCTTGGCCCGCACTTGAAGCCGGGTACGATTGTTGTGGACACCTCTACATCTGAACCTGACACGACCAAGCGTCTGGCGGTTACGGCGAAAAGCAACGGTTACACATTCCTTGATGGTCCTGTCAGCGGTGGGCCTTTGGGCGCGCGCACTGGGACAATGACAATGGTTGTCGGAGGTGACGAAGCCGCCTTTGCCAAGGTCAAACCCCTGCTAGAAAAGATGACCGGCAAGCTGGTCCATATAGGTCCATCTGGCGCGGGTCATACCGTCAAGATCGCCAATAACCTGCTGTGCGCTGCTAACCTTGTATTAATGAGCGAGATGGCGCAGATGGCCGAAAGGGCAGGGATATCGCTTTCTGAGCTGCTGACCGGGATCAACGCAGGATCCGGTCGATCAGGTGTAAGTGAAGTGAACTTTCCCAAGTGGATCATGAACGAAACTTACGATTCTGGGTTCACCATGGGACTAATGCGTAAGGATGTCGGTCTTGCCACCGGGTTGGCCGAACGGTTGGGCATTGAACTGCCTGCAACCGAAACTATCGCGGCCATTTGGGAAAATAGTCGCGAAATGTTGGATGACAGTGCCGACTTCAACGAAATCTACAAATATCGGAAACGCGCCAATGCTTGATCGTATCGCTCATTACAAATCACTTTGTGCAGAGCTTGGCTTGCCCGATGTCCCGAAAAGCCATGTGTGTGGGAAGTTTGTTTCGGGTGATGGCGCTGTGATCGCTTTGGAGGATCCGTATTCGCGCACTGTATTGGCTGAGTATTCAGATTGTGGCGCAGAAATTGCGAACCAAGCTTGCGCGGCCTCCGATGCTGCTCAAAAGGTTTGGATGGCGGATTTCACCGCCGCTGGCCGTGGAATTGTCATGCAGAAGATCGCATCTCTGGTGGAGGGACGACAGGAACCCCTGGCTCAGGTTGAGGCGGTCGTGTCCGGCAAACCCATCCGCGATTGTCAGGTTGAGGTTGCAAAGGTCGCTGAGATGTTCCGCTATTACGCGGGCTACACGGACAAACTCCATGGTGAAGTGATCCCGGTTCCTTCGGGCCATTTGAATTATACGATCCGCGAACCTTTGGGGGTAATCTTCCAGATTACCCCATGGAATGCCCCCATGTTCACCGCCGGATGGCAAATCGCCCCTGCCATGGCATGCGGCAATGGTGTGGTTTTAAAGCCCAGCGAATTGACCCCTGTAACCTCAATCGCGTTGGCGGCAATCTGCGAAGAAGCAGGCGCACCCAAGGGATTAGTTAACGTGCTGGCGGGCCTTGGGCCCACGGCGGGTGAAGCGGCGATTGCCCATGAAGCGACCCGCAAGGTGGTTTTTGTAGGCTCCCCCACAACAGGGCGGATTGTTGCGACTTCGGCTGGTAAGGCCCTAAAACCTGTCGTGCTGGAACTCGGTGGCAAGTCCGCCAATATCGTGTTTGAAGATGCTGACCTAGAGGCAGCGTGCAAAGGCGCACAGGCTGCGATTTTCGCGACTGCGGGGCAAAGCTGCGTCGCCGGATCACGACTTTTGGTGCAAGAGTCGATCAAAGATCAGTTCGTCAAAATGGTTGCGGACGGGATGGGGCAATTGACCGTCGGCGATCCGTTGGATGAACGAACAGAGATTGGGCCGATCAGCAACCGTCGCCAGTTTGATCATGTGACAGCCATGGTTGATGAGGCGGCGAAGGACGGTGCCAAGGTTTTGACCGGTGACCGTACCATGGGTGATGCGTTGATCGTACCCCCAACGATCCTCACTGATTTGCCGTCCGAAGCAAACGCCGCCCAAGCAGAGATATTCGGCCCTGTCGTTACCGCCCTAAGCTTCGAAGACGAGGCCGATGCCGTCCGCATCGCCAACGGCACCGATTTCGGGTTGGCGGGCGCGGTTTGGACGAACAACGTCAGCCTGGCCCACCGCATGGCAGCGAATGTTCGGGCGGGCACGTTTTGGGTGAATGGCTATAAGGCGATCCACGTATCCACCCCTTTTGGCGGTTCGCGCCTGTCAGGTTTTGGGCGGTCTTCGGGTATGGATGTCTTGATGGAATACACAGAGCCCAAGAGCGTTTGGGTCGAAACCGCCGAAGTGCCGCGCGTGGCCTTTGGATATGCCCCGAGCGTGTGACATGAGCCTGATCGAAGACACCGCCCGCCTGTTTCATGAAGAACCTGCGCTTATAGCGCTTTATGGGTTCACACCGGATGAGGTGCAAAGCGAAGCAGAGCTGCTTGCCGCTGTTCTGGCGGGGCTACTGCCGGATTTGCAAGCGCGTCAAAGGGTGCGCGAACTTGTTAGCGAAACATTCTTGGACGATCCGGGGGCAATCGCCCACGCCTTGGATGACCTCAAGGCGACAGCTGAACGTGACCTCAGCACCGACGCTGCGCATGTGCTGCTCTTTGCTCCCGGCTTTCAGGGTCTTTTGTCCTATCGCGCCACGCGTGCTTTGCTCTCGTCAGGCCGTGACACCGCAGCGGCCGCGGTCAAAGCAATGCTGGGGCGGCAACTCAGCGTGGATATCGCGCCAGAGGCCCAGATCGGCCGTCGCGTCTGGCTTGACCACGGGTTGGGCGTTGTGATTGGGCGCACAGCAATCATCAAAGATGATGTGAGCATCTGGCACGGGGTCACACTGGGATCGAATTTTGTCAGCATGGAGGACCGACGGCACCCTCTGATCGGTAAAGGGGCGGTTCTGGGTGGTCATTCAATCATTTTAGGGGGCATTGAGATTGGCGAAAACGCTGTTGTTGCCGCAGGGGCTATTGTCACCAAATCCGTGCCTGCGGGAAAAACCGTTTACGGCCCCCAAGCGACCATCCGTGACCGCAAACCTGGCAGCTTTGGCGGCTTCATATAGGAGGTTCCGTTGGCATTTCTTGGCATCGATCACCCGCTGATCGCCGTGCGCGATCTTGATCAAGCGATTGAAACCTATCGGAGTTTGGGGTTTTTCATCGCGCCTCCGAGCCAGCACCCATGGGGAACATCGACTGCTCTGGCATTGTTCCACCACCAAATCCTTGAGATCGTGAGCATCGGAGATGCTTCTTTGCTTGACGGATATGAAACGGGCGGTTTTCGCTTTGGCCGACACGTGGAGGGGTTCTTGAAAGAGTCCGAAGGTGTCGCGCTCACCGCGCTATTTACCGAGGACGCCGAAGAGGCAGAGGCACAACTGGCTGAGCGGGGCATTCCTTGCACCGGGACAATCGATTTTGGCCGTGATGTCGTGCGCGTCGATGGACAGCCGGATCGGACCAAAACCACGCTGAAGGTGTTTCGAAACGACGCCATGCCGCGCTTGTCAGTTTTTGCCTGTCAACAACACAGGCGTGACCTGTTGGAATTCCCAGACCGGATGACCCACCCGAATGGTGCCCACGGCTTTGCGGCCGCAACGATTGTGGCCGAGAACAAAGCGCCGGTTTTGGATTGGCTGACCCGCATTCACGGTGTTTCCTCCACCACAGATGCCGAAGGGTTTGACAGTGTCCAGACCACCAACGGTTACTGGCGGATCGTGAACCCGCAGCAGTTCCAATCCCTCTTTTTGACCAATTTGCCCGACGACTTTTTGACGGATGGGCCAAGAATTGCAGCGTTGGATGTTCGTGTGAACGACCTTGAGGCCGTCAAAGAAGAGGTGATCCATACTGACATGCCGACGCTAGGCGGTATTGTCATCCGCTATGTTCTTTCTAGAATTCAGAAATAACTGCGTGAAAGCTGCCATTCGTGTGAATAGCATCTGATTTCAGCAAAAGGACATCAGTCACCATCAGCTACACCCGCTGTTTTGGATTTCGCGCGGTGCGCACGATAACTGGGTAAGACAATCAGTATTGCTGCCAAAAGCAACAAAGCCATTGTCATCGGACGCTCCCAGATGAACGCAACACCATCATAAAGCTGCATTGAACGCGCGAAATTGTCTTCCAACATGCTTCCCAAAATGAATCCAATCAGCAGCGGGGCAAGCGGATAGTTGGCGAATTTCAGGGCGGTGGCGCAAATGCCAAACCCGACCAGTATTAAAAGCTCCGTGGCGTTGTTTTGCCCGATGTAGGCCCCCATGAGTGTGAAAAACAGGATGAAGGGTATCAGGAAATTTCGTGGTACAGCCAACACTTTCGCGATGAAGGGGATCAGTGGAAGGTTTAAGATCAAAAGGATCAGGTTCCCAATATACATGGAAATTATAACCGCCCAGAAAATCTGTGGATCATCCACCATCAAGCGTGGGCCGGGGGTTACGTTCAGTGCAATCAGCGCACCCAATAGGATTGCTGTGGTCCCAGATCCAGGGATGCCCAAAGTCAGCAATGGCACAAAGGACCCGGTGCATGCAGCATTATTGGCTGTTTCAGGCGCGGCAAGACCTTTGATCGATCCTTTGCCAAACTTATCCTGTTCCTCTTTGGTGGCGATATTGCGTTCCACAGCATAGCCCAGAAAGCTTGCAATGGTTGCGCCTGCGCCAGGTAAGACCCCGATGAAAAAGCCTTGGATCGACTGTCGGCCAATGACCGGGGCAATCGATTTCGCCTCGGCCCTTGTGACTTGTAGATCTCTGAAATTCACCCCCTCGCCTGACTTCATTTCACGCGGCTTTAGGACCAGGTACAAAGCTTCGGGCAGGGCAAACAACGCCATCGCAAGGGTGACAAACCCAAGGCCTGATTGAAGGTCCATCAATCCCATGGTGAAGCGCGGCATGGGGGCCATTGTGGTTTCACCCACGGTGGCCAACATTAGGCCCAGAACGGTCATCATAATGGCCTTGGCCACATTGCCAGAACCGGCAAAGGCCGCAATCGCGGAAAGGCCAACAACCATCAGGGCAAAATATTCAGCCGAATGAAATAAAAGGGCCACCGACGATAACGCAGGTGCAAACCCCATCAACAAAAGCGCGCCAATTGTACCACCACAAAAGCTGGCGATGGCGGCGATGGTCAAAGCCTTGCCCGCTTTGCCCTGTTTTGCCATGGGATAACCATCAAAACTGGTCGCCACGGTTCCGGCGACACCCGGTGCGTTCAAAAGGATCGAAGATGTGGATCCACCAAAGATCGCACCGTAATACACCCCGGCCAAAAGGATCAAAGCAGCCGCCGGATCACCCATGGAAATGGCGACGGGGATCATGATGGCGATGATCGACATAGGTCCAAGCCCGGGCAACATACCGATGAATGTGCCAATCAAACATCCACCAATCACCACCAATATCATTTTTAGGGAAAGGGCCGTTTGCAGGCCAAGTAAGATACCTTCTAACATCTTAGACTCCTAAAAAGATTGGAAGCGGTCGCAGGAAAATGCCCAAGATTTCTTGCACCAAATACCAAACAATCAATGTCGCGCCGATGGATAAGGGCAACATCAAATGCCACTTTCGTTCCCCTAAAATCACACTACCCAAAATTAAAAAGCAGGAAGTTGAAATCAAAAACCCGACAGTGCGCAGGCAAAAGGCATAGGCCACCATAAGCCCAAGAAGCAGCAAAGCCTGACCAAGGTTATAGTCCGTCAAACGGCGATAATCGATTTCGCCGATCTTTTGTTCGCCCTTCTCAAGGCCGGTCAATATAACCAAAGAGGTGATAACACCAATAATCGATAGGACCTTTGGAAATGTACTGGGCCAAATTGGATTGCGTTTCATGAACGGGGCCAATTCGCCATCCATCGAAAACCATGCGGTGTATCCATACACCAAACAAAACAGCAGCAGGATCAGTGCGATCCAACGGTCCAAAGCCATATCATCCCCCAAAATCAAAACAGGGCGGCACCATATGCGCCGCCCCGTAAAACGGTCTTACAAGAAGCCCAATTTTTTCATCAAGTCGCCGATGACTTTTTCTTGACCTTCAAGGAAGGTTTTGAAGTCATCACCCGAATTGTGGATGTTCACCCAACCATTACGGGCGCGCACGGCTTCCCATTCTGGGGTGTCGTACATCTTGGCAATTGCATCTTGATACATCGCCAATTTTTCAGCTGGCAAACCCGGTGCGGCAAAGAACCCGCGCCAGTTGACGAAAGTTGTGTCGATGCCTTGCTCTTTCATTGTCATCGCGCTGTCCATAGCGGCAACGCGTTCGTCAGATGTCACGCCCAAAATTTTGACTTCACCTGCTTGTGCCAATGCAACGGCTTCAGAAAAGCCTGTGGAAAGGGCTTTGATTTCACCAGACAGCAATGCCGCCATCGCCTTACCACCTGCATCATATGGGATGTATTTGACGTTCAGCGCGTCTTTGCCTGCAGCCTCCATCACCATGGCTGCCACCAGGTGGTCCATACCACCGGGAACTGAGCCGCCACCAATCGCAGTGCCAGCCGCATCGGCATCATAGGCCGCAATTAGATCGGCCATGCTGTTCAGCGGGCTGTCTGCGTTCACCACCAACGCAGCATAATCACCGATCGTGCCGGATACCAAAGTAAGGTCACGGAAATTGTGGGGGAACACGCCCGTCAAAGACCGGATAACGATGGGTGTTGAGTTAACCATCAACGTACCATGGTTGCTGTCTGCGTTTTCGATCAGATACCCAATGGCTTTACCACCGCCACCACCTGACATGTTTTCGTAAGATGCTGATCCAACAAGGCCAGCAGCCGTCAACGCTTCGCCGGTTCCGCGTGCCGTACCATCCCAGCCACCGCCGGCACCGCCGGGGATCAGAAAGTGAATGCTTTCCAATACTTGGTGACCATCCGCAATCACGGGCCCTGTAAGACCAAATGCGGCTACAGCCGCAAGAAGGGCACGACGGCCCAGTTTAAAATTCGACATATTGTCCTCCCATTTGACAACTGTCCGCGATGCGGAGCAGTTATCTGACAGTCATTCACATCAACCTGACACTGACCTGTCACAAAAAAGAATTAGCGTTAGACCCGATGAAATTTCTTCTGATTGAAGACAATATTGATCTTGCAAATGCGATTACGTCGCGCATGCGACAAGACGGCCATGTCATTGATCATGCAAGAGATTTAGAGGACGGGATGGCATTTGTTGCGACCAGCGAATACGATCTAATCCTTCTTGATATCATGCTGCCCGATGGTGATGGGCGCAGCTTTTTGCAACGACATCGGGCCAGTGATTTGGACACACCTGTTATCATTTTGACCGCGCGAAGCCAGGTTTCAGATCGAATCGGCACACTGGATTTGGGGGCTGATGACTATGTCACCAAACCTTTTGATCACGCGGAACTGGAGGCCCGTTGCCGGGCAGTGTTGCGTCGTCGTACTGGCAATGCCAGAACAAAAATCGAAATTGGCGGCATCGTTTTTGATCCAGTTGCAGGGCACCTGACCGTGGGCAAAAAGGCTGTAACGATGCGTAATCGCGAATTGCGGTTGCTTGAATTGTTCCTCAACGCTCCGGGTCAAATCTTTTCAAAGCACAAACTCGCAGACCGGTTGTTTTCCTATGAAGAGGACGTCTCAGAAAACGCGATCGAAGTTTACATCGGACGCTTACGAAAACTCCTTCGGGCCTCTGATATGAAAATCACGACGTTACGCGGCCTTGGTTATCGGTTGGACCATGACAAATAAGGTCGCCACGTCTGGATCCTTGCGGAACCGATTGGTGTTCACCTTGATCGGCGGGGCGGCGGTTCTCGCGCTGCTATTCTTTTTCGTTGTAAGAAGCTTTTCCGTTCAGATCGCGCAGCAAGGACAAGACAACATCCTTTTGGCCTCGGCGACCTCAATGCTGGATGCCGCGGCAATCCGGAACAGCACGATTGAACTTGATTTGCCGTACTCGGCCTTCTCAATGCTTAGCACGCAGGCAGACGATCGAATTTTTTATGCGATCCTTCAGGATGGAAAATTTTTGTCGGGTTACGAAGATCTTGTTGGGGTGGATGCATCTTCAAGCAATACCCCAACCTTCAAAACCAGCTTTGTGCGGGGTGCAAAAGTGCGAATTATCAGCGCCAGTCGAACCCTAATTGGGGCCAGTGAACGAACAGAAATTCAAATCATCCTTGCCCAGACGCAAGACGATTTGTCGAAAACTCTCGATCAGATATCAAGAAATGCTGCCTTTTTGGGGTTTGGTTTTTTTGCCTTAACGTCGGCGCTTTCGTTTTGGGCGACTTCGGCAACAATTGGTCAGCTTGGCAAATTGACGAAATCAGTGACGCGAAGGGGCCCTCAAGATTTGAGACCGTTTAAGAGGTCAGTTCCAAAGGAAATGGGCCCATTGGTCAGTTCGCTGAATTCATTGATGGGACGGTTGGACCAATCCCTCAGCCAATCAGAAGATTTCATAGCAGAAGCGGCGCACCGGGTGCGCACGCCGCTCGCGACTGTTCGATCATATGCTGACGCGACCTTGCAACGCGTTGACAAGGAAGAAAATCGGGAAGCGATGCGATCCATGATAAAAGCAATCGACGAAAGTTCCCGCGCTGCAGGACAGCTTTTGGATCACGCAATGATCACGTTCAGGGCAGATCACTTGGTACGGGAAGAAATCAATCTTGTCGAATTGACGCGTGATTTGGTCGAAAGACTAACGCCCATTGCTGAAATGAAGGATTTGTCATTGGCGCTGCATAGTGATGACCAAGTCATCTACAAAGGTGATCCGGTTTTGATTCAGAATGCTGTGCGAAACCTGATCGACAACGCAATGAAATATGGACCGATGGAAAGCACGATTGAGATCTTTGTTTCACGAGTCCCATCCCCATCTGTTACGGTTTGTGACAATGGCCCCGGTTTTCCTGTGGGTGAGATCGAGAGTTTGACCACACGCTTCCAACGGGGGGAAAATTCAAAGGACATCGTTGGATCGGGTTTGGGACTTACCATCGCACGTGACGTCGCTTTGGCGCATGGCGGTAATATTCACCTTGAAAACAAGTTGGAGGGCGGTGCGTGCGTAACCTTGTCGCTTTAGGTCTCATTATTTGGTGCAGTGCCGTATGGTCGCAGGAATGGGAAGACCGGAAACTCTTCAATACAGAGGATGCAGCAACCAACATCCGCATCATTTCAAGCACCGATACAGATTTGTTCGCCCCCCTTGTCGACGCCTTTGTCAGCCAAAACCCAGATGTTTCGATTGAATATTTGGTCACCGGAACGGCAGATATTAACCATCGGTTTCGCGCAAGCCCCGAGGCGTTTGATATTGTGATCTCCAGTGCCATGGATTTACAATTCAAACTGACGAATGATGGGTTCGCATTGAATCTTGATGGGGTGACGCATCCCGCGTGGGCGCAATGGCGACAAAGCCTTTTTGCCTTCACATCTGAGCCAGCGGCAATCGTGATCAAACGGTCCGAATTTGCGGGGCATCCGATCCCAAGATCGCGGCAAGAACTGATCGAAGCGTTGCGATCCCGTCCTGAAGTATTCAAGGGGCGCATTGGAACCTATGACGTTCGTCAATCGGGGCTAGGGTACCTTTTTGCCACCCAAGATGCGCGCGCGTCCGAAACATTTTGGCGATTGATGGAAGTCATGGGCGGATTGGATGTTCAGCTTTATTGCTGTTCCGGAGAAATGATAGACGATTTGACCGATGGAAAAATCGCTGTCGCTTATAACGTGCTTGGGAGTTACGCCGAAGCGCGTCCTGAAAGCCGGGAAACGCTTGAAATTATTTTGCCTTCGGACTTTCCGACAACCATGTTGCGCACCGCCTTCGTTTCGAAGACATCAAGCGAACCCGCCGCCGCGAAACGCTTTTTAGAGTTTCTGTTGTCGACCCAATCCAATCGAACCGGAAATATTCGATCACTCCCTCCACTTATAGATCAGACAGCGGGCGTTGAAGGTTCGAAAATAACGTTGGAGCCTACCCTCATGACTTTCCTCGACACGCTGAAGCGAAATAAGTTCCTCGCTGAATGGGAAAATGCTCTGATACATAATTGATCTGTTTGAATTTGTGCCAATGGCACACGCGGGGGCCGACCAATCTCGGCCAATCATCTATAGGTCTCCGGGAAATGGCGAGAAGTGCCGTCTTGATGCCAGACAATGCACGCAAATGGCCATTCTGGGCCTTTAGCGACAACTAGAACGAGGATGGTGCTGTGAGGGAGGATTGAACTCCCGACCTCACCCTTACCAAGGGTGTGCTCTACCACTGAGCTACCACAGCACTGCGGCGCGATGTAAGCGTATCGTACGGTTTGTGCAAGCCAAAACTGGACGCCTTGCACCGTCTCAGGTATGGCAGCGCCATGAATGACACCGCAGATTCCAAAAAGGGGCGGAAAGACGCCAAAGCGAACGATCGAGAAGCGCGATTGAAAGCGGCGTTGAAAGCAAACATGGGCAAGCGTAAGGCACAAGCGCGGGCGCGCAAGGCAGGCCAGACATCACAGGCAAAGGGTGAATAAATGGATTCCATTCTTGTAAAGGGCAACGGCCCACTTAGCGGGCAAATACCAGTGGCTGGTGCAAAGAACACTTGCCTAAAGCTGATGTGTGCCGCGATCCTAAGCGATGAACCTTTGACCCTGACAAATGTACCGCGTTTGTCTGATATTGGAACGCTTAGTGATCTTTTGCGATCTTTGGGGGTTGAGGTAACATTGCTGTCCGATGGCAATGTTATGGCCCTGTCTGGTCGTGATATTACCAACCATAAAGCCGATTACGATATGGTGCGTAAACTGCGGGCCTCATTTAATGTGTTGGGTCCCTTGGTGGGGCGCACTGGCCACGCGATTGTGTCATTGCCGGGTGGTTGCGCAATCGGTGCACGCAAGGTGGATTTGCACCTTACAGCTTTGGAAAAGCTGGGTGCCACGTTGGAACTCAAAGAAGGCTATGTGCATGCATCAGCGCCAAACGGGTTGAAAGGTGCTGTGATTGAATTCCCATTTGTGACAGTGGGGGGCACCGAAAATGCCATCACCGCAGCTGTTTTGGCCAAAGGGACAACCGTGATCAAAAATGCCGCGCGCGAACCCGACACCGTTGGCTTGTGCGATTGTTTGATCGCGATGGGTGCCAAGATTGATGGCGCGGGGACATCAACGATTACAATCGAAGGTGTTGATAGCCTGCATGGGGCCACCCACGCGGTGATCCCCGATCGGATCGAAATGGGCACGTTCATGCTTGCCCCTGCGATCACAGGCGGCGACATCGAAGTGGTTGGCGGCAAGCGATCACTGGTGGAAAGCCTGTGCCAGAAAATGGAATTAATGGGTATGGAAATTACCGAAACCGATGCGGGTCTTCGCGTGAAACGCGTCGTTGATCGGGTGAAGGCGATTGATGTAGTGACGGAGCCTTTCCCTGGGTTTCCAACAGATTTGCAGGCGCAAATGATGGCGGCACTTTGCACCGCTGACGGAACTTCGGTTCTTGAAGAAACGATTTTTGAAAATCGGTTTATGCATGCGCCAGAGTTGATCCGAATGGGGGCTCAAATCGATGTGGACGGCGGCACCGCCAAGGTGACCGGTGTTAACGGTTTGCGCGGCGCACCAGTGATGGCGACAGATTTGCGCGCATCCGTTTCTTTGATTATGGCGGGATTGGCTGCGGAAGGTGAAACGCAGGTTAATCGCGTGTATCACTTGGATCGCGGTTATGAGCGCATCGAAGAAAAGCTGAGCGCAATAGGCGCAAACATTCAACGGATTTCAGAATAATGTCTGATGCGCGATTTGAAGATGGCGTTGACAAGCCATTGCGATTGAAAGCGCTGGATCTGGAAGATCTGCAAGTGATTTCGGCCTTGGCACAGGATGCGGTCGTGCCGGTGGCGGAAATGGGGTTCGATGGTGCAAAGCGCCGGTTTGCCTTGTTGATAAACCGTTTCCGATGGGAAGACGCGCCAGCGGCGCAGGAACGATCACGGGATGTGGAACGCACGCAGGCTCTGTTGTTTGTGGATGATGTTTTGTCGGTACAATCCAGCGGTTTTGACAAAGCGCAATCTGATTTGGTGATGTCTTTATTGTCGGTGTCATTTTTGCCCGGAAAAGACGGCATGGGGCAGGTGCATCTGGTTTTTGCTGGCGACGGTGAGGTGATGGTGTCTGTCGAAGCCTTGGAAGTTGGTTTGCAAGACGTGACAAAACCTTACATCGCCCCATCTGGTAAGACACCAAACCACGATTGATCTTTTCGGAAGGAAATAACCTGCCATGCCGGTTTTTCTGAACACCCAAGACCCTGACTTTGAACAGGGGTTTCAGGCCCTTTTGTCGGCCAAACGCGAAGACAGCCCGGATGTGGATGCGATCGTGGCCGACATCATCGCCGATGTGCGAGCACGCGGCGATGCGGCGGTGTTAGAGATGACCGCAAAATTTGATCGGTTAGAAATCTCTGCTTCTGAAATGGCGTTCACAGATTCTGAATTCGAAGAATACTGCGCCGATGTTTCTGCATCTGAAAAAGAGGCGCTGGAAATCGCTGCAGATCGCATCCGAGCCTATCATGAGCGCCAAAAGCCAGATGATGCGTTTTGGGAAGATGACTGTGGTGCAAAGCTGGGCTGGCGTTGGACGGCGGTTTCTTCGGCTGGATTATATGTGCCGGGTGGATTGGCGTCTTATCCTTCGTCGGTATTGATGAATGCCATTCCGGCCAAAGTCGCCGGGGTTGAACGATTGGCCATGGTGGTGCCGACACCGGATGGCAAGGTGAACCCTTTGGTGTTGCTGGCCGCCAAAATTGCTGGTGTGGATGAAGTTTATCGGATTGGTGGTGCTCAGGCGGTTGCCGCCTTGGCCTATGGCACCGATACGATCGCACCAGTGGACAAAATCACGGGTCCGGGCAATGCCTTTGTGGCCGCGGCGAAACGTCGGGTGTTTGGTAAGGTTGGCATCGATATGATCGCTGGACCCTCAGAAATTTTGGTGATCGCGGACAAAGACAATGATCCTGCGTGGATTGCGACAGATCTTCTGTCACAGGCTGAACATGACGAAAGCGCGCAATCCATTTTAATCACGGATGATGCGGGTTTTGGGCAGGCCGTGGCGCAAGAAGTGGATCAACAGCTGAAATCGTTGCAAAGGCGCGATATCGCTGGTCCATCTTGGCGTGATTACGGGGCCGTAATTACCGTTCATTCAATGGCTGAGGCGGTTGATTTAACCAATCGTATCGCCCCAGAGCATTTGGAAATTTGCGTGTCCGATCCCGTTGCCCTTTCAGACCAGATCACGCATGCCGGGGCAATATTCCTTGGCGCATGGACGCCTGAGGCGATCGGTGATTACGTCGGGGGGCCAAACCATGTTCTGCCAACAGCTCGGTCAGCGCGGTTTTCATCGGGATTGTCCGTTCTGGATTTTATGAAACGCACAACCCTTGCGCAAATGACACCGGCCGCATTGGCGGCTATCGGACCGGCCGCAGAAATTTTGGCCAAATCTGAAAGTTTGCAAGCCCACGGTCTTTCCGTCCGAGCGCGTTTGGATAAACTGAACCAATCATGAGCCGTATCGCAAACATAGAATTGGATGATCGAAATCTGCCGAAACCGACCCCTGAAATAGAACAGGAACGATCGGTCGCGATGTTTGATCTGTTGGAAGACAATTCCTTCGAATTGCCGGCCAATGAAAATGCGGTTGATGGACCATACAATTTGCTTTTGGCCATTCGGGATCGCAGGCTTGTGTTTGACGTTGCAACGACCGAAAATCAAAAGGCGGCGGAATTCCATCTTTCATTGGGTCCGTTCAAACAAGTTGTGAAAGATTACTTTCAGATTTGCGAAAGTTACTTCGAGGCGGTCAAAACCCAGACACCCAGCCAAATAGAAACAATTGATATGGCGCGGCGGGGCATCCACAACGAAGGTGCACGGGTGTTGCAAGAACGTTTGGACGGTAAAGTGAAAGTGGATGGTGATACCGCCCGACGTTTGTTTACACTTATTTGCGTTTTGCATTTCGGAGGGTGAGGGGAATGGCAAAAGAGCTTCCACAATCTATTCTCTTTTGCTGTGACCATAATGCCGTCAGATCGCCCATGGCCGAAGGCCTAATGAAAAAATATTATGGTACCCAAGCCTATGTTCAATCGGCGGGTGTGGTGGGGGATCTTGATATCGATGGGTTTTCCATCGCTGTGTGCAAAGAATTGGGTATAGAGCTGTCACGCCACCAAACGCGCAGCTTTGATGAAATGGAAGAAGGCGGCGAAGAAATTGCGTCGTTTGACATGGTTGTGGCCTTATCACCAACTAGCCAAAAGCGTGTTTTGGAATTGACGAAGTATTATTCGTTGTCCGTGGAATATTGGCCAATCGTGGATCCAACTGCACTTGGTGATCGTCGAGAAGAGAAGATGGATGCCTATCGACAGGCCCGTGATCAAATCTCAAACCGATTAATTGAACGTTTTGGGCCACCAATCATTGCAAACTAACCATATTCTGGTTGATTTCCCTTGAAAAACCTTAAGTCCCACCGCATGTAGAGCGCGCCCACCATCGGGCAGTTAAGTAAGGAGAGACCATGGCTAAGGAAGAACCACTCGAATTTCCGGGCGTCGTGAAGGAACTCTTGCCAAATGCGACATTTCGGGTCGAGCTGGAAAACGGCCATGAGATCGTCGCAACAATGGCAGGCAAGATGCGCAAAAACCGCATCCGTGTTCTGACAGGCGATAAAGTGCAAGTTGCAATGACCCCATATGACCTGACGAAGGGTCGGATCAATTACCGTTTCAAGTAAACGGTTGATCTTGGGCTCTGGCAGTCCGCGCCGCCGGGAATTGCTGGCGGTTTTGGGTTTGGAACCAGACCAAATTCGTAGCCCTGATATTGATGAAACGCCCCAGCGGGGTGAGCTTCCGCGCGCATATTGCCGCCGCATCGCGAAATCCAAAGCTGAGGCCCTAAAGGTTGGGGCAGGCGAAGTGATTTTATGCGCTGATACAACGGTGGCTTTGGGCAGACGGATCATGGGCAAACCCAGTGATGAAGAAGAAGCGCGCCAGTTTTTGTCGCATTTATCGGGACGAAGGCATTCTGTGATCACTGCGGTTGTCGTGAAAACACCGGATCAAATGTACCAGCGAGATGTTGTTTCAAAAGTTAAAATGAAACGCCTGTCAGCCGCCGAGCTTGACGGATATATTGCCACCAAAGATTGGCAAGGCAAAGCTGGCGGATATGGTATTCAAGGCCCAGCGGGTGCGTTCATCCCTTGGATTAGCGGATCTTATCCCGCGATAATGGGCCTTCCATTGGCGGAAACTGCCAATCTTTTGTCTTCGGCGGGACTGTCTGTTTGGGGGGCATCATGAAAGGGCGCCAAGCCATTTTGGGCCATCTGGGCGACGCGCAAGTTGCCGTTCTTATGGTGGATGGCAAGATTGATGATGTCTTTGTCGAAAGTGCAGACATTCTGCCTGTGGGCAGCATCCTGCGCGCGGTTGTGGATCGCCCGATAAAGGGGATTGGCGGTGCGATGCTGAAAATTCCGGGGGGAACTGGATTTTTGCGCAAAGCGTCGAACCTGTCACAAGGCCAAACCATCACTGTGCAGGTGTCGGGGTTGGCCGAAAGGGGCAAAGCAATTCCGGTAACCCAACGTATTTTGTTTAAAAGCAGATATGCAATTGTGACGCCAGATTCGCCGGGTCTGAACATTTCCCGGCAAATTCGGGATGATGCCACGCGCGATCAGCTGGATCTGTTGGCGCGCGATGGGATGGATGGATCTGATATGGGGTTGATCATCCGCAGTAGTGCCGCCGGGCAATCTGCAGATGACGTTGCCGAAGATATAGCCGCAATGCGGTCGCTTGCTGATGCCATTTCATCTGAGGACGGAAAAGATCCTGTCGTTTTGTTGGAAGGTGACAGCCCACATACCTTGGCATGGCGAGAATGGGCTGATGTTACAGATGTCCTGACCGATCCAGCAGATTTAGAGGCGTCTGGCGCCTTGGACGCCTTGGAGCAATCCACGGGTGATCTGGCACATCTTTCATCGGGATCAATGTTTATCGAAGCAACCCGCGCTTTGGTGGCTGTTGATGTCAATACGGGGTCAGATGCATCACCGGCCGCGGCGTTAAAGGCAAATCTTGCGGCGGCGGCTGATCTTCCGCGGCAATTGCGCCTGCGTGGTCTGGCCGGTCAAATTACCGTTGATTTTGCCCCACTGACAAAGCGTGATCGCAAACCTGTGGAAACCGCCCTTAAAGCGGCGTGCCGTAAATGCCCCGTCGCAACAGAGTTTGTGGGATGGACACCCCTTGGTCACGCCGAGCTCAAGCGGAAACGGGAACGGGTGCCCACGGCTGAGGTGTTTTGATGGCCTGTCCGATTTGCCAAAAAGAAATGGATCAAAAGTATAGACCATTTTGTTCTAAACGTTGCGCCGATATCGATTTGGGACGTTGGTTCGACGGAACATATACCTTGGCAGGGGACGAAGAGGTGGCGAGTGAGTCTGAAGAAGAGACAGACCCGACCCGCCACTAGAAAATGTACTTATGCCAAAGTTAACACGGCTTTTGTTACGGCGTCTCCCGACGCTTCGATCATCAAATCATAGTCGGGAACGCTCATGTATTCCCCTTTTGATTTTCCGTGAACGCCAAAACCGGACGCATCAAAAATACTGTGGTGCCGGTCACCTTCTTTTGTGCATGCGAACGGCCGGTCAGCCCGCCCCGTGACACCAACAGCGAACCCGCGATGCGGGCACACAAGGTTCACCACCAAGTATCGAGGATCAAATATTGTATCGGATTGGTCATTGCCTTTTGCCGCTTGGATCTGTGCATCCGTACGTCTTAAAACGGCAACATATTGAATTTGGTTCATGCGCCCATATTCTGGCAGAACTGTTGGACGTGACACCACGGCAACATCGCCCGGTTTTAGGTCTGTGACATCGACAGGTGACGTCGGTGTTTCTAATGCCAATATGCGGTCAGGCACCGGTGGGATGCTGGTGTTTACCCCATCCCCCCAGCTAAATTCTTCGCCATCATGAGCATTCAAAATCGCTGGGCACAGCGCGACACTGGCCCCTGACAATGTCACGAGAACGTGTCGTCTGGTCAGTTTTTGCATATCTAGTCACCTTTCGTTGATGAAAACCACATGTTGAAAAAAGTTCTGTCTTTGTCCCAAAAATGGTGCTTTAAAACCCCTGCGATGTGCAACGCAAAAAGCGAAAGCAACACCCACTTCATCAAAAAGTGAACATCCAAAAGGGTTTCAGCAAACTCGCTGTAGGCAAAATCGGCGGGAACAGGCAGGGCCAACATTGGCGCGCGCAAACCTGATGCCGCCACATATCCCGTGAAAAGATAGACAAAAAGTGTCAAATACAAAAGCCAATGGATGGCGCTTGCCGTAATTCTTTCAATCGCCAAGTGGGAGACATTCTTCACAGGTTTGGATCGAAAGCTGAGAACAAAGCGAACGCATACAACAACGATTAGAATTTGCCCAAATACTTGATGGGCCCGAATGCCTGACGCGCCTAAAACCTCTGCGCTGTACGCCATGCCCAAAACAAGCATCAGCAAAACAAGCAAAGCAGTAAGCCAGTGAAGTGCGATTTGGATATGCGAGTATCGGGTTTTCGTAGGATCGGGCATTTGAGTTCAGCTTTTGAGATTCTTGTATTTAATAAATGGTAGCACAGTCTGATTGCGTGACAAATTTGCGAAGGAAATTGAACGGTGCAAAGCCAGAGATCAGATTTTTGTCATTCACCACTAGACAGTCGCGAACCCATGTCCTACACGACCCCCACCTGCGGTGAACCGCACCCGTGCCCGGGTAGCTCAGGGGTAGAGCAGTGGACTGAAAATCCTCGTGTCGGTGGTTCAAATCCGCCCCCGGGCACCACTTTCCAAAGGTGAAAGTGACGTCGAAAGGCAACGAGATATGACCCAAGAAAATTCTGCAGATTTGATCCGGATGTCCTGGGCCAAAGCAATGGCCAGCCGTGAAATGGTGGCGATGATGTTTTATCGCAAATTGTTTCAATTGCGGCCCGATCTCGAACCTTTGTTCAAAAATGATATTGATGAACAAGGCCGTAAGTTGGTTGATACGTTGTCTTTTATCGTTGACAGTTTGGATGACCCCGATGGGTTGCTGTCAGCTGCTTCGGACTTGGCAACACGTCACGTTTCATATGGTGTGTCAGCGGATCAATATGCGCCGGTCGGTGAAGCCCTCATCATGACTTTGTCAGAGCTTTTGGGCAGCGATTTCACTGAGGCCGAAAAGAATGCATGGCTTGAAACCTATACAACGTTGTCCAGCCACATGATCTCTTCCGCTTATGGCGAAGACTAAGACTATACTTTAGGATAGGTCTCTATACGCATGACCCAAACGGTCTGCGAATGAACCGTGTATGCCCACCTGTGAGAGGTGAACATGCGTATTCAAACAATATCAGGGCAGGATTGGGGCCCTTTGAAATCCCTTTTGGATGAAATGAATGGTGAAACCCGTTTGTGCGATGTTGTGATGGTCCATCACAAAGAAGGCGTCGTTTCCGCGTCAGATATTAAGTCCCTTTCGCAATCCACACGTAATTTGCATGTGGCAACATCGTGCCGTGGTGCCATGTCGAATACCGGCGCATCCGACGTTGTTGGCATGGTTTTTTCCGATCCAGAGGGTGATTATGGCAGCTATGCCATGCCATTTGGAGATAATCCAAGGAAAGCAACATTTGATACCGTCACAACTGCAATAGAACGCGCGCAACGTGTTGGCGAAGCACCTGATTTGATCATTCTGTCCGCCACACCTGGAGCAGAAGAAGAGGTCTTGATGGGCATCGAAGATGCCGTTGGTCCCTCGGTGCCCGTGATCGGTGGAAGTGCCGCAGACGAAGCCGTTGCCGGTGGTTGGCGTGTGAGTGATGGTGGGGAGGCGATTGATGCCGGGCTTGTTGTCACGGTGATGTTCAGTTCCACCCCCGTGGAGATTGCATATCAAAATGGGTATGAGCCGACCCAACATTCAGGGATTGTAACAAAAACCGATGGTCGGTGCTTGATCAAGATTGATGGTGAACCTGCCGCAGATGTTTATGCAAAGTGGAATGGTGGGGAAATTATTAAGCCAAACGATGACGGTGAAAAGAGCATTTTATCGGACGCAACCATGTGGCCCTTGGGGCGGCAAGTTTCGACGGTCAGAGGTATCCCATTTTATTTGTTGGCGCACCCAAGTGTCGTGCACGAAAATGGAAACATCGATCTTTTTGCCGAACTATCAGAAGGCGAAGAAATAGTTCAGATGACAGGGACGCGCGATGCATTGGTTGAGCGCGGGGGACGTGTGGCGCAGATGGCCAAGCAAAATGCCGCGATTCAAGATGAAGATATTGCCGGTGCCTTTATGATATATTGTGGGGGATGCATGTTGTCCGTGGCCGATCGCATTGATGAAATCAGTGGCGGTGTGAGTGATGCGTTGAAAAACGCTCCCTTTTTGGGGGCTTTCACTTTTGGTGAACAAGGCCCAATGCGCGCAGGTGGGAACAGGCATGGGAATTTAATGATTTCTTGTGTAATCTTTTCGAAAGGTGACTGAACTTTGGAAAATGAATGTCCCAAAACGAAAGACTTCGCGAAACATTAATTGAACTTGAAATCGTTCGTGATCGAGAGAGAGAGGCTTTGGCGGAAACCAAAGCCCTTCTTGAAATATTGGAGGTCGCAACACAGTCAGGCGATCCCAAGGGGGCCTTGCTAAATGCGCTTAAAAAGGCGGCGGAAAGCCTTGATGCACAACGGGTTGCGTTGGGGAAATTGTCGGACGGCACGCTTTCTGTTTCCTTCAGCACAGCATTTGAAGATGAGCTGTCGTTTCATATTCAAAACGCAGATTATTTTCGCAAATCGCGCAATGTGATCGATCTTTCGAAAATTGAAGGCTTGGATGAAGATTTTCGAAAGCGTTATGCCGACCAGCGCAGTTTGTTGTTCGCTGTGGCCAATGATAATTCGGACGCACAAACCGTGCTTTTGTGTTTTGATCCACAGCCGGGAAAGTTCTCAAACAAAAACCTTCGATTTTTGAAGCGATTGGTTGGATTGTTTGGTCAGGTTTCCAACAATTTGGAATTGAGCATTCAAAATGATCGGTTGGCAGCAGTCATTGACGGATCATCGTCAGGTTTTGCAATCGCCGACGCAACACAACCTGATTTGCCGCTCATTTATGTGAACCAAGCATTCGAAACGTTATCGGGGTATTCTGCATCGGAAGTATTGGGCAAAAATTGCCGTTTTTTGTCGGCAGAGGCACCTCAATCTCCGGAAAGATCGCGTTTGCGCGCGGCAGTTAAAGATCGAACCGCCGGGACATTTTTAATCCGTAATAAACGAAAAAATGGCGAAGAATTCTGGAACGATCTGGCCTTGTTTCCAGTCTATGATCACGATGGAAACTTGGCACAACTGGTGGCGACGCAAACCGATGCAACCGAGCGAGTGGAATCTATTGAACAGACACGCATTGCAGAGGCGCGACTGCAAGAGGTGTTGGAACACACCCGTGATGCTTTTTTGATGCTAATGCCCGATAAAACGATTGGGTTTTGTAACGATAGTACCCGAACCATGTTCCCGTCGCCTGTTTCGAAATGGGGAGTAGGAACATCGTTTGATGAAAATTGGTCGGCCTATATCGAGGGGCTGCCGAAGTCGTTTCAAAATATTTCGGAACAGATGAGAAGACCCGATTTTCATCAGCTTTCCGAATATAAGGAAGGGGTTCGATCAGGTTTGCCCGACGGCCGGCAGGTTCTTTTCCGCGCACAGATAACTTCGGAAGGTGCCACGGTTATCTCTGCCACAGATACCACGGCCCTTCGAAATACTGAACGGTTGCTGAAACAAAGGGCCGCCGCCGTGGAAAATGCGAGTGATGGTATCGGAATCACCGATTTTGATGGGCGTGTTGTTTATTCAAATTCGAAAATGGCCCAGCTTTTGGGATTTGAAAGTGAACTCTTACTGACAGGCCGAAAATGGCAGCGATTCTATAGAACCCCAGAAAACGAAGATCGCTTGAAAGCCGAAGTTGGCATGTCTGATCGTGGCAGGATTTTTGAAAGGGCTTTGGGCGATGCAGGCCAATATCATGAGGTTTCCCAAACCGATTTAGAAAAAGTCGGCAGCATTGTGGTTATTCGGGATGTGACAACCGCCGTGGGCAACAGACAGCGGATGGCGGCCTTGAATGCACAGATCGAAAGTACCCGCCGTCGCGAAGCAATTTCTGAATTGGCTGCGGGTGTGGCACATGACTTTAATAACGTGCTGTCAGCGATTTCGGGTTCAGCCACTTTGATCGTATCAGAACCAGACGCAACGGAAGATCAAAGGCAACATGCAAACCGAATCCTGAAAGCGGGAAACACCGCAGCAAGATTGGTGAACAGGTTGCTTGATCTTGGGGCTGATGCGGGTGACGCAGGGATTTTTGATCTCAGATCAATATTGTCAGAGGTGGAAGGGCTGGCCGCATCAAACCTTGGATCAAATGTCACTCTAAGTTTCGACAAACCAGACTTTCCAATGAACATTCGAGGTGTGAACGCGGATATTTCATTGGTGATTTTGAATCTGATCCTAAATGCAAACGATGCTTTCGAGGGGGCAAAAGGAACGATCGAAGTTGCCCTTCGAACCTTTGAGCCTTCTTCAAACACACAGCCGATCATCGGTGAAAATCGACCCGGTCAATCATATTTTGAAGTTGTGGTTGAAGACACTGCTGGTGGCATTCCCGCGGACGTTTTGAACAAAATCTTCGAACCTTACTTCAGCACCAAAGGCAATCGCGGAACTGGTGTTGGATTGGCCATGGTTTCTGCGATTGTGCAGCGGCTTGATGGGTTTATCATCGTTGATACCCAAGAAGGGCAGGGAACCGCCTTTCACGTTGCATTCCCCCGGATCGAAGACAACGATTTCGCAGATGGCGATGACGCCGCATTGGTGGATTTAACCGGTAAAACAATTTTGGTTTTGGATGATGAGCAGGCCGTCGCAGGGGTGATCGTATCGTTTCTTGAATCTTGTGGTGCTGAGGTGAGCGTCGTGGATGATCCCAGTCTGGCCATCGAAGTGTTGATGGATGATCCGGATGATTGGGACTGTTTGATTACGGATTATGATATGCCTGGCTTGACTGGGGGCGATGTTATCGAACAATTGCGGGGGCAGGGAATGCAAATTCCTATCTTTGTTGTGACAGCTTTGGCACGAAGATTGGCCGATCCGCGCCTGAACAAGCCCTCCATTCAAGGATTGTTTGCGAAACCCGTCAACTTGGGGCAACTTGCGCAGGAAGTTGCGCAGGGATTGTTTTCATGATCAGAATTTTGATTGCCGATGACCATGATTTGGTTCGCGAAACGTTAGCCGCGTTTCTGGATCGAGAAACCGATTTTGAGGTCGATGTTGTCGCTGATCTTGAGAGTGCACTAGAAGCCATTCGAACCAACAAGCGGTATCAATTGGTCCTGTTGGATTATTCAATGCCCGGCATGAATGGGTTGGAGGGATTGGCGGCAGCGAAAGAAGCAAGTGATCCATTCCCCGTTGCTTTAATGTCGGGCATCGCCCCAAAAGCCATTGCCCAACAGGCGCTTGATGCGGGTGCGATTGGGTTTTTGCCCAAAACCATGGCAGCCGCATCCATGGTGAACGCCATTCGGTTTATGGCTGCGGGTGAAACATTTGTGCCGGTTAAATTTATGACCGCTGAAGAGGAAGAAGAAACCAACGAACTTGCCAAAGGTTTGTCGCCTCGGGAATTAGAGGTGTTGGGTGGGCTTTGTCAGGGGCTTTCGAACAAAGAAATTGCTCGGGATCTTGATCTGCAGGAAGTTACAATCAAACTGCACGTGAAAACGCTGTGCCGCAAATTGGAAGCGAAAAATCGCACACATGCAGCCATGATAGCGAAAGAGGCTGGTCTTTTTTGACCAGCCTCCTGCATTCTTAGAAAATCATCGCGTCAGAGACTGACTGAAGGAATTGATCACCCATGTTGTTGTGATCAACCAGCGTCAGCGTGCCGGAGTCGAGTGTGATAACAACCGAATTGTCTGCGCCTTGCGAAACATTTTGCGACATCCAATCTTCCTGCGTTTGACCATCTTCAAGAAGTGCCAGTTGGCTAAAATCTAGACTATCCTGTTCATTGCCGGTGTTGGTGAAGTCGTCGATCCTGTCGCTGCTTCCATCCAAATCTTCTGAACGGAAGATGAAGCGATCTGATCCTTCTCCGCCACTGGCGACATCTTCGCCAGCCCCAAGATAGATCCGGTCACGTCCGGCCCCGCCGTCGATCACGTCGTCGCCATTGCCCGCATTGATGTAATCGTTTCCATCACCAGCGCTGATTGAATCGTTGCCTGATCCGGCGCGAATTCGATCGCTGCCTCCGTCATCTTCGATTGTGTCATTGCCCGAACCACCGTTGATGTCGTCGTTTGCAAGACCACCATTTAGATAATCGTTACCACTTCCGCCTTCCAAAGTGTCTTGGCCTGTTTCCCCGTTCAAGATGTCTGAACCAGAGCCTCCGCTCAAAAAGTCGTCGCCTTGACCGCCGAAAATGAAGTCATCTTGTCCACCGCCGGACATTTGATCAGAACCAAGATCCCCATAAAGAACATCAAGACCCGATCCGCCTGACAATTGGTCATCACCGTCCCCTCCATAAAGGGTATCGTGACCGGCTGACCCTCTGAGAAGATCCTGCCCGGTTCCACCGAACAATTGGTCATCGTCATCCGGCAGCAGGTTCCCGAATTGGTCATATCGCAAGCCAGCATCGTCATAATACGAAACGATGCTTGAGAAGACGCCCGGTGCGTTCCCACCGTAGATTTGGTCGTCGCCTTCGTTCCCAGACAAGTTATCGCCGCGTCCTTCGCCCGTTACCACGTCATCGCCGTAACCGCCAAAAACCACATCGCTGTCTGATCCTGAACTGATGGTATCATTGTAACTGCCATCTTCGAGTTCTACTTCGGTAAGTTCAGGAGTTCGTATCAAAACACTTGTGTTGAGATCCGTAACAGCAAAGAGATCAAGTGCGCGTGGATCACTGGCACCATCGTTGGAATAGGCCCTTGGCGCTTCTGTCACCAATTCCAAGTGACCGGTACCCGTGTCTTGGTCGGTGACGACACGATAGATACCACCAGATATGCCTGTTGCATCATTCATATCGTGGTCGCCGCCGTTACCACCTACGTATAAGTTGCCATCACCATCGATAACAGCAGACCCAAATGTCATGCGTGGAAGGCCATCTTCCGCAGTGCCGTCGATCATCGTTCCTGTGATCTCGATGAAGGAAAATTCAGGTTCACCACCATTTTCTACGTTTGAAATGTCGATGATCATCAATTGACCTGGTTCACCTTCTGCAGATGGTCCAACAAGGCCCATGAACTGTTGTGTTTCGGCATTATAGGCCACGTCCCAAACGCGCTCTGTGATCATGTTGTTGGGGAATTTGAAGACCTCAACCACAGGATTTCCATCGGCATCAAATTGATCAACATCGATAACAGTAATGCGATCCATGCTCGAATGGAATGACCAAAGATTTCCTTGGTCGTCGAAATCCCCGGTCCATGATGCGTAAGGCCCTTCGCCAATACGATAGCTGTTGCCATGTGCATCGATCATCATGATGTCGGTGCGTTCGACCGGATTGCCGAGGCTGTCGGTGCCATTGCTGACTGCGATTCCGTAAAACAGATCGTCTTCTTGGTTAAAGCCGATGCCATTGATCGTTACAGTCGCGTCAGATCCTGCTTGGATATATGTTTGGGTTTCAACATCAAAGGTATGAAGCGTACCATTCAAAACTTGATATAATCCAGGTTGGCCCGGTGCGACTGCGTTTACTGTTACCTCTTGGCCAGCAATTTCAACGGTCGTTTCATAATAATTGATCGGACCATCGGTCATAATTGTGGGCCCGTTTTCCGGCGTGTAATCCACAGATCGGAAGGTCAACACATCTTCACCACCAGTGCCAACAACTTCGATTGAATGGGTTTCAAACACGCCTGTTTCAGAGGTGAATGTTCCGACAACGTCACCATTCCAAACAACTTCGATCGCACCGCCTGTATAACCGGCGCCAAGGTTTGCGGCACTTTCGAATGAGACAGAGTAAGACACGCCATCTTCGGTTGTGACCACTTGGGTCATTTTGCTGTGCCCATCGTCGCCATTTGCCACTTGCCAGTCTCCGGTATTGGCATAATCGGCAAAGCTGTTGGCATCTTCGACCTGGGTTAACAGGTTTTCGTTTTGAAAGTCTCCGAAGATTGTGTCGTTTCCAGAGCCGCCGGTGATTTCATCGTCACCGGCAAGGCCGTTCACGACGGAACCTGGCTGAAGGACACTTAGAATGTCGTTCAGATTTGTTCCAAAGATTTGGTCAGTCATCGTCATAGTCCTTAAAGAAGAGGGGAGAGAATTTGGCCGGGGTTACCAGCCGATACCTGTGCAGTTTTCGGGTGTTTCACCGTCAAACAATCGCACCAGATCAATTACCGGCAGCGTGCTTTCCTTGGCGGCCGTAGCGTAAGCTTTGTTCTTCTGGGTCACCAAAATGGCGTCAGCGTTTTGAACAGCGCCTTCGATGTTTTCGCAGATCATTTCTGGCAAGGCCGGGGCGACATCGCGCAGGCCGGAACTTCCGTGTTGAACATAAGCCAACTGTCCCGCCAGGGGCGTCTGTGTTGTGATGGCTGGGTCGTGGATTTGAACTTTGATACCTTTGGCATGCAAATCTGCAATCACCTCCAAAATCGGGCTTTCGCGCAAATCATCGGTGCCGGGTTTGAATGCCAAACCCAGTACAGCAACCGTTTTGGCCTGTGTTGCTTCTGCCATTTGCGTGGCCGCATCGATATGAGCTTTGTTTGAAACGTCTAAGTTTTCGATCATTGGCAAAGACACACCCAGGCCCTTTGCAATGTGCGTTACCGCACGAACTTCTTTCGGCAGACAGGACCCACCGTATGCAAAACCTGGCTTCAGATAATAGGGGGATAGGTTCAGTTTTGTGTCTTGAACAAACACATCCATCACATCATGGCTGTCGACGTTTAATGGTTTGCAAAGACGGCCAACTTCGTTTGCGAAACAAACTTTGGCGGCATGCCAAACATTATCGACATATTTAACCATCTCGGCTGTCTCGATGGATGTGATGATCGGCGTGTCATCCACCGGTGAATAGACAGATTTCAAAATGTCCGCTGATTTTTCACATGTGGCGCCAATGACAGTTTTGGGGGGGGCATAAAAATCGGCTACTGCCACGCCTTCGCGCAGGAATTCAGGATTGAAGCAAACGCCGAAGCCATCACCCAGTTTTTTGCCTGAATATTCTTCGATAATCGGTGTCATTACCCTCATTGTTGTTCCGGGAGGGATCGAACAGCGCATGACAACAACGTGGAAATCAGATTTCAGCGCAATTCCTTCACCAATGGATCGGGCGGCGCTTTCGATGAAACGGTAATCACATCCACCATCTTCAGATGTCGGTGTGCCAACAGAAACAAAGGTGACGTCAGTATCGGCAACCGCATCTACAAGGTCGTTTGTGGTTGTGATAAGCTGTGCATCAACCCCTTCGGACAGAAGTTTTTCCAAGTTGGCTTCGTGAATGGGGGCTTTGCCTTCCCCAATTTGGGCGATTTTGGTTTCATCCAAATCAACACCAACGATGCGGTGACCCAAGCTCGACAAACATGCGGTTGACACAGCACCCACATAGCCCAAGCCGACAATCGAGATTGATGGTTTTTCACCAACGATGTGCAGCGGCGCAAGCGGTGTCGCAGCATTAGAATTGATTGCAGCGTTCAACATTTTTCATAGTCCTTTGATAGGTTCATCACTCTGAAACTGTTCATAAGGGATTGAAAAACTTATGTTTTGTGGGGGAAGTATAGATTTGTGTAAAATTGGGCAGGTCACCTATCCCTTTGGATATGGCGCTGAGAATTTGATAAAATGGAACGTGAAATAAAATGCCCGGCCAAAAAGGCCGGGCAAGATGTATCTATTGCAAAGGAAATGTGAGAGATGAACCAATAGACACATATTCAGTGCTGCAGTTGGTTTGCAGTCATTTTTTGTTTGCTGTGAACTTGGTTTGATCCCCTTGTTAAAATGTAGGAAATGGAACAAGGCCGACCAAACAGGACAGCAAATAGATGAAGCCCACAACCGTGGTGATAAGTTGGAACTTGGCCATACCGTTTTGGGCACTTGCCAGCCAACCTTCGCCAGATTGGCTAGATTGATTTCCGCGGTTTGACCATTTCTGCTTGGACAAATGGAAAATCATAAAAATTTTAACAGACGCGTTAATGATCTGGTTCAGATACAAAATAAACGGCCAGCTCAGATCCACACGACGACTGTGCGTAAACAAAAAGATGCACAAAACAACCCGAGAAAAGATGATCCAGATGAGGCATGACCAAATGTAATCCGGTGCCACGATCGTGCCCAGAACTGCCAAAGCAGGACTGACCATCATGGTCCACATTGCCAATCTTTGGTCCACCAAACACCACCAAATAAAGGGGTTCACGCGGCGAGGCCCAAGTGCGATTGCGCGGCTGCCGTTGCGAAGCATATTACCAGACCACCGGCGAAAGTTTTGAACCATGCGCTGCATGCCATTTTCTTTGATGACTTCGATCGTGTAAACGGTCGCGTCAGGCACGTAGGTCATTTTCGCACCTTGGGTCAGCATGTGATACCAAGTTGATTTATCGTCACCAGACAAAAACCGAAAGCGACCCCACAGCCAATGATCCAAATGATCCGCTTCAATCGTGCGGATGAATTTTAGGCTTAACATATGTTCCGCGCGAAACACGCTCATACGTCCAGTAAGGGTCAATACTTTGCCGGAAATCGCGTGGGATTGCATGGCCAAACGGCGTTGTGCAAAGCGCATGTCCAGCCAATTTGCGATCCATTTTGGTCCGTAACAGATGACTTCTTCATCTGTGGTCAAAGCCTGTAATTCAGGATCGGCACCAAACATCGACAGAGTTTTTTCCAATACATCGTCGCCATAAAGGGCGTCGCCGTCCATAAAGATGACCAGATCATCCTTTTCGACACCGTTTCTGTTGATGGCGCGGACGATCAGACCAATGGCCATTCGTTTGCCTGGCTGGTTTTGACGAATGAAAACCAGATCCGCCAAATCACCGGGGATATCTTGGCTGTGGGTTTCCACAAAATCACGAATGATTTGTTCATCATAAGCAGAACCAGTTCCAATATACAAAGTTGTTGGAATGCGCTCGCGCCGGATCTGCGAGAGGATGGACCCGATGACGCGTTTGGTGATCGCAGGTTCTTCGTAATAGGTGGTCATCTGAATATGAAGGCGGCGCGGGCGCCAACCTTGATCCCAAAGACGCTGCGCGGCTGCGCGCATCTTGGGAAACCGCGACCGGCGATAAATTTCAGCGCGCACTGCGTGTGTAAACCACCATCCAAAACGCCACATGCCCAATGCGCCTAAGGTGAATGTGATGTGCTGAACTTCAGGCACAAAAAAGCGGTTCGACAAAGATACCAACAACCACAATAAGATCATTGCAATGGTGAACATCAAAAACATTTGTCGAATTGACCATTTTGCCAAACCACGCTTGGCAGGTGCCTTCAGATCGCGAAGGCGAACAGTTAGGTCTTTGTCAAAGGCATAATCGGAGGAGGGAGCATACATTACCATGTCCCCCAACGTGTCGCCCAAGGCTTTAAGGCACGAATTGTGACTGGGGCGTCTGGGCGCAAAATGTCTCGCGTTTCCTGCGCCTGAAGATCGGGCAGGGACAACGTCACAATTGCGCCAAAACCCTTATCGGTTGCTGGATCCACCCCGGCAAAGATATCAATGATTTGGGCATCTATGGAACGCGTGCCCGTGACATCGGTGATTTCGACTTTGGCGATCATTCCGACAAAGATTGCTTTTGCCCGATGTTCACTAATCCAACCTCGCAATTGACGTGCGGTATTTTCCTCGAATGTCATCAAGGGCTGGCCGCGATGCACATATTCATTCTGAAGCACCGGAATTTCAGCAACAAAACCATCCGCTTTGGCAATCACATCCAATGCACGCGCGGCATCTTTGGCGTTTGAAAGATCGCGTTTTAACCTGCTTTCTGCATCCTTGGCTTGATTAAGGTCTGATTTAAGTTTCGATGTAATTTTGTGAAAATCGCTATCGATTGGGGCTTGCCCTTGATCAAACTTTTCCAAGTTCGACAATGCCAATAACACGCCGTCCATGTTATAATACCCCAGCAAGTCACGCAGTGAACGTTGCGCCAAAGCACGATCCAAATTTTGTTCGAATGGGGCGCGATATACTGATTTTTGAGCCAGATGCGCTTCAAGCAGTGCCCGCGCTTCGCGCACACGTGATTTGGCATAGGGCAAATCTTTACGAATATCTTCGACGTCACTTTCACGATCCGGATCGGACATACGGATCAGAACCTGACCTTGGGAAACGGCATCTCCTTCCTGCACTAGAATTCGATCCACATACGCTGCTTCTGGGGCGGAGAGAGCGAGCACGGGTGCCATTACACGCCCGCCGGTGATCTGTACTGTGGTTAGCTTGGACCAAATCTGCCCACCGATGAGAATAAATAGCAGCGCGGCCAAAATGAAATAAAAGGCTACGTTCCAAATGATCCGTAAAATTCTTGGGCTTTTTTCTTTTTGCCCCGCACTGGTTTCTTCTTCGGTTTCGCCCATTGGGATCAGATCGACAGGCGTATCCAACGCTGTGATCATGGTTTCAGAACTGGCCATTTTTCCAGATAAGATCGAACGATAAAACACAGCCAGCGTTTCGCGTTGACGACCTGTCAGATCTTGGAAAAGGAGTTCATTTTTCGACGAGCCTTGGGTGAAGGTAACAGGGAATGATAGATCAATTCCCTGAAAAGGAATCGTCAGCTCTCCTCGCTGTGGCAAGACGTTGATATCCTCGGGATAAATGATGCCCGCAAGCGACCATTCCCGGATCTCAATCTGTTTTTTCGTGTTCGCCAGTGTTAACACCAGCGGCGCTTGAACCCGATATTCAAGGTCAGGCAGCGCCCTCTCATGACGAATATCCACACCAATTCTCCATTTCCTGAAGATTGAGTACCAGTTTCCGCCTAAGGGTCATGGGCAAAGATGGATACTCTGATATCCCAAAGTATAGGAATTGGATGATTTCCGGCAAATCGGATCGTTAGTCAGCAATACTTCGAATTCGTGAGCGTTTCGCAGGTTTTTTATGCTGAAAAGAGCTTTCCATGGAGGCGAGTACCGGAATCGAACCGGTGTACACGGATTTGCAATCCGCTGCG
>JAHDCF010000024.1 GCA_020630015.1 Planktomarina sp. | reverse complement strand
CAATGTTGTCGAAGAAGATAGATTCGTTGCCTGTGCTGACCACCGTTCCTTTTTCAGGATCGTTCGGATCAAAAATTACCGTCGCAATTTCATCCGCAATGTTGGTCAGATCCAGCACATCAACATCACCATCATCAACGCTATCATCGACGCCATCTTCACCGCCATCGATTGTGGTATTCGCGCTAAATTTGGTTGGCGTTAACGTATCATCGCCAGAGTTGCCTTCGATGGTATCCGCACCATTAAAAGCAACAGAATCATCGCCAGAACCAAGTGTAATGGTTTCATTCACGCCATTGTTTGCATTTACCGTATCATTACCACTACCGGCTTCAATACTGTCGGCACCTTGGCCAGCGTTGATAGAGTCATTTCCGAACCCACCAAAGATGGTGTCATCGCCTTGGCCACCAAATAGTTCGTCATTGCCTCCGCCACCGGACACAACATCAGACCCAATTCCTCCAAACAATGTGTCATCGCTTCCAATCGAGTCATCGATCAGCGGGCCTGTTTCACCGCCATTATTGTCAATAATAAATTGGGTGAACTCATTATAACCTTCGCCATAAATGGAATCGTCGCCACTGCCACCGTAAACGATGTCCTCGCCGAACCAAGCAAACACCGTATCGTCGCCTTGATCGCCATAGACTAGGTCATCGTTGCGTTCCGGTGTGATGAGGTCATTTCCTTCACCACCATAAACTGTGTCATCCCCGGCCTCGGAGTCATAGTCGCCTATGTAGTCGTTCCCATCGCCGCCATACAAGACATCGTTTCCGCCTTCTCCGCGAACGCGATCGTCCCCGTCACCGCCATAAGAAGTTCCATCGCCCCCTTGATCGTTGACAAAATCATCACCGGACCCACCGTACACGATGTCGCTGTTCGCAGCACCGAAAAGAGTGTCTTGGCCTGCGCCACCGAACACGGTGTCGTCACCATTCTGAGCAAAAACGGTGTCATCACCGCTGCCGGCTACTACGATATCATCGGCTGATGCATTACCTGCGATTGATCCGTCGCCACCGTCAATGATGTCGCCGTTCTGGTCTGTATAGCCACCAACGATTGAATCATTACCGTTTGTCCCATGAACAGTTCCATCAGGACTCGCGGTCCAACCCACAATTTTTTCAATATTGTCAAAGAACATGGATTCACCGTTGTTCCCAACGATTGTTCCTTTTTCAGGATCGCCCGATTCGAATAGGATTGTCGCTATGTCGCCCGACACATCAGTGAGATCCAACACATCTTGATCACTTCCATCAGGGTCTTCATCACCATCCACAGTTGTGTTGGCCAGGCCAGCTAGGGCATCTACAGAAATTGTATCTGAACCAAGACCACCGGATGCAAATGAAGATTTGCTCAGCATCGAAATGCTGTCGTCATCTTCATCACCATAGACGGCTACGCCAGCTGCAGCTTCAATGATATCTTTTCCGGCACCGCCGTAAGACACATCTTTCCCTTGCGACGCTTTGATGGTGTCGTTTCCAGCACCACCATACATGGTGTCGGAACCACTTTCACCATCTATGAAATCGTCGTCCGCACCACCATAAATCGTATCATCGCCAGATCCACCCAGCAAAGAATCCTTGCCAGTGGAACTAAACTTATCAACCGGGTCACTGTCCCCAGAGATGTAGTCGTTACCACGGCCACCAAATAGTGTGTCATCACCATTGTAGCCCTTGAGCCTGTCATCTCCTGATTCACCATACGCTCTGTCGTTACCAAACGCTGTGTTGTCCGTTGTGATCGTATCGTTTCCTGTGCCGCCATATATCAGATCATCATCAGCAACACCAAAGATGCGATCATCACCACCATAACCAAAGATGGTATCTTTATCGTTTCCATCGCCGGTTCCGATGATATCGCCGTTGGCGTTATTCACACTGTCATCGTATCCATCGAACATGGCATCATCAAAGGATGAACCATGCACTGTTCCATCACCCGCACTTGATGAAGCCTCGAGAATACGTTCAATTTCTTGAAATTCGATTGTACGTTTGTCGGCGGTAAACGTGACCGTACCGTCCTCTTTATCATCAGCGGGATTACCCGCTCCTGCATACGTGATGGTGTAGTCGCCCGATGAATATGAAGACAAGTCCATAATATCGGCATCCGTGTGATCAGCACCAATGATGGTGTCATTGCCCGAGCTGATCGACGCATCAAAAATGAAGCGATTGCCACCGGCAGCGGCTAAAATACTATAGTCATTGCCAGCGCCATCATGAACAACGTTTTTACCGTCAAACGTCTCCTCTTTGATGTAGTCATCGCCAGACCCCATGAAATAGGTGTCCTGTCCAGTGCCGCCATCGGTGCTAATATTGACAGAATCATTACCGGTCCCACCATAGATCAGATCGTTGCCAAGTCCTGCTTCGATCTCGTCGGCACCAGCACCGGCGGCAATGGTATCATCCAGACCATCTGATCCGTCGACCTCATCTTTTTCGGCATCCGCATAGTTTGTGGTCATCAAAATGGCGTCATCACCGGCTGTCCCGTCGACAATACCCGGCCCGGTTGGAGCTTTCACGGCTTCAGAAGCAATTTCTTGCAACCGGATTGCTTCCTTTTCTGCATCTTCGGCGGCCAGTTTGTCTGTTGAGGCTTGTTTAACAGCAGCATCGTAGTCAGTTTGAAGCGATACCAATTCTTTGGACGCCGTGTCGTAGGAAAGCTTTGTCGTCTCTACCTGCTTTGTCGCATCGGCTTCAGCCAGTTTCGCTGTTTCCAGCTCTTTGGTCGCTGTGTCTCGAGTTGCGGTCGCTTCTTTCAAGGAAGATTGTTTTGTTGCCAAATCAATCTTGGCAGCATCCAATTCTTTTGTCGCTGAATCGTAGCTCAACTGAGCACTTGATGCTTCTTTGGTTGCAGCATTAAGCGCCAGTTTTGCATCGCTGGTCTCTTTCAGGGCGGTTTCTTCCGCTACTTTCGCAGCGTCAACTTCTTTTTGGGCTGAATCGCGCGTGGCCGTGGCTTCTTTCAAAGTTGTTTGCTTCGAAGCCAGATCAGTTTTTGCAGCGTCCAGTTCCTTTGCGGCGCTATCATATGTCAACTTAGCTGAAGCGGCGTCTTTTTCAGCACTGTCGGCCTTGGCTTCCGCATCCAGTGCCGCTTGCTCCAAGGTTTTATCGCCCGGGCTCGCATCTGCTGCTGCTCTAGCCTCATCCGCTTCCTTACGGGCAGCAATGGCACCATCATTCAATTTGTTATACGTGGCTTGCGCTTCAGCTTCTTTGGTCACTGCAGCGTCGTATGATGCTTTCGCAGCAGCTTCTTCTTTTGTGGCGGCATCAAGTTTCAATTGGGCGTCGGAAAGTGTTTTCTCGGCTGTGAGGCGGTCAGTCGTAGCTGTGTCAGATTTAAGCAAAGCCTCATCATAGGTTTTTTGGGAGGTGACTAGTTTTGTATCGGCGGCTTCTTTTGCGGTTAAGGCATCAGCCTGCTTTGTCACTGCAGTGTCATACGTTGTTTTTGCAGCGGCCTCTTCTTTAGTCGCGATATCAAGGCTCTTTTGAGCATCCGTAAGCTTGGTTTCGGCGGCAACACGTGTTTCTGTTGCTGTTGTCTGCGCCTTAACCGCTTCGTCATAGGCCAGCTTTGCGTCAGCCTCTTTTGTTTGCGCCGCCTTCAATGAAGTATCAAGAGTTGTCACTTTAGCTTCCGACTCATTCGCGATCTTGCGCAGTTCAACAGCTTTCGCCAACTGAAGGTCTGCTTCTTGCTGTAATGTTTTCGTCGCCATCTGTCTCATCTCCTCAAAACCGTCTTGGCTTACTGCGCCAAGACATTGTTAACCTTTACGTCCCTCAAAAGGGCCGTCAGCAGCCCCACTAATTTTCTCAATTCAGATGCTCATGGATCAGCATTACCAATTTGGTCAATGGCAATTTGCGATATAGCGTACCATTCCTTGGAATGATCAATTTTTCGGCAAGCTTTTGCCAAAGTGCTTGATAGATTTAGGCGAGATTACGCTCGCTTTATGATAAATTGAGGCTTTTAGGCGTCTTTTCGCCTATTTTTTTGCCTTAAAACCTTAGTTTTTAATCAGATTAAAATAGTGGCGAATCACAATATTCAGAAAATTTCTTCCAGAAAATCATACTCAATATGTCATTAAATGGTATTTATTATTGCATCAATTCCCTAACTTCCACTACGAGAGCCACCGATTTTTGAATGCCTTAAAGGAGCCTCAGGTACAGAAGGTCGAATGTTCAAATCATGATGCGATCTCATCCGATTGCGTTGTTTGTGCCAGGTATAATTGGCAAACTGCGCTTGTCTGGTGCAGTAGTTCCAACCGGCATTTTGGGACGAAGCGGACGTTGTTTCCTTCGACTAACGTTGTGAATCTCGATAAAATTATCAGTAGAAATTCTGACGATGGAATCGGCCACCCATGCCAATGCCATGGACATATCGGCGTGCGCCCAAGGAGTGGCGCGCTTTCCTCGACGACGTGAAGGAGCGCTTGGCTCTTGTGTTAGACAACATGGCTAACATAGCTGTGGATGCAGTCCTTCAGGTGTTCCGTCGTCGCTTGACCGCTTAGCAAGGTTTGGAATTCGCAAGTGTCCTGCCGAGTGTTCTTCGTGCGTTTTTTGTGCACAACTAAAATGTCACGGAACCACGCGATGAATTTCATGACCGCAAAAAGCTCGCTTCCGAAGTCAAAGCGATAAGGTTGAACCACAACCTAACCCCGGACAATGCAATTGAAGGAACGACATGGGCGGTTCGGCGCTGCACTAACGGACTAGACTTCGAGCGCGTGTTTGCCAAGCTCCCAATTGAAATGTGCGACTTTTGGCACGTCGATGTCGCCGGCCCTGCTGATCTGGCACTAAGGGTCATCTAGCTGCTTTGCAGCATGTGGAGGATTGGGCTATCTGCGGCCCTTATCTGCGCGATGCTCGAACGGCTGCTCACATGAACATAGAGACGAATCCCAAAAGCGGATTCGAATAACCAGCAACTCAGATAGCTGGTTAAAAGTTAAGAGCTGAGTACCTCCACTGTTCAACGACCCGTCCCTTGGTCTTCACCCGTCCTAGAAACGCGCCCCAAAAAGGGCGGAAAAGGGAGGAACTACAGTTGGTAAGAGTGAGGGACCAATTTTTCTGCGTGAGGGCCCAAGCTCCATGTGCAGACCCGATCTTAACAATCCTTTTTGGATCAAAGTTCCCGTGTCTGAACAATCGCGTGAATTTCAAGGAACAGATTTCTGACAAGACCGCGCCTCAAGATCATGAGCGATGGATGACCAAGGTCTCTCGAGCTATTCTCTGGGCGTTGAAGCGTACAGCAAAAACAGCATTGCGCAAATCGTCAAGACAACGCCACCCCAGATTTGCGGACTGGGCAATCCTTCCCCTAAACCAAGCTGCCAAAAGATAACCCAAATCGGCACCAAATAGGTGTAGGCCATAACATTGGCTGAATTCAGGTGCAGCGCTGCAAATTGAAGCAAGAAAAATGTAATCGCCGAGGCACAAACCGCAAGATAGAGTGTCACCCACCAAACCCGCATGGGCATTGATCCGAAATCCATTTCAAATAAATCAGCCCCGCCATACAAAGCCACGACCAAAAGAGCGCCCACCGTTGTCAAAGCGCTGAACGGTAATGGCGCGGCACCACGATTAAGCCGTCGGACCAACGGTGTGTATATTGCGTGTGAAATCACCCCCACCAGAAAAATCGCCTCACCGGTACCAAATTCCAGCGCCAAAAAGCGGCTCAAGTCCCCTTGGAAAATAACCCACAAGGCCCCGATCCCCCCCAAAAGGATCGCAGCCCAGCTCACGGTCGAAAGCCGCTGCCCCAACAGCGCTGCACCAAAAAGCCCACTTAGAAATGGCGTAAGGGTGAACACCGCAGCCATGGAAACAGGATTTGCGATCTTAAGCCCCTCAAACATTAAAATGAAATAAAGGGCGAGGCAGCCCCCCAATATCAGAAACCGCCATTGCCCCGGCTGCGTGAACACCCCCCGCAATTCCCGCCATCCGGCAAGACCTGCTAAAACCCCCGCGGCAATCGCAAATCGGATTATGTTAAGTGATGTTGGTGAAATATCATTGGCAATACCCGCCCCCAAAGCAAACGACCCCGCGACAAGTGCTGAGAACACAAACATCGCGAGGTGGCTTTGCAGTTGGCGGGAGAGATTAACCAACGATTTGAATTATTCAGCGGCGACTGACCCAGGATTATTGGGGTGGGTGGTCCAATCCCCATGGGTGTCTTGCACCGTTTTACCAGTTCTAGGATCAACCGATCCCGGTTTCATTGGCTCCATCGTGATGCAGTCTTCCACTGGGCAAACATTCACACAAAGGTTGCAGGCCACGCATTCTTCGTCGATGACAGAAAAGGTTCGGTCTTCAGACATTGCAATCGCTTGATGAGAGGTATCTTCGCAGGCCGCATAACACCGACCACAATTAATACATTTATCCTGATCGATTTTGGCTTTGGCCACATAATTCAGGTTCAGGTTTTGCCAATCAGAGCAGTTGGGCACGGCGCGCCCCACAATTTGTGCTGTGTCGGTCAGGGCCTTTTCATCCATCCATTGTGACAGACCAGAGATCATTTCTTCAACGATCTTAAAGCCATATGTCATGGCCGCTGTGCACACCTGCACGTTTCCAGCCCCCAATGCCATGAATTCAGCCGCATCACGCCATGTGGTGATACCACCAATTCCAGAAATCGGCAGATCTGCTGTCAGTTGGTTACGAGCAATTTCTGCAACCATATTCAAAGCGATGGGCTTAACCGCGGGTCCACAATATCCGCCATGCGCGCCTTTGGTGCCAATGGTCGGTTGCGGCGCGAACAGATCCAAATCCACTGAAACAATGGAATTGATCGTATTGATCAAACTTACTGCATCTGCACCACCTGCATGGGCCGCCTCTGCCGGGCGCCTAATATCGGTAATATTTGGGGTCAACTTCACAATACAAGGCATGCGTGAATTGGCCTTCACCCACCGGGTTACCATTTCGATATATTCCGGTACCTGCCCAACAGCAGACCCCATGCCACGCTCGCTCATGCCGTGTGGGCAACCGAAATTCAATTCAACCCCGTCAGCTCCGGTTTCTTCGACCAAAGGTAAAATCTTTTTCCACGCGGCTTCTTCACAGGGAACCATCAACGAAACGACCACCGCCCGGTCGGGATAGTCTTTCTTGACTGACTTTATTTCCCGTAAATTCACTTCGAGCGGCCGGTCGGTGATCAACTCGATGTTGTTTAAACCCAACAATCGCCGATCGGCACCCCAGATTGCCCCATACCGCGGTCCGTTTACGTTTACGATCGGGGGGCCATCTTCACCTAAGGTTTTCCAAACCACACCACCCCATCCGGCCTCGAACGCGCGCCGAACGTTATATTCTTTGTCAGTTGGTGGGGCCGAAGCCAACCAAAAAGGATTTGGGGATTTGATTCCAATGAAATTGCTGGTCAGGTCTGCCATTGCGGTCCCTTTCGCTTAAGCGCTGAGCGCTTGATGAATATTCTCGGCGGCATCCCGCCCTTCGGCAACAGCAGTCACTGTCAAATCATCGCCTCCTGCGGCGCAATCTCCTCCGGCCCAAATTCCGGGTTGTGATGTACGGCCATTAGCATCCACAGCGATTTTGCGACCCTCTAACACCAACCCAAGTTTGGCATCATCGAAAGTTTGCCCAATGGCGCGAAAAACCTGATCTGCCTGAAGATCAAACGTTTCCCCCGTTCCCTTTAGATTGCCCGATGACGTTTCAGTAAATTCGAATGTCACAGCGGTGACGGAATCTTCACCAATCACTGCGACGGGCTGAGCATTGGTAATGATACGCACACCTTTCGAGGCGGCCAGATCTTGTTCGAAAACACTGGCAGACATCGCATCACGCCCCCGGCGATAAACCATTGTCACTTCCAACGCGCCCAACAATTTGGCCTGCACAGCGGCATCTACCGCGGTCATACCCCCGCCGATGACAACCACATGACGACCGATTGGAATGGACGAGAGGTCATTCGACTGTCGCAAATTCGCGATAAAATCAACGGCATTTTCTACGTTGTTCAGATCATCCCCATCAATCCCAAGGGAATTTACACCACCCAACCCCATGCCGAGAAAAACCGCGTCAAACCCCGAAGACAGGGATGCAAGATCAATCCCCTGCCCCAAAGCGGTGTTATATTCCAATTCAATCCCACCAATAGACAACAACCATTCCAGTTCGGCTTGTGCAAAACCATCCACGGATTTGTATGCCGCAATTCCAAATTCGTTCAGCCCACCCCCCTTCGGACGTGCCTCAAATATTTTCACATCATGGCCATTCAATGCCAAACGATGCGCACAGGCCAACCCTGCTGGACCTGCCCCGACAACGGCAACCCGCTTTCCTGTTTGGGCAGATCGAACATACGGATGATTTCCTGCTGCCATAACGGTATCTGTCGCATATCGCTGCAATTGGCCGATCGTTACGGGCTTGCCCTCTGCTGCTTCCCGTACACATGCCTCTTCGCACAAGGTTTCGGTGGGGCAAACACGCGCGCACATCCCACCCAAGATGTTCTGATCAAATATTGTTTTGGCAGCAGCCTCTGGTGTTCCGGTGGCTATCTGGCGAATAAAAAGCGGGATATCGATATCCGTCGGACACGCAGTGATGCATGGCGCATCGTGGCAAAAATAGCATCGATCTGCGGCGACAAGCGCCTCATGTCCAGACAAAGGTGGATGAAGATCGCTGAAGTTTTCTTCTAAAACCTCTGCATCCAATCGCCCTGAATGTAATCCCGTTTGAAAGGTTCCGTCTGCCATCGTCGCGTCCTTAGCCATCCTATAACTATGGAAACTCTAAACAGAGTTAAAATTTTTATCAAATGGTAAATTTTTAAACACGCTGACGAGTGCCGTATGAAGAATGGAGGAATTTTGCGACGATTAAGATCACCGTTCCAAAAAACGCTTGGCACAAGTGCACCTAAACAACTGAACTATTGAAAGATTTTTACGGAACAGCGAAGCAAAATGTCATTTCACCCGAAGCGAACCCCACCACATTAATGCCATTTCCCGAACCCTGAAATTCTTGTAATTTCTTCAAAAAACGCAGGGATATGAGCCACTTTTCATACTTAAGGCGCACATATTCTTAACACCATAAAACCTTGAAACTATGGTTTTGCCCACCCTCGAATGAGACATACCAACAATTCGATAAGCGAACTGAAAAGTTTCTTACCCTCGGGCTGTTCGTTTATCGAAATCGCGTTCGTTAAAGTAGGTGAAGCTTTGCAACATTTTTCGAAAGTTCTGAGGGTCGTTGAAATTCTTGGAGGGTATGGCCCCCTAAGCTCAGATGAAATTGTGGCTCAATCTGGATTTACCAAATCAAGCGTTTTTCGGATTTGCAAACAGTTGAAGGAAAGCGGTTGGGTTGAGGTACAACTGAATTCAAACAAAATGTTGCTTTCCAGCAAGCTGGATATGGAATTTTCAAATGCCAAATACTATCCAACTGAATTGGCCATTTTGAAACCTTTCATCGACGAAATCGCCGATGAAAAGATCTTTCACATTACCCTTAGCTCTCTAACAAGCTTGGGATTAATTTCGGATCTGGATTCAACGAAGGTAAACGTCAAACTTGAAAAATCACATTGCTTCAAATTTTCACCGCAAGCGCATGTTATACTGACGCAACTTCCAAAAAACCAAAGATTGCGTAATTTGGAGGCACACATTCAACGTGTCTTGCCGGAACCAGATGTAACAGCAATTGCAAAGCAGTTGGATGCAGAGTTGCACTTGATCCGGCGGGCTCCTTACTATCTGGATCTGTCGCCATCCCATTTTTTGAAATACTTAAGATTAGATGATGCATTTGACGTTTGTGTCACCATCGAAATGCGCAATCCAAAGCAGGGTAATTTCGATGCCTTATTTGACCGTGCAGCAGAAATGTCATCCAAATTAGATGTCCTTGCTGCGTGTTCCGGCTCTCAGCTTGCAAAATTCGCCTCTTGAGGCACTAAAAATCGTTATCCTATTGTAATAATTGATTTTTTATCCCTCACCTCATGATTCGAATTCGACGTGAAACCTCGAAATCAAATGTGAAACTTTTTTAAAAAACTTCCCCGAAACTGCAAAAAGATAGGCGGAAGATCGCCAGAATTGTGGCGGAATTTCGCCTATTTTCTGTACCTAAAGTCGGAATTCTAAGTTTATTTCGATTAGCGAATTCAGGAATTTGAATTCATATCATCGGCCGCTCTAGCGAGGTCTCAAATTGAGAAAAGGTTATGAGTATGCCCACGAATTCTTACACAGCAACGGTTTATGATTTCAACGAGCTTGGTTTGACGACACCTGGTTTCGTTTCCGGATACGTCGGTCAAACATTTACAATTGATCCCGTGTCCGGTGGCGGCGGCATCGGAATTCCGACGACAAACACCACACCATCCGAAACCATTTCTTGGACGGATGATGACACGGTCATGGAAGATTCTACGGCAACTGATCCTTCTCAGACTTTACCTGGGCAATCCTACGATAGTAATGAAATCATCACGAGCTTTTCTGGTGGTTCGTTTCCTGTGGGTAAAGATTTTGTTTCTTTGTCAACAATTACGTTCCAAGGATCGGATGGCAGCACGGTGTTGGGACACCCGGTTGCTGTACACAACAGCTCAAACGAAACTGATCTTTCCGCCCTTGATGGTGTTGGAAATGTCTATGACAACTATTTCATTCTGTTTGAGACCCCCCCAAATCCCAACGTTGAGTACACGGCGACAGCTGCAACAATTGACGGAAACTTCGACCAAACACCCTTTTTTACGGGCGTTGTTGATACCACAACACCAGATGGAACCGTCCACGGTAATGACAATGGCGAAGTCATGGATGACGGGTATGATGACACCCTCAACAATGCGAATGGCGACATTATTGGCAATGGTGATGGTGAACACGACGATATTATTCTCGGAGCAGGAGGAGATGACACGATTTCTTCCGGCCAAGGCGTTGACGAAGTGTATGGCGGAACCGGAAACGACGCCATTTATGGTGGATCCGGCGAAGATGAAGTTTTCGGAGATGCTGGCAACGACTTCCTAAAAGGAGAGGATGCAAACGATACCGTTTCCGGCGGTGTCGGTGACGATCAAGTCTATGGCGGTGCTGGTGATGATAGCCTAGAAGGTGGTGTTGGCGACGATACATTGGGTGCAGATGCTTCTTCGACAGTAGGGCCTAACCTATTGGTAAACGGCTCTTTTGAAGACGGAACGCATAGTGCAAACGGGGTAAATGGCCTGACCGCTTGGTCAAACTGGACAGGTTCGCCCGATGCCGCAGACGATGGAACGTCAGCCGAAAGCTGGAACACAAGCAACGCAGCCTCAGACGGAACCGGCTATATCACCATGTGGTCAGGCAATACAGGCGCTTCTGAAGGTATTCAGCAAACTTTGGGTGCCCCGTTGCAAGCGGGAACGACCTATACAGTAAATTTTAACGCAATTTCTTCGCAGCAATTGAATGGTCAGTGGTTCACCCCTTCTGACATCCCAGTCAGCTTCCAAATCGTGGATATAACCACAGGAACAGTCTTGGGTGACGTCACCGTTCAAGGCACGAATTACACGGAATATAGCGTTGATATCACACCGACTACGGACGTAACTCAGATTGGTTTCCGTCCTTTGACACAAGGTGTGGGAAACAACCCATCCGTAATCCTTGATGAGCTCTTCCTTGGGGAAGCAGGCGCCGGCAGCGACGCATGCATCGAAACCGGCAACGACACCATGAACGCAGGCTCTGGTGATGATGTTGTATTCGGGGCTTCTGGGGAAGACGTGATCACAGGCGGTGCAGGGAACGATTCTGTCTATGGTGGCGATGGCAATGACGTAATCAATGCTGGTTCAGGTGACGACAATATCTCAGGCGGGACTGGAAGCGATACTGTTTCGGTGACTGAGGCTTCCAATGACATCATCGACGGTGGTGAAGACGGTGCCGATGACCAGGTGGCTGACGGCGACGTTGACGTTCTGGATGTGACAGCGGCTTCTGGTGACGCATCGGTTCAGTTCGCCCCAACGGGTGGGGCCGCGCAAGACAGCGAAGATGGCACAATCTTCTTTGCGAACGGTGACACACTTGCATTTACAAACTTCGAAAATGTGATTGCAGAAGCGACAATTACACCGACAAGCCCTGACGGGACAGTTCATGGTAATGACAACGCTGAGGTCATGGGCGACGGGTACGATGATACCCTGAACTCAGCCAATGGCGACATCATCGGTGACGGCGATGGCAACCACGATGACATCATTTTGGGTGCAGGTGGAAACGACACAATTCAAGCTGGAAGCGGCGACGACATAATCTTCGGTGGCACCGGTGGCGATGACATTTTCGGCGAAGCTGGCAACGATTTGTCATATGGCGGATCAGGTGATGACGACATCCGCGACAACGCTGGGGATGCCACCGCATATGGTGGCGAAGGAAACGATGGAATTCGTCTCACCGGCGACTATGCTCTCATTTACGGGGGGCAAGGCGACGACTTCGGAAGTGGGTCTGACGGTAATGACGACATCTATGGCGGGTCAGGTGACGACACGCTGAATGGCAATATCACTAGCGGCGATGTCAATGATGGTTCTGACACGATCTTCGGTGGCACTGGGAACGATATTGTACAAGGCAATGGCGGAAACGATATTGTCTACGGTGGCGATGACGACGACACCGTGGTCGGCGGAGATACAAAAACCGGGTCCGGTTTGGGTGATGATTCCCTTTACGGTGGTGAAGGTAATGATGTCATCCTTGGTGGCAGCGGCGATGATTTGATCGATGCAGGTTCAGGCGACGATACGGTGTACGGTGGAATTGGCAATGATACCGTTGTGGTCACAGAAGCCTCTTATGACACCATCGATGGCGGCGAAGACGGCCCGGATGATCAGGTTGCTGACGGTGACGTTGATGTTCTGGACGTTACAGCCGCCTCTGGCGATGCATCGGTTCAGTTCGCCCCGACGGGCGGTGCTGCGCAAGACAGCGAAGATGGTACGATCTTCTTCGCCAACGGCGACACCCTGGCCTTTACGAACTTCGAAGACGTTATTGCGGAAGCGACGATTGATGGAAAAGGTCCTGACGCCACGGTACACGGTTCTGAAAATGATGACATCATTACCGATGGATACAACGATGCTGTGAACAACGGGAATGGCGACGTAGTCGGCGATGATACCATTGACGGCGTAGGCGGCACTTTCAACGAAAATGACATCATTTTGGCCTATGGCGGGGATGACATGGTTGTCTCTGGTGACGGTGCTGACACTGTTGACGGTGGAACCGGCAACGACACGGTTGATGCCCAGTCTGGCGACGACAGTGTCATGGCAGGGGACGGTGACGATTTGGTCTGCGGTCGATCTGGCGATGACATAATCATCGGTGATGCAAGTAACGTTGCAAGCGGCTCGTCGTCATCAACGTCCTCACAGCAAGAGCTAACGGCATGGTCTGGCCCTCTGACAGATATTTCTGAGGCCTCTCCTATCGAGCCGACAACTACCCTTACACAATCGATCAGCTCCGAAGCCCTTCAGCAGCAGTCTTCAGCGGCGGCGGATACCGTCACTTATGATGACACATTGAAAGGCGAACAAGGAAACGACACCATCCTTGGTGATTACGGCAATGACCTGATTTATGGTGGATCCGGCGACGACAGCTTGATCGGTGGCGACCGTGCGGTCGGGATTGATCGGCCCATTGACGGCGCCGACACAATTTACGGCGGTATCGGTAATGACGTTATCCTAGGGGATGCTGATAATGACGTTCTGTATGGTGGAACAGATACAGATACGCTCAAAGGTGGCGTCGGAGATGATTATATAAACACCGGTTCAGGTGATGATCTTGCATCCGGTGGTTTCGGCAGCGATACCTTTGATATCGACACCTTCGACAGCGACACCATCGTTGGGAACGAAGACTCTGACAACAGTGATATCGATGTTTTGGATCTGTCGGATTTGAACGGTCAATACACCATCAATTATGCGGGTGGTGATGACGAAGATGGTTCTGTCATCATGGAAGACAGCTTGGGTAATCCAACGGGCGATGTCCTACAATTCCAGGATATTGAACAAATCATTTGTTTTGCCCGAGGCACTCAAATTTCGACCAACCGCGGCGAAGTCGCGATCGAAGATCTGGAAATCGGCGACATGGTCAACACCATGGACAACGGTTTGCAGCCAATCCGCTGGATCGGTAAGCGCACCGTGCCTGCAACTGGCAAGTTGGCCCCGATCGTCTTTAAGGCCGGCGCCTTGGGCAACACCCGCGACCTGCGCGTATCCCCGCAGCACCGGATGTTGGTCAACGACTGGCGTGCAGAGACATTGTTCGGCGAGTTCGAGGTTCTGTCTGCGGCGAAACATTTCGTCAACGGCGACACCATCTATGTGGATGAAGGCGGCGAGGTGGAATATTTCCACATCTTGTTCGACACCCACGAGATCGTCTTTGCCGAGGGCGCTGCCTCTGAATCCTTCCACCCAGGTGAAGAAGGGGCCGAGGCCGTGGATCCAGAACAGTTCGAGGAACTGATGACCCTGTTCCCAGAACTGCGCGACAACCTGAACGCCTATGGCCCATCCGCAAGGATGACCCTGAAAGCGCACGAAGGGCGTATGTTGGCAATGGAAGTTACTGGTTCATGATTGCACCAAGTTAATGAGTAAAGAAAACGCGGCGGCCCAACATCCGCCGCGTTTTTTGTTTTGGGGTCTTTCCCCCTGCCCTTCTTTCTTGCCGATACCATGGGCTCCGCGGAATTTGTTGACAAAAAAAGCATTCTTGTGCCCAATTATGTGATGTCTAGCGCGCTTTCGATTTTAGAAACTCAATTGCAGTCTTTGCATGAACAGCATCCAAGTTTGCGTGATTTCGTGAGCTTCCCCGATGATATCTCAACGACACCCGTCGTTCCCAAGCGGCGCGCATGCACGGATTTGATGACGGGTGATGCTACATTTCAAAATGCGACGCATCCTTTGGCGCAAGCGTTCTTTGGCGCAGCACATTTGGCCCAATGGCGCGAAACATATGCCGGCACGAACATCGGCGACGACTTTATGAACAGATTTGGCTGTTATTGCGCCATCGGTGGCGGCGGATTTTGGATGAGCGACCAAATGTCTGGATATGTTGTGACGATGCCTCCAAACCTATTGTATCCGTGGCATCATCATCCTGCAGAAGAAATGTATGTGGTTTTGGCAGGGCAAGCTGAATTCTACAAAGAAGGCGAAACAGCCAAAACGCTTGCGGTTGGTGACACGTCATTTCACGCTTCTAACCAACCGCATGCAATGCAAACTTTTGACACGCCGGTTATGGCCTATGTAACTTGGCGAAATCACCTCGACACGCCACCAGTGTTAACGCAGCGGCCTGTCAATTCGGCCCATTAGGGCTTTTACGCATCAAAATCATTTGCTGAGTGACGTTCGGCCATTTGAAGTTCTTCTTCCCCAAACACACGGTTCACACGTCGACCACGTTGAACGGCTGGGCGTGCATCAATGGCTTTGGCCCAGCGCATGACATGGGTGTAAGATTCAACATCCAAAAATTCAGCGGCGTTATAAAGGCGACCCAAAACCAATTGGCCATACCAACTCCAAATCGCGATATCTGCGATGCCGTATTCACCCCCCGCCATCCATTCATTTTCCGAAAGATGGCGGTTTAAAACATCCAACTGGCGTTTGGCCTCCATCGTGAAGCGATCAATTGGATACTGAAATTTTTCTGGGGCGTAGGCGTAAAAATGACCAAATCCACCACCCAAATACGGTGCACTGCCCATTTGCCAGAAAAGCCAATTTAAGGCTTCGGCCCTTCCAGACTGAGACTGTGGTATAAATTTCCCAAACTTTTCTGCCAAATGGAGGAGGATTGAACCACTTTCAAAAACGCGTACTGGGGTATCGCCAGATCGATCCATCAACGCTGGAATTTTGGAATTGGGATTCACATCCACAAAGCCCGATCCAAATTGATCCCCTTCGGTAATCCGGATCAACCATGCATCATATTCTGCCTCTGATACACCTGCCTCTAACAACTCTTCAAAAAGAACGGTTACTTTGACACCGTTGGGCGTTGCCAAGGAATAAAGCTGAAAGGGATGATCACCAATCGGAAGTTCCTTGTCGTGCGTTGGCCCAGCGATTGGGCGATTTATACTGGCAAATTCACCCCCATTATTTGCATCCCAAGTCCATACTTTCGGGGGGGTATATGTATCGCTCATGTTTCCGTCCTATCTGGCTGTTCTTTACAGATAGGATGGATCACAAACCTTGCCAATTTTCAAAGCACTAATGATTGATTTAGACATCTCGCAGGTCTATTGGCGCGCATTGGAACCGATCGAAGGTTGATTTCATATTCCCTTCAACCTGTTTTTCAATGAATGCATCCAATTGTGCCGCGCTTAACCCCGGGGTGGAGGTTACTTTCGCAACTGTAGCACGCACCGATGCTTGATGCCTTTGATCAAAATATTGATGCGCTTTTGCAGACCGTGTTTTTGTTTCCGCCGCAGTCGCGCCGTTAACACAGCCATAGGTGATCACCATTTCGCCATCTGAAGATTTGTACGAATATTTGGACACATCTTCGGGCATCGAAGGTGTTGGTTCGCACGCTGCCAAACCCAATACCACTCCAACGGCAATCAATCCAAAACGCATAATCTGTCCAATCTATGTTAGGTATTAAACAGAAAGTGCATTACATCACCATCACGCACAACATAAGATTTGCCTTCAGCACGCATTTTACCAGCTTCTTTTGCCGGTCCCTCTCCGCCCAATTCGATATAATCATCATAGGCGATCGTTTCTGCACGAATAAACCCGCGCTCAAAATCACCATGTATGACTCCAGCTGCTTGTGGTGCCTGCATGCCTTCCCGAATTGTCCATGCGCGTGCTTCTTTGGGCCCTGCTGTGAAATAGGTTTGCAATCCCAAAAGGGCGTAACCCGCCCTAATCAACCGGTCCAAACCAGCTTCTTCCAGACCCAATTCAGACAAAAACATTTCGGCTTCTTCGTCTTCAAGTTGGCTGATTTCTTCTTCGATTTTTGCGGAAATAATGACATGCCCCATCCCCTGCGTGGCGGCCATATCGGCAACAGCTTGTGAATGGGTATTGCCATCTGCCGCTTCATCTTCACCCACGTTGCAGACGTACAAAACTGGTTTCGTCGTAATCAATTGCAACTGTGCCCATGTTTTGGCGTCTTCTTCATCAATGGAAACAGTTCGGGCGGGTTTGCCATCTTCCAATGCCGCTTGTGCCAATTTCAGCAGGCGCTCTTGATCCAAGGCATCTTTGTCCCCGCCTCGGACCTTGCGAACCAGACCTTGCAATCGTTTTTCGATCGATTCCATATCCGCAAGCATCAGTTCGGTTTCAATTACCTCTGCATCCTCAACAGGGTTCACCCGATCTTCAACATGGGTGACGTCCCCATCTTCGAAGCATCGCAGGACATGGGCGATTGCGTCTGTTTCACGAATATTGGCAAGAAACTGGTTTCCCAGCCCCTCACCCTGGGATGCGCCTTTCACAAGACCGGCAATATCCACAAAGGTCATACGTGCCGGAATGACATTTTGCGAGCTACAGATCTCTGCCAACTTGTCCAAGCGGCTGTCCGGAACATTCACTTCGCCCACGTTTGGTTCAATTGTACAAAACGGAAAATTTGCCGCCTGCGCAGCGGCCGTTTTTGTCAGCGCATTAAAAAGGGTGGATTTACCCACATTTGGCAATCCAACAATACCCATTTTGAAACCCATCTCGCGCCTCCTTTTGCGTTGCCCGCTCTTACCCAGCGCGAGGAATGGTGGCAAGGTGCTTGCATTGATCTTGCCCCTGCCCTTCAAACCTTGCATACCATTGCCACGTCCAAGTGGGATGAGGGATCGATGACAAGAATTGACGACAAATTTGCCGAACTGAACGCAGCTGGAAAAAAGGCCTTTGTGGCCTATGTTATGGCGGGTGATCCCGATTATGACACATCCCTCGAGGTGGTGAAGGGTTTACCGGAAGCAGGGGTCGACATCATTGAACTTGGGTTGCCATTTACCGATCCAATGGCCGATGGCCCAACCATCCAACTGGCCGGTCAACGCGCCCTTGAAGGGGGTATGACACTTGAAAAAACCCTTCAATTGGCGCGCGATTTCCGCACCACGGATTCAAAAACTCCGATCGTTTTAATGGGGTATTATAACCCGATTTATTCGCGCGGTGTTGATCGCTTTTTGGAAGATGCCAAAGACGCCGGTATCGATGGGTTGATCGTGGTTGATTTGCCACCGGAAGAGGACAGCGAATTGTGCCTTCCCGCCCAAAAAGCAGGCTTGAACTTTATCCGTCTTGCAACGCCAACAACCGATGATCAACGTTTGCCCAAAGTTTTGCAGAATACCTCTGGCTTTGTTTACTATGTGTCCATCACCGGGATCACGGGGGCCGCTGCACCAGAGGCCCAAGATGTTGCCCCAGAAGTGAAGCGCATCAAATCTGCAACTGATCTTCCGGTGATTGTTGGCTTTGGAATACGGACACCTGAAATGGCCCAAGGGATCGCGCAGATTGCCGATGGGGCTGTTGTCGGGTCCGCAATTGTAAGTGAACTGGCCAATGGAAAATCAGCATCTGACGTTTTGTCTTTTGTGAAATCGCTTGCGGATGGGGCGCATTCAGCATGAGCCTGCTGGTTCGCCCATTGTTGGAGGCAGATAAACCCCAATGGGCGAAACTTTGGTATGATTACTTGGCGTTTTATGAAACTTCAGTGGAAGATGCCATTTATGATCTAACCTTCGCAAGAAACTTGGATCCAAAACACAAATCGCAAAACTGCTTTGTGTCTGAAATTGATGGCCAATTGTGTGGCTTGGTGCATTACATTTATCACCCACACAATTGGAAAGCAGAAGATGTTGTTTATCTGCAAGATTTATATGCAGACCCATCCATCAGGGGAAAGGGTGTTGGGCGCGCGTTAATCGAAGCTGTTTATGCCGCTGCCGACAAAAACGGTACCCCGTCTGTTTACTGGCTTACCCAAGATTTCAATCTGCAGGCCCGACACTTATATGATCGTATTGGCCAGCTATCCCCGTTCATTCGTTACAATAGGTGAAGTCATGACAATCCATATTGGTGCCAAGCCAGGCGACATTGCAGAAACAGTTTTATTGCCGGGTGATCCACTTCGCGCAAAATGGGCGGCAGAAACCTTTTTGCAAGATGTGCGTCTCGTTAATGAAACCCGCGGAATGCTGGGGTTCACAGGAACTTGGAACGGCAATCCGGTGACCATTCATGGTTCAGGCATGGGAATGCCATCTTTGTCAATTTATGTGAACGAGCTGATAAAAGATTTTGACGCAAAAACCTTGATCCGAATTGGCAGTGCGGGTGGCATGTCAAACAAAGTTGCGTTGCGCGATGTTGTTGTTGCCATGACTGCGTCTTCGCTTTCAACCCCGTCACTTGGTATGTTCAAAGAAATCAATTTTGCACCTTGTGCAGATTATGGCCTGCTTCGTGCAGCGGTGGATGCCGCAACGGACATGGGGACCAAAACCCACGTTGGTGGGATTTATTCGGCAGATGTGTTTTATGATGAACGCCCCGACTTAAACGAACAAATGACACGCCATGGTATTTTGGCAGTCGAAATGGAAACGGCTGAACTGTATAATTTAGCGGCAAGATATGACCGACGTGCACTTTCGGTTGTGACTATTTCAGATCATCTGCTCACGCACGAGGCCCTGCCATCAGAAGATCGCGAACGCAGCTTCGGTGACATGGTTGAAATCGCCCTCAAAGCGGCTTTTGCATAATCAATCTGAAATAACCCCGGCGTCTTTCAGTGTCTGGCGTTTTGGTATCCACAGATCGTTGTTGTCATAGGTAAAAACAGACCTCGCAAATTCGACAGACACGCCCTGACTAATAAGGTAATCGATATCTTTTGATTGTTCTTGCGCCAAATTGGTTAAAGTGACTTGGCCTGCATCGGCATTTCCAATTGAGGCATAGCTGTGGAAACCCAAACGTCCATTTGAGCCCAGACGCCGGTTAGGTGATGCAACAAACACCAAGGTACAAGACGAGAAACACCGTTCCTCAACAATCGTATTAATCCCATAATCTTTCACCAGTCGTGCCAAACCGCGGGCGGCATGAACGCTTCCGCCTTCGCTGTTCAAATGAAATTCGTTAATTTGATGCCCTGAAACCAAATGCATCTCGACCGCTGTAAACACATCTATGCCGATGTCGCCCTGAAGACGGGCGGTTGTTCCGTCGAAGGTAATTTGGATCGGCATTTCAGGAATATATTCTTCAGATTCATAGGGATTGAATACCTGAACAAGGCTGAGCGATTGCGCAATCGAAACACCGATCACGACAAAGACGCAAATTGTTGTGGTGGTTCCCCCATCCACATTCCGATTGGATTTCAAGGCAAAGATCAAACCAACACCGCAAAGGAAAAATATTGCGATCGAATAGATGATTTCCCAAGTGACCGTGACATGAAAAATCCCTTCAAATATCGGCTTCAATATGAACTGCACACCAAGAATGAACAGAACGACAATCATTGCGTTCGGGCGCAAAGTTCGAAGCCAATCTTGAAATCTTTGCCCCATCATGTGCCCCTTTTGATTTTGTTTAACTCAAAACCGAAAAATCGCTAGATTTTATCAGGCAAACGCATCAGGATCTGAAATCCAACCTTCCACGCAATCAAAGTCCAAATTTGGCCCTTGGGGTGTGGTGTGACCGTGCACAAATGCCCATGCGGCCTGAGATGCACAAATAACCGCATCCAAATCATCCCCTGCAGCGTCGTTCACCACGTCTTGCGATGCTGAAACGCGAAATCCAAACCTGTCTTCTTTCGCCAAGGTTCTAAGCAATTGTATCCTTAGGTTACGCCGATTTTCAGCGTCCGCGGCTGGACCATCTTTGTATGCAGTGGTGCCGATCAATCGTTTTGCAGCAACGGCCGGATATGCTTCAACGGCTGATCTGTTTGGATCACCTATGACCAAGCCGGGCAGATTGGCACCACTTTGCACCAAACGGGGCAGGCCTTCGAAAATCATTCTGCCGACTGGCGGGTTCACAACATTATTCGGCGCGGCGCCGCCCGTCAGTCGATCAATTTGCCTTGCCACATGTTTTTGACCGGCTGGATTCGCGTCACGAAATGCTTTCATCTCGGACAAATATTCTAACTTAGAAGTTCTACGCAAAAGCTTGGCAAGTTCGGCCACATCAAGCGGCCAGTTCATCTTCGTCAAGAAAACTTTTGCAAAGGAAAACGGAAAATCCAGTCCCGCAATCCAAGGCCCACTTTCCCCCAAAAGATGTTCAAAACGCTGAAAATCTGTGATCCTTTCCACATGATCACACACCAAAACCCCGTCATGGAACTGGCAATGGGCCGCTGTTATTGGCTTTTGGGATGATGGAGCACTGGTGAAATCAATTCCCAGAACACGCATCTGGAAATCAAACTTGGCGTTCGACCATCATCGATTTGATCGCAGCAATTGACTTGGCTGGGTTCAAACCTTTGGGGCATGTTTTGGTGCAATTCATGATCGTATGACACCGGTACAGCTTGAAAGGATCTTCCAACTGATCCAGCCGTTCCCCCGTGGCCTCGTCCCGGCTGTCGATGATCCACCGGTAGGCATGCAACAATGCCGCAGGCCCAAGATACCGGTCTCCGTTCCACCAATAAGATGGGCAGGATGTTGAACAGCTGGCGCACATCACACATTCATACAAACCATCCAACTTTTTGCGATCTTCAATGGATTGCTTCCATTCTTTCGCAGGGCGATTTGTTTTGGTTTCCAACCAAGGCATGATGCTGGCATGTTGTGCATAAAAATGCGTCAAATCTGGGATCAAGTCTTTCACCACAGGCATATGTGGAAGCGGATAAATGCTAACGTCACCATCCACCTCATCCATGCCATAAATACAAGCGAGGGTATTGATGCCATCAATATTCATTGCGCATGATCCACAAATCCCCTCGCGACAGGATCGCCGGAACGTCAATGTGGGATCGATCTCATTCTTGATCTTGATCAACGCATCCAAAATCATCGGACCACAGGTATCCATGTCGACAAAATAAGTATCAACCTGAGGGTTCTTACCGTCATCCGGATTCCAACGGTAAATCTTAAAGGTTCTGATATTTGTGGCCCCTTCTGGTTTCGGCCACACCTTTCCCGTGGTGATGCGAGAATTTTTTGGAAGCGTTAGTTGAACCATTTAGTTTCTCCAATCAAAGCCCAGGAAGACCGTTTTGGGCGATGCAACGCACCGTTTCAGGGCGTGATGAAATTTCCAAAATTAGATCGGCCGTGTCTTGGTCAACACCGGTGACAGCCATACTTGCCAGTTTGAGGATTTCTTTTGAGCTGGCATTGTTGATCACACAATCCGTAACCGGTGACAGATCAACACCAGGGGCCTTTTCAGCCAAAGTTGCATTCACAACCTTGCGCGCTTGGCTGCGCGCCGCATCGTCTGCAACGGATTTGGCCACATCACACGCCGCCAAAGAAACCAACAAAAAACCGAAAATCAATATACGCATCACTGAACCAATCTTTCTGTCATACACTTCAAAACATCGGGACGCGCGATAACCTTATTGGACAACCGGATCACCTTTTCGCCCGGATTTGCAGGATCGGCCTTCGCAATCTGTCGCACTTCACGCGCTTTTGCAGTGGTCACCATGCATTCTGCCAAATGTTGCGCCTGTTCTTCAGTCACTTGTTCGGCCAACATTGGGGTTAAAACACCAACAGCCGCTGTCTGCGTTTCATCCAGTTCTGACGCACCAACCGATGACGCAGCAGCAAGCAAAAGGATAAAATAAGCTTTACGCATCAATACACCCGTGCCTTCGGAGCGATCTTTTTCAGATCAATCCCACCGTCATTGTGGCTGGTCAAAGGTTTGGTAATCACACCGCGGAACCCCAGCGAAGCCTTGTCGCCCTTGAACCAAATCAAAGAATGCTTGCGCCAATTTTCATCATCGCGATCTGGATAATCCTCATGGGCATGGGCCCCACGGCTTTCTTTGCGCGCCGCCGCAGCTGTAATCGTTGCAACGGCATTGGGCATCAAGTTCGTAAGTTCCAATGTTTCCATCAGGTCAGAATTCCAAACCATAGAGGTGTCGGTCACCTTCAGGTCTGCCATCTTCCCAGAAACGCCCTGCATCTTTTTGACACCTTCGTTCAATGTCTTGTCAGTCCGGAAAACGGCGGCGTCGGCCTGCATCGTGGTTTGCATTTCCATGCGAAGTTCGGCGGTGGGAACGTGACCTTTTGCATACCGCAAACCGTCAAACCGGCTGAGGGCGGCTTCAACAGATCGGTTGTTGGGCGTGGGAACGGGTGCTTTTGCATCAACCACTTCAGCCGCACGAATTGCAGCGGCACGACCAAAGACCACAAGGTCAATCAAACTGTTTGAACCCAAACGATTGGCCCCATGCACAGACGCGCATCCCGCCTCACCCACGGCCATCAGACCGGGTGCAATATTGTTTGGGTCGTCCTTGGTTGGGGCCAATACTTCACCCCAATAATTCGTTGGAATCCCACCCATATTGTAATGCACAGTCGGCAACACCGGGATTGGTTCTTTGGTCAAATCGACTCCCGCAAATATCCGGGCGGACTCGGAAATACCAGGCAATCTAAGATCCAATGTCTCTTTGGGCAGGTGGTTCAGATGCAAATGGATGTGATCCCCATTTGCGCCTACGCCGCGACCTTCGCGAATTTCCATGGTCATACAGCGTGACACCACATCACGGGACGCAAGGTCCTTATACGTTGGGGCGTAACGTTCCATGAAGCGTTCGCCTTCGGAATTCGTCAAATACCCGCCTTCACCACGGGCACCTTCGGTGATCAAACACCCTGCACCATAAATCCCGGTTGGATGGAACTGGACGAATTCCATGTCTTGTAAAGGCAGACCAGCTCGCGCCGTCATACCGCCGCCATCACCCGTACAGGTATGCGCAGATGTGGCTGAGAAATAGGCACGACCGTAACCACCGGTGGCCAAAACCACCATCTTGGCTGCAAACAGGTGAAGCGTGCCATCATCCAGCTTCCAGCACAAAACACCTTGGCACTGGCCATCTTCGGACATGATCAAATCTATTGCGAAATATTCAATATAAAATTCCGCATTATTTTTCAGCGATTGCCCATAGAGAGTGTGCAAAATCGCGTGGCCTGTTCTGTCGGCCGCCGCGCAGGTACGTTGCACCGGGGGACCTTCGCCAAACTCGGTTGTATGGCCACCAAACGGACGTTGGTAAATTTTGCCCTCTTCAGTGCGGCTGAAAGGAACACCATAATGTTCAAGTTCATACACCGCTTTGGGGGCTTCGCGGGCCAGATATTCCATCGCATCGGTATCACCCAGCCAATCAGAGCCCTTCACAGTATCATACATATGCCACTGCCAATTATCGGGGCCCATGTTCGACAACGACGCCGCGATACCACCCTGTGCTGCGACAGTATGGGACCGTGTCGGGAAAACCTTGGTTACACAGGCGGTGCGAAGTCCTTGTTCCGCCATGCCAAGCGTGGCTCGCAATCCGGCACCACCGGCCCCAACAACAACCACATCATATTCATGCGTCTCATAGTCATAAGCTGCCATTTTCTAGTGGCCTTTCGATCAGAGCGCGATGCGCGCGATTGCAAAAATACCAGCGGCAATGGCCGCATAGCTGATACATGTCACAGCGATGATGCCAATCTTCCGGCTCAATCCATGAAGATAGTCTTCGATCATCACACGTGCCCCCATGGCAAAGTGATGAAATCCAACGGTTAACGTCAAAATCGCAACGATCGCCGGAAATGGACGTGCGTAATAGGCGGTGACGGTATCGTAATCTTCGCCAAGAACCGCCCCAAAGGTGAACACGAACAAGGGAACCAAGATCAGCAAAGCAACACTTGAAACTGTCATTGACCAAAAATGATCAGTTCCGGTGCGCGCCGCGCCCAACCCAGTTACGCGTTTTCGGTCAGTCAAAAACCCCATTTGCGCCTCCCCCTTACAGAACAATCACTGTGAAAATTGTCATGGCTAAGGATGCAATTATCATCATCATACCCATGTTTTCGGCGGCTTCAATTTCCAAGCCGCGACCGGTATCCCAGATCAAATGGCGCAGACCACCGAACAAATGATACCAAAGTGCCCAAGTGGATAACAACATGACCAGATCACCGAACCAACTTGTGATCACAGCATCGGCCCTATCAAACGCGGTTTCAGATGTTGCGGCTGCAACAAACCACCAAACGATCAAAAGACCCGCAACGAGCAGAGCATTTCCAGTAATTCGCACAAAAATTGACGTAATTGACGTCATCTGTGGGCGGTAAATCGTAAGGTGGGGTGAAAGAGGTCGATTGCCCCGATTCACATCTGGCATATTCAGGCTCCCAAATCAGATAGGCTGCATTTTGCACTGGCGATTTCGGAATGTCACGCACCTATGCGGACAAGTTGTCGCGATCACATAGAAAATTCGCATAATTTGTGATCACAAAATAGGAAGATGTTATATCACCGGAATTATTCCCATTAAATCGGCATCAAAGCCCAATAATCCAAGTCCAACAAAACCTCTGAAAGATATTTTCCGTCGTCACCTTTCAAAACACCCGCATCGCCCTTTGTTGCCACAAGCCGAAGTCGAATTGCGCCAACGCCGGGGGCGCTTGTTTCTGCCTTGCCCAACACCTCTGTCCAGGCGCGAACGGTATCACCCGCAAAGCAAGGATTTGCATGTGCGCCCGCATTCAACGCCACAATCATTTGTGCATTTGCCAAGCCGTTAAATGATAACGCGCGCGCCATGGAAATGACGTGCCCGCCATAAATCAAACGCTGTCCATCCGGGCGTGCAGTTACATCAAAATGCACCTTGGCCGTATTTTGCCAAAGTCGGGTCGCCATCATATGTTCGGCTTCAGAAATTGTGACACCGTCAACGTGATCGACAACCTCACCAATATCATAATCCCCCCAACGGTGCCCCTCGCCCGCCGCTTCGAAATCGTATTTGGTGAAATCCAACCCTTCTGGAATGATCAGATTCTTCCCATCAACTTCACCTTCCAACTCTGGGATCACAGTTTCAGGGGCTGGGGCATCCACATCGCGTTTACGCACCATCACCCAACGCACGTAGCTGAGAACCAAATCATCGTTTTGATTGCGCCCTTCGGTGCGCACCCAGACAACCCCATTTTTGCCGCTTGAATTTTGCTTCAATCCGATAACCTTGGAAACGCTTTTCAACGTATCACCGGGATAAACAGGGCGATGCCAGCGCCCCTCTGCGTATCCCAAATTGGCCAAGGCATTCAGGCTGACGTCTGGGACAGTTTTTCCAAAAACTACGTGAAACGTCGCCAAATCATCTAATGGGCTGGCAGGCAGGCCACATGATTTGGCGAACTCATCCGATGAATACAGTGCATGACGTGCAGGATATAACGCGTGATACATCGCCCGTTCACCCGATCCAACCGTCCGCGGAACAGCGTGATGAATGACTTGCCCAACACGATAATCTTCGAAAAAGCGGCCTGGGTTCGTTTTCATCATTGCGCCCCTAATTTGATGTCTGAGGAATAGGTGCCTTCAACCTCTTTTGTGACGGCTTGCCCACATCGCATAACCCCGGCTGATGCATCGAATGCATAGGTTGGATCGCCATAAAGCACCCAGCCTTTGGACAATGCTTCCGATACTTTATGGCAAAATGCGGACGTATCTTCTTCGGTCAATAGACGATACAATTTCAATATCTTATCCTCCGAATGGGGATGGTCCAATCCACATGTGGACACCACCAATCACAATGAAAACACCTAATGAAATCGCCGCATGCACAACTGGGGATTTCACTTTTGCTTTGGATCGATCAAACTTTTCACCTTGGCGCTTTATCAAAATCACTTCCACGACGGCCCAGGCCAAAAGCCCGCCAAACAGCACGATCGAAGCGATATCGCCATTCACCAAAAGATGCGCGAAAGCCCAGATTTTGAAACCTGTAAGCTGCGGATTCTTGACGTTTCCCACCACCCAAGCCGTGCCGCGCGGTGTAATGGTTGCCATGTAGGTAAAGATCGCAAACAACATCAAAAGGTTGTTGATATGGGTAAAAAACGCAGGACCAATCCAAAGGAAAGTCGTATCCGCCGCACGGTACCCCAACACCATCAACACAACACCAAGAATGATGATGACGGCGGAAACGCCATAGGCCGCTTTGCCTAAGCCGGTGTAAAGGCCAGGCAAAAACCTGTTCCAAAGGTGACCTGCAAACCAAAACACCAATCCCGCAATTAACAAAGTCATGATGATAACTCCTCAATCATTTTTGCCGTCGCAATCAAATCTTTCGCGGTTTCAACATGCAGGTTCTCAACGATTTTGCCATCTACAATCGCAATACCGGTTTTGTTTTTTAAAGCTTCTTCAAAGGCTTCGATCTGACGATGCGCCAAATCCAACTCCTCCGGATTTGGGGCGAAAACTTCATTCGTCGGCCCGATCTGTGACGGGTGGATCAAGGTTTTTCCATGAAACCCAAAATCCCGACCCTGCTGTGCCTCTGCGACAAGTCCATCTTCGTCTTTGAAGGCATTATATACACCATCCACCACAACAATGCCCGCAGCCCTTGCCGCCAAAACGGCCATGCTCAAAGATGTTTGGAGCGCTGTGCGTGCCGGGTCGAAACGCGTATTTAGATCTTTGGCAAGATCATTTGTGCCAACCACGAATCCTGCCAATCTTTCAGACATCGCAATTGAAGGTGCATTCAAAACACCTCGCGGGGATTCGATCATCGCCCAGATTTGCGTGTCCTCATACCCGGCTTGTTCATCCATAAGTGCCGCAAGATCGGTAATATCTTTTGGGCTGTTTACCTTTGGCAACAAAATCGCCTCTGGCTTTGCACTGGCTAGGCCGCGCACATCATCCGCCCCCCAAGGGGTGTCCAATGCATTTATCCGCGAAATCTGTGCCCGTGCGCCATATCCGCCCTTGGACAGTTCGCGCACCAAAAGTTCGCGCGCCAGTTCTTTTTCGGACGGCGCAACCGCATCTTCCAAATCAAAAATGATTGCATCAGTCGGCAAAACCCGCGCCTTTTCCAAAACACGTTCCCGTGACGCAGGAAGATAAAGAACAGATCGATATGGGCGTGAAGACATGGTCACCTCGTAATATTCTTTCGCATTTGTGCCCCGGAAAGAAAGACTACTTCAAGCTCAAAATTCTGCATCGCAGCAAATACCACCGAACGCTGCCTTTAACCTTTGTTGGTTTTCACTTTCCAGATTTCAAACATCGCCCGCTTTTTGATGTGCCAAATGTCAAAATGCGCATTTTCACAACAGGAGTTTTCCATGCCTCGATCCCCCCTTATCGCTTCGCTTTTTGCACTTTGCGCGCTGGTCATTGCCGTTGCCACCGCCCCCGCCCATGCCCAATCGGCCAATTGCGCCCCGCGTGATCAGATCATTGAACATCTCAAAAACAACTACGGTGAACATCCGATCATGATGGGACTTACCCCTCAAAACACCGTGATGGAGGTTTTCACATCAAACGAAACCGGCACTTGGACAATCACCGTCACACTTCCCAACGGCACAACCTGCTTGGTGGCCAGCGGTCAAAACATTCAGGCGATTGAGGCTGCGGCCAAAGGTACGCCAGCCTAAAACATCCCATCCCACAAAAGTTTGGATCCTGTGATGGCCAACAAAATATATGTAATGGTCATAAAAACGGGTTCTGGGATGCGCCAATGGGCTTTCACGCCAATAAACACCCCCAGCAACGCAAACGGGGCCAACACCAAATCTGCCAACAACGTTTCAATCGTGAATATGCCCAACAATGTATAGGGCACGACTTTGAACAAATTGATCGCCCAAAAGATTAAGACAGAACTGGCTTGGTAACGGGTTTTATCAAACCCCATACCAAGCAAATATACCGCGACCGGTGGACCGCCAGCGTGGCTGACAAAACTGGTGAACCCGGCCGCAACGCCCGTTCCGAGGCCAACGGAACTTCCAAACCTTTTAGGTTTAACTTGGTAAATTCCCCATTTTTGGATCAGCTGCCAAACAACAAAAGCCAGTGCAATTGCCCCAATCAAAACCCGAAACATGTCGACAGGGGCAATGCGATAAAACAAGACCCCCAGCGCAACACCGGGCAAAGCCCCCAATATCACAAGCTTTGACGCCTCAAAATCCCATCTTCGCCAAAACGGTTTCAGGGTGCACACATCAATCAGCATCAGCAACGGCAGCATAACCCCAATGGCCGTAATCGGATCGACCACCATCACCAACAAAGGTGCCGATGCAAATGCTGCACCAGAACCGAAGCCCCCTTTTGAAATACCTGCAAAAATCACAGCCGGGATCGCAAAGATCAAAAAATCTGGATCAAAATGCATGGTCATCTTTCAAATGAAGGGTTTCAATCGCACATGACAGGAAGGCAACGCATTGTGCAACTGCCGCAATCCGCACTTTGTCTTGCGCTAACACAAATTGAATTCAGCATACATTGGCATACAATTCGCGACTATCCCTTCACACTGTCGAAAATCCGGTGTACCCGCAGGCCACAACAATTCGCATTTCGGAGAATCCCATGGCCAGATCCAAAATCGCCCTTATCGGCTCAGGCATGATTGGTGGCACGCTTGCCCACCTTGCCGCACTCAAAGAACTTGGTGACATTGTCTTGTTCGACATTGCAGAAGGCATGCCAGAAGGCAAAGCGTTGGATATTGCAGAGTCCGGCCCAGCCGAGGGATTTGATGCATCTTTGAAAGGCACACAATCTTATGAAGATATCGCAGGTGCAGATGTCTGTATCGTAACTGCCGGTGTTCCGCGCAAACCTGGCATGAGCCGTGATGATCTGTTGGGCATCAATTTGAAAGTTATGAAATCTGTGGGTGAAGGTATCGCCGCCCACGCGCCAAACGCCTTTGTTATTTGTATCACAAACCCCCTGGATGCGATGGTTTGGGCGTTGCGCGAATTTTCTGGTCTGCCGCACAACATGGTTTGCGGCATGGCTGGCGTTTTGGACAGCGCACGTTTCCGCCACTTCTTGTCGCTCGAATTTGACGTATCGATGCGCGATGTGACGGCCTTCGTTTTGGGTGGCCACGGTGACACGATGGTTCCTTTGGCGCGTTATTCCACCGTTGCCGGTATTCCTTTGCCGGATCTGGTCGATATGGGTTGGACAACACAAGACAAGTTAGACGCAATCATCCAGCGCACGCGTGACGGTGGCGCAGAAATTGTTGGCTTGCTGAAAACAGGTTCGGCCTATTACGCGCCGGCCACCTCTGCCATTGAAATGGCCGAAGCATTTTTGAAAGATCAAAAACGCGTTCTGCCATGTGCCGCTTATGTTGACGGGGCTTTAGGCCTGTCTGGTATGTATGTTGGCGTGCCCACCGTTATCGGTGCTGGCGGCGTTGAAAAAGTCATCGACATCAAAATGAACAAAGATGAACAGGCCATGTTCGACAAATCAGTTGACGCGGTGAAAGGCCTTGTGGATGCTTGCAAGGGCATTGACGACAGCCTTACTTGAAAAACAACCATTAGCTGAATAGCTTTAAAGCGTCGGGAGATCCGGCGCTTTTTTCTTTTCGGAGCCATGTATGCCGCGTTTTTCAATCCTTGCGACTTTGCTTGCCACTTGCCTTACTTCTTCAATCGCGACCGCCCAACCATCCCTCGACGATCATCTAAAAATCGCGCAGCCGGGCAGTTTTGAAGCCGGGGCCCTGCAGACGCTGAAGGCGGTCGAGACGCTGTTCCAGACAAGATATAAGTATGAGATCGGTCGCTCGATGGGATTTTTGATGGGGCGACGAACGAATGGATTTTCAAGCAATCCAAATCCTGATCAACGAGATGGGCAAACCTTCATTGCGATGCTTGAAAAATTCGAAGCCGATTTGACCGAAGCCCGACGAACATTGCAACAGGCACGTAAAGATCCAAACATTCATTTTGAATGGAAAGTAGAGGAAATCTGGCTGGATCTCGATGGCAATGGGCAAAGATCAGACGTTGAAAGCATGACACAGATTGCCGCTCAATTTTTATCTGGTCGGGGTTCATGGGCAGTCGGGCAATCCGAAAATAACCAATCCACAGAAATCAAGATTAGGTTCGATCACGCAGATGCGATTTGGCTTATTGCATACACCCATCTGTTATCAGGGTTGGCCAATGGCGTGATGGCCTTTGATCCCTCACCCGTTTTTGAAAGCATTTTGGAACGCCGCGCCAACTTGGAATTCGCACCGAAATTGGAGGTTGAGGTTGATGCACAAGCTTTGAAGGCCAGATTGGCAGGGCTCGAAGAAGAGTTGGTCAAATTCAACGCTCGTAAGGCAAAGTTGGATACCGCATTAAAACCCTTGCAAATTAAGCGGTCAGAATTGATCGCGAAACGCAAAGCAACCAACGACGAGGAAGAGAAAGCCAAAATTCGAAAAGAACAACTAGCGCTTTCACAAGAAGAAAGAGAGCTGCGCCGGACGTTGGGTGGTGGCCGTCAAGAAAAGCGCTGGATTGATACAGAAATCCGCGCCGTCAAACGCCAATTGGCAGCAATCGATCCCGAACAAAACATCGAACCCGCACGAACAGAATTCATGCTTCAACAAGCCCGAGCCCAGCAAGAAACGATCGATTCCATCTACGCTTTGGTGACATCTTTGGGACAAAAACCCGATGCCGCCCGTATCCAAGCGATGCGACGGCACTGGTCTGAGATGTTGACCACGAACACAGAATTTTGGGCCGCAGTTACATTGGAAAGCGATGATCAAAATGAGTGGATTCCCAACGCTAACCAAACATCTGGGTTGGGAATTGAAATTGATGAGTTGACCATCAAAGCATGGCAGTCAATCCTTCAAGATGCCGAAGCAATTTTAAAAGGCGACCTTTTGGTTCCGCATTGGGCCTTACCCCCAGAAATGGGGGTTAATCTGGCACTTTGGTTTGAAAACCCCGAACCCATTGATGTATTGGGTTGGCTGCATGGCGTAGATGCCTTCAAATTTGCGGCTTTCGGTCCGCGAATTTCCGAAGCCAATTGGACCGCCCTTCAAAGGTTAACGCAAGGAAGGGCCGGTGCTTTTGCCGTGTTCTTCAACTAAGTCGGTTTGGATTGATTTAGTCGACAAATCGTCAAAGCGGAGTTTCACCAAACCAATCCATCCTTTATGTGATCACACAAAATTTTATGTGATCACAAATGTCGCAAATATTAGATTTCCACCGAAAATCACTTTAAGATACAAAGAATCCCTGCCTTATTGCACGTAAATCACCAGTAAGGACGGATCCCATGAACATCCATGAATATCAGGCCAAGGCACTTTTGCGATCTTATGGGGCCCCGGTCAGTGACGGGCGCGTGGTCTTAAAGGCGGATGAGGCAAAAACCGCTGCTGGCGAAATGGATGGCCCACTTTGGGTTGTTAAGGCACAAATCCACGCTGGTGGTCGCGGCAAAGGAAAATTCAAAGAAGCGGATGCTGGCTCTGCCGGTGGGGTTCGCTTAGCCAAATCAGTTGAAGAAGCCGAAAAAGAAGCCAAAGCAATGCTTGGCCGCACTTTGGTGACCAAACAAACCGGTCCCGCCGGGAAACAGGTGAACCGCATCTATATCGAAGATGGATCCGGGATAGAAAAAGAGTTTTATCTGGCCCTTCTGGTGGATCGTCAGACAAGTCGGGTATCCTTTGTCGCATCGACAGAAGGCGGAATGGATATCGAGGAGGTTGCCGAAAGCACACCGGAAAAAATCCTCAGTTTTTCCGTCGATCCAGCCACCGGATATCAAGGATATCACGGGCGTCGAATTGCCTTTAACCTTGGCCTATCCGGCAAGCAGGTCAAACAGTGCGTTAAACTGATGGGAACACTTTATAAAATGTTCCTCGAAAAAGACATGGAGATGCTTGAGATCAACCCTCTGATCATCACGGATGAGGGCGATTTGAAATGCCTCGACGCCAAAATGGGTTTTGATGGAAACGCAATTTATCGCCACGCGGATATCGCTGAATTGCGTGATACCACCGAAGAAGATCCAAAAGAGCTGGAAGCCAGTAAATATGATCTGAACTACATCGCCTTGGATGGGGAAATTGGCTGCATGGTCAATGGCGCTGGCTTGGCCATGGCCACAATGGACATCATCAAACTATACGGTGCAGAACCCGCCAACTTCTTGGATGTGGGCGGCGGTGCAACCAAAGAAAAAGTTACCGAAGCCTTTAAAATCATCACCAGCGATCCGCAGGTGAAAGGCATCTTGGTGAATATCTTTGGCGGCATCATGCGGTGCGACGTGATCGCAGAAGGCGTTGTCGCCGCCGTGAAAGAGGTTGGATTACAAGTTCCACTGGTGGTGCGCCTGGAAGGTACCAACGTGGAAGAAGGCAAACGCATCATTAACGATAGTGATGTGGATGTGATTGCCGCGGATGACCTGAAAGATGGCGCTGAAAAAATCGTGAAAGCGGTAAAGGGATAATTCCAGTGCCAACCATTGCGCATATTTCAAAACGCAGTAGCGTGGTCAAATGCGCAATCTCAAATGCGCCCGATCTCTTTAAAGGATATTTTTCATGTTAAAAAAATGTGTTCTGGCGTTTGGCTTGGTTGGCCTGATTGCGTGTGATCCCGTGGACCCTGCCCCACCCGCAAATGGGGTACCACCTTCGATTGCTGTGGCAACCTTCAAGGGTAAATGTCTTGATCGTGGATTTTCTGGCAAACGCCAAAATGCGGCCTTCACAGGCGATCGCAATTTCGCAAAGCTCGATCCCGAACGCCAAAAGGCCGGCACATTCTTTCAAGGATATGCCCACAAGGTTCTGGGCATGTTGGGTGTTGTTGGTACGATAGATTTTGCCCCGATATGCGGCATCACCTTTGCACCAAACACAACAGTAACCAGCGCGTATCCCGTGACGGTTGATACTGTTGTGCGTGTCATTGGCGGCAAGGTGATTGGCCAAAAAGATAATCTGGTTCTTCTTGAACATCGCGGCGGCCAGGTGGGTGTAATCATTGGCGAAGATCGCCAGACAATCAGCTTGCTGTTCACCCGGTTTCAAGATGCCCGTCGTTTTCAAGAAATTGATTTATTGGATGCAATGACATCCGCAGCGGAGGCATTGTCATGAAACGTTTCGCTTTTATCGCTTTGGCCCTTGCGGGCCTCGCCGCGTGCGAACCGGTTCCTCAAAATGGGATGAACCCTGCCGCAGAAGAGGTGTTTGCAAACAAAGAAGCCACCGATGTGTTCAAGCCTGTTTCAGATCAGGTTTTATTTTCGACTTTTGCGAAAGTTTGTGAGGCCAACCTCAAAAACCCGGCTGGATATGTGCGCACCGCCAAATCAATGGGATACATCGTTTTGGGCCGCGACCGCGATATCGTGATGTATGCAGATCCGTCAGGCCAACGTCCATTGCTTGGATTGGCTGGCCCAAATCCGGCGCGCCCGGAGTTTTGCATGGTATTGGTTCCAGACACCGCGGCGGTTCGTGCCTCTGTGCAACGCAATATCGGCGGACGGTCCGGTGCAATCGAAGTACCCATCAAAGGTTTGGCCCCCGGCGCGGAAAAGGCGTGGGTCACGAATTCTGCAATCTACATCACGGTGGCACAACGCGACCCCGCCATGGGCAAGATCTTTGGCCTGGGCGTGGGGCCGACCTAAACCAATTCACTTGGCGGGCGGCGAAGGTCGCCCGTTCAAAACACGACATAACACACATCGGCCAAGCGCCGGAATATCTTAGGAAAAAACACATGGCTGTTCTTATCGACGAAACCACCAAAGTCATCTGTCAGGGTCTGACTGGATCTCAAGGAACGTTTCATTCGGAACAAGCCATTGAATACGGCACCCAAATGGTTGGCGGTGTCACACCGGGCAAAGGTGGCCAAACCCATCTAAACCTGCCTGTTTTTAACTCAGTTCATGAAGCCAAGCATCAGACACAGGCGAACGCCACGGTGATCTATGTTCCACCCCCATTCGCGGCCGATTCAATTCTTGAGGCCATAGACGCCGAAATGGAAGTTATCGTCGCCATTACAGAGGGTATTCCAGTGTTGGATATGATGCGGGTGAAACGCGCGTTGGAGGGATCATCATCAACCCTGATCGGGCCCAACTGCCCCGGCGTGATTACGCCCGATGCGTGCAAAATCGGCATTATGCCCGGCCACATCCACAAACGTGGGTCTGTTGGTGTTGTCAGCCGCTCTGGCACACTGACCTATGAGGCGGTGAAGCAAACCACCGACGTGGGCCTTGGCCAATCGACCTGCGTGGGCATCGGCGGCGACCCGATCAAGGGGACAGAGCATATCGACGTGCTGGAATGGTTCTTGGCCGATGATGAAACACAATCGATCATCATGATCGGTGAGATTGGCGGGTCGGCAGAGGAAGAAGCCGCACAGTTCCTGAAAGACGAAGCCAAAAAGGGCCGCAGCAAACCAGTGGCTGGTTTCATCGCGGGCCGCACCGCCCCCCCCGGCCGCCGCATGGGCCACGCCGGTGCGATTGTTGCCGGTGGCAAAGGCGGTGCCGACGACAAGATCGAAGCCATGCGCAGCGCCGGCATCACCGTCGCCGAAAGCCCAGCCGGCTTGGGTGAGGCGATGTTGGAGGCAATCGGTAATAAATCTGGCGCGCGAAGTGGTTCTTCCGGGGCTTCGTGAAAAAGGAGCTGTTATGCTTGTCTCGCACCTTCACAAATTTGTGTTTCTAAAGTCGCACAAAACGGCCAGCACGACGTGCGAGCTTTTGCTTCAGCCGTTCTGTGTTCCGCGAGACTACCCGTGCGAAATGGAAGGCCCCTGCTTCGAAGGCAAAGAAGGCATTGTTGGCGCGCGCGGCAAAGCATTTTTAAGTGCTGTGCCGATGCCAAAATGGGTCGGACACATGGGCATCGGGGACATAATTGACCGGTTAGGTATGCCAAGCCTTGACGGATATGAAGTCATTTCGAGTGTGCGCAATCCCTTTACCCGCGCCATATCGCAGTTCCACTTCAACCGTTCTTACCATGGCCTGCCACCTTTTGATGATCCAGAAGAAGCCATCTCAACCTTCGAGGCCGAGGACTTTGCAAAAGGATATCCGACTGATTTGGCACTTTTGCATCACAAAGGCCGGTATATCCCCAATCATACAATCAGGTTCGAAGCCTTGTCTGCTGATCTACACCAACTTTTTGAAACGCTGGGTTTGACAATCACGGCCCAAAAGCTCCCGCATGCGAGGCGTTCAGATCAAGACAGACTTGGCCTCACAACAACGGACTATTTTCGGAACCCAAAGATTGCCGACGCGATTCGTGTCAAGGATGCCTGGATTTTTAAACGCTTCGGTTACGCATTGGACCCGGTTCATGCTTAAGATCAATAACTGGACAAATGAGTTCATGACGGCGCTCGTTGACATGCGACGGTACAAGCCTCGTCGCAAAAGTCTTGTGATAGAAAACTCCCATTCGGCGTCTTCGCCCAATTTCTTCGCGAAAAAGGATTACATGATGTTTGAAGCGCCGAACCTAATGACAAAGGCCGGAATGCGGACACTCTTTATCGCAGGGGGTTTGGTCGGCCTGCCCTTGGCAGTTGGGGCTGAAATGATTTTTTACGCTGCTTTCTTCCTATGTATTGTTAGTCTTTGCCAGCTGCACCGACACGCTTTTTCATTTCATTCATTCGATGGGCCTGTTTTTGATGCCCTCGTAAACCCGCACAAAACCTACGGTCCCAACCCTCAAGAGGTGATGCAATGACCGACCACCCAGCCAATGACCAATTCCATGCTTCCTCCTTCCTGCAAGGACACAACGCGGAATATCTGGAACAGATGCACGCGCGGTTTGCCAATGATCCGGCAAGTGTCGATGCGGGCTGGGCAGAGTTTTTCAAGCAACTGGGTGACGATGAGATCAGCGTCAAGCGTGAGGCAGAGGGCCCATCTTGGGCACGCGCCGATTGGCCCCCCGCCATTGATGACGATTTGCATGGTGCCTTAACCGGTGAATATCCCGCCGATGCAGAAATCAAAGACCCCGCGGGCAAAATCAAAGCCAAGGCCGCTGAAAAAGGAATCGAAGTCAGCGATGATGCCGTAAAACGCGCCGTTTTGGACAGTTTGCGGGCGATCATGTTGATCCGCTCGTATCGCATTCGCGGCCATTTAACCGCAGATTTGGACCCGTTGGGCCTGCGTGAAATCCCCAACCGACCTGAACTTGATCCAGCGTCCTATGGGTTTGTAGAAGCCGATATGGATCGCCCGATTTTCCTTGATGGGGTGATGGGGCTTGAATTTGCATCCTTGCGTGAAATTTTGGCCGTGGTGCGGCGCACCTATACCGGCACCTTTGCCCTGCAATATATGCACATCGCCGAAAGTGAGATGTGTGACTGGCTGCGCGATCGGATCGAACGCCTGTCTTCTGAACAACTGTTCACACGCGAAGGCCGCAAAGCGATCTTGAACAAGATGGTTCAGGCCGAGGGTTTTGAGAAGTTCTTGCACGTCAAATATATGGGCACCAAACGGTTTGGTCTGGATGGGGGCGAAGCGTTGATCCCCGCCATGGAACAGATCATCAAACGTGGTGGGGCCCTTGGTGTGAAAGACATCATAATTGGCATGCCACACCGCGGACGTTTGTCGATTTTGGCCAATGTGATGGGCAAGCCATACCGCGCGATCTTCAACGAATTCCAAGGGGGATCATTCAAGCCCGAGGATGTGGATGGATCGGGCGATGTAAAATACCACTTGGGCGCCTCGAGCGACCGTGAATTTGACGGCAATTCCGTGCACCTGTCGCTCACGGCGAACCCATCCCATTTGGAGGCCGTGAACCCAGTGGTTCTGGGCAAGGCCCGTGCCAAAGCCGATCAAAACAATGATCCCGAACGCACAACGGTTTTGCCAGTTTTGTTGCATGGGGATGCAGCCTTTGCCGGGCAAGGTGTCGTGGCGGAATGTTTTGGCCTGTCAGGTCTGCGTGGTCATAAAACCGGCGGCACAATGCACATTGTGGTCAATAACCAGATTGGTTTCACCACAGCCCCGCATTTCAGCCGTTCAAGCCCCTATCCAACAGATATTGCCTTAATGGTGGAATGCCCAATCTTCCACGTGAATGCCGACGATCCAGAGGCCGTGGTCCACGCCGCAAAAGTGGCAACAGAATTCCGTCAGAAGTTCAAAAAAGACGTGGTGATCGATATCATCTGTTACCGCCGATTTGGTCACAACGAAGGGGATGAACCGATGTTCACAAACCCTTTGATGTACAAAAAGATCAAAACGCAAAAAACATCTTTGACCCTGTATACCGAACGTCTTGTCCGGGATGGCCTGATCCCGGAGGGCGAGATTGAGGATATGAAAGCCGCGTTTCAGGCCCACCTGAACGAAGAATTCGAGGCTGGCAAAGATTACAAGCCGAACAAAGCCGATTGGCTGGATGGGAAATGGTCGCATCTGGACAAACGCGGCGAAGAATACGAACGGGGCACAACCCCAATCAAACCCGAAACCTTTGAAGAGGTTGCCGGCGCCCTAACCCGTGTTCCCGAAGGTTACCCTTTGCACAAAACGGTTGGCCGCATGCTTAATGCCAAAGAAGTTGCTTTGGGTGAAGGCAAAGGCATTGACTGGGCCACGGGAGAGGCATTGGCATTCGGATCGCTTTTGACCGAAGGATACAAAGTGCGCCTTGCGGGCCAAGACAGCACCCGCGGCACCTTCAGCCACCGCCATTCGGGGCTTGTGAACCAAGACACCGAAGATCGGTATTTCCCTCTCAACAACATACGTGCAGGCCAAGCCCAATACGAAGTGATCGACAGCATGTTGTCGGAATATGCGGTGCTGGGTTTTGAATATGGATATTCATTGGCCGAACCAAACGCCTTGGTTCTGTGGGAGGCGCAGTTCGGCGATTTTGCCAATGGTGCGCAAATCATGTTTGACCAATTCATCAGCAGTGGTGAAAGCAAGTGGTTGCGGATGTCAGGCTTGGTTTGCTTGCTGCCGCATGGGTACGAAGGCCAAGGGCCCGAACATTCAAGCGCGCGATTGGAACGGTTTTTGCAAATGTGCGGCCAAGACAATTGGATCGTCGCCAATTGCACCACACCAGCAAATTACTTCCACATTTTGCGGCGCCAGATTCATCGGACCTTCCGCAAACCACTGATCATGATGACACCAAAATCGTTGCTGCGCCACAAGATGGCCGTTAGTACGAAAGAAGATTTCACCACAGGATCCAGCTTTCACCGCGTGCTTTGGGATGATGCCCAAAAGGGGAATTCAGACCTGACGCTGAAACCCGATGATCAAATCAAACGCCTGATCTTATGTTCAGGCAAAGTGTACTATGACCTGTTGGAAGAACGCGATGCCCGCGGATTGGATGACGTTTATATCCTTCGGATTGAACAGTATTATCCCTTCCCCGCCATTTCCATGGTCAAAGAACTTGAACGGTTCAAAAACGCCGAAATCTGTTGGTGCCAAGAAGAACCCAAAAACCAAGGGGCTTGGTCGTTCATAGAACCCAATATCGAATGGGTTCTGGGACGTATCAACGCCAAACACAAGCGGCCTGAATACGCAGGTCGATCCATTTCCGCCTCTCCTGCAACGGGGTTGGCCTCTGCACACAAAGCGCAACAAACAGCCCTCATCGACGACGCGCTGACGATCAAAGGATAAGATCATGACCGATGTAAAAGTCCCCACCCTTGGCGAAAGCGTCACAGAGGCGACCGTCGCAACATGGTTCAAAAAGCCCGGCGATGCCGTGGCGGTTGATGAAATGCTGTGCGAACTGGAAACAGACAAAGTCACGGTAGAGGTTCCATCCCCTGTTGCTGGCACCTTATCTGAAATCGTAGCGGCCGAAGGCACAACCGTTGGGGTGGATGCCCTCTTGGCGCAGATCAGCGAAGGTGATGTGGCCACTGCCCCAGCACCCGCCCCATCCGCAGCACCCGAACCGGCGGCACCTGCCCCATCTGGCGAAGAAGTCGCCGTCATGGTGCCAACCCTGGGTGAAAGCGTCACAGAAGCCACCGTCAGCAACTGGTACAAAAAAACCGGTGACACCGTCGCCCAAGACGAGATGTTGTGTGAATTAGAAACAGACAAAGTCAGCGTCGAAGTGCCTTCACCTGCGGCGGGTGTTTTGGGTCAAATCATGGCTGCCGAAGGGGCAACCGTGGCGGCAGGCGGGCAATTGGCCGTGATCGGTGGTGCATCCGCGACGGCCGCCGCCGCACCCGCACCTGCGGCACCAGCAACCGCCGGCAAAGACGTGGAAGATGCGCCATCTGCCAAGAAAATGATGGCGGAACATAATATGCCCGCAGGCAGTGTTACTGGCACCGGCAAAGATGGCCGCGTGATGAAGGAAGATGTGCAAAAAGCACTGGCAAGCGCCCCTGCCCCCGCGCCCGTGGCGGCGGCCCCCCGCGCCCCCGTGGCCGCCGATGATGCGGCACGTGAAGAACGGGTAAAGATGACCCGCCTGCGCCAAACCATCGCCCGACGCCTGAAAGACAGCCAAAACACCGCCGCCATGCTGACCACATATAATGAGGTCGACATGACAGAGGTGATGGCCCTGCGCAAAGAATACAAAGAGCTGTTTCAAAAGAAACATGGTGTGAAGCTGGGCTTTATGTCCTTCTTTACCAAGGCCTGCTGCCACGCCCTGAAAGAAGTGCCCGAGGTGAACGCAGAAATCGACGGCACCGATATCGTGTACAAAAACTTTGTGCACATGGGTATCGCGGCGGGCACACCCACGGGCCTTGTGGTGCCCGTGATCCGTGACGCAGATGCCATGTCCTTTGCTGACATCGAAAAAGCCATCGCCGAAAAAGGCGCCCGCGCCCGGGACGGCAAACTGTCGATGGCGGAAATGCAAGGCGGCACCTTCACGATTTCAAACGGCGGGGTCTATGGCTCCCTCATGTCCAGCCCCATCCTGAACCCGCCGCAATCCGGCATCCTTGGCATGCACAAAATCCAAGACCGCCCCATGGCGATCAACGGCGAAGTTGTCATCCGCCCAATGATGTATCTGGCGCTGTCCTATGACCACCGGATTGTGGATGGCAAAGGCGCGGTGACCTTCCTTGTGCGCGTGAAAGAGGCGCTGGAGGATCCGCGGCGGTTGTTGATGGATTTGTGAGAGGGAATGACGAAAAATGACACCTCAAGAGCTGCAAACGGTTTTGGAGGCAACACTCGAAGCGCAAACTCAAACCAACAGTTTGTTGGATTGGGCGCCTCTATTGCTTTCGATAGTTGCAATTGTCATTGCATTTATTCAGCTTCAAAGAGTCGTTGAACGTCTGAAGCAAACTGCAGAGATCGCAAAAGCCGACCATGAACGTTCAAGACGCGTTGCGACCGCTGATCTTCTTAAATATTATCAATCCGGCACTAAAACTGAACACAATAAAATCGTGCAGTTGCTCGATAGGTTGCCTGCCGATCAACTCTTAAATCTGAGGGATGCTCGCCCGATTTCGCTGACCGGGGACCTTAAAGAGATTGCTTGCGCGATTTTGAACGACAAGTTTCCAGATGCTTACCAACGGCATGGTTGCGATAATGAATCAAAGGAACAACCGGCAACACTTTCTCACGCCGAAATCATGCACATACGTTTCATGATGATCGATATTTTGAACCATTATGAAACCTGCCTTCTTCCTTGGAAGTTAGGTATCGTCGACCAAGCCGAGATAGAAATTCAATTTAAAACTTTGGTCGACCTCAGAGATGGCAAGTATAAGCTTGCCGCAGCAAGAGAAACCTTTGGCGAAAATAAGTTTCCTGCCACCGTGGCATTCAAAAACAAAGTGTGCGGTGCTCCGACAAGCCCCAAAGCAAGTCAGCCAATTTCACCCACCTCATGACCCCCGAACTCACCGCCCTCACCCTTGCCGCCCTGCTTCAGGTCCTCCAATTCGCGCTCATGGCGATCCCGGCAAACCTGGAGGTGGGCACCGCAAAAACTCTGTCGCCCCGCGACAAAGATCGGATGCCGCAGCCGCTGATTGATCAAGTCAGCCCCAAAACGGCCCGCCTCTTCCGAGCGTTTAACAACCACTTCGAAAGCCTGATCCTGTTCGCCATTGCGGCCCTTGTCATCACAGTGTCAGGCCAATCCAGCGCCTTGACGGGCACTTGCGCTTACGCCTATGTCGCGGCCCGCGTGGCTTATATCCCGGCCTATTACTTTGGCCTAGTCCC
>JAHDCF010000061.1 GCA_020630015.1 Planktomarina sp. | reverse complement strand
TTCGGCAACCAGTTGAAATACGCCGATAAGCGCGGCAGCCCCATCGCCATCATCGAAGGGGGTGATGAAAAGGAAAAAGGTATCGTTCAGATCAAAGATCTGATCCTTGGCGCTGAATTGGCCAAAGACGCCAGCCTTGAAGAATGGAAATCCCGCCCCAGTCAGATCGAAGCAAAGCGCGAAGATTTGGTGGCCGAGGTGCGCAAAATGCTGGATGCACAAAAGGCATGAGTCAGACCGAAACAGATCGACTGCTTCAGATTTTTCTGGATGCCGGGGCAGAACGGGTTGAAGCGGATATCCTGCAACCTGCTGAAGTTTTGCTTGATCTTTATGGCGAAGACATCCGCGGGCGGGCCTATGTGACCCACGATCCCCTGCGCGGTGAAATGATGCTGCGCCCGGATTTCACCGTGCCCGTGGTGCAACGCCATATGGCCGATCGCGCCGAACCTGCGCGGTATACCTATGCCGGGCCGGTGTTCCGCGCCCAAGAAGAAGAAACCGGAAAGCCCACGGAATATAACCAAGTGGGGCTAGAGGTGTTTGATCGTTCAGCCCCGCATGGGGTTGAGGCGGATCTATTTGCCACGTTCCATCAGATATTGGCGCCCCTTGGGTGTCGTGCATCCCTTGGGGATGTGGGCTTGTTGATGGCGGCGGTGGATGGGTTAACCACAACGGATGCGCGCAAAGCCGCCCTGAAACGGCATGTGTGGCGGCCCAAGCGATTTGCAGATCTGTTGGAACGGTTTTCCAAACCCTTACGGTTGCCCCCACAACCCTTGGGCGGGCAACAAATCGGATTGCGGTCGCGGTCTGATATCAACGAACGGCATAAAATGCTGGCCGAAGAAGTGGCGACAGCCCAGATCGCCGAAGGCGAAATCGAAGCCTTTGCCCGGCTGCTGGAAATTCAGGGGCCCGTCTTGGATGCATTGGATGATCTGGGGTTACTTGCAAATGATTATCCCGCGCTGGGGGATGCGGTTGTGCGCCTGTCTGATCGGATTGACGCGATTGAAAAGGCCGGTGTTCCGTTACAGGATTTGTCGTTTGCGGCAGCCTATGGCCTGACGTCGATGGAATATTATGATGGGTTTGTATTTGGGTTTTACGCGCCGGGCATCGCCCCGGCCATCGCCAGTGGCGGGCGTTACGATGCCCTGACCCGCATTTTGGGCCAAGGGCGAGACGTGCCCGCCGTGGGCGGTGTGATCCGGCCAGAGCTGACAGCGGGGTTAACATCATGATCAAACTGGGGGTTCCATCCAAAGGCCGCCTGATGGGCGATGCCTTCAGCTGGTTTGGAAAACGGGGGATAACCCTTTCAAAGGCCGGGTCTGATCGTGAATATGTGGGCAAGGTTGATGGCATCGACGGTGTTGAATTGGTATTGTTGTCTGCGGGCGAAATCCCGCGTGAACTGGCCGCTGGGCGCATTGATTTGGGTGTTACGGGCACAGATCTTATTCACGAAAAGCTGAGCGCGCGTGACAGCAAAGTCGAAGCGGTGGTTGAAATGGGGTTCGGTCATGCCGATCTGATCGTGGCAGTACCAGCCTGTTGGACGGATGTGACCACCTTGCATGATCTGGACGCCGTTGCCGCCCGGTTTCGCGCCACCCATGGGTTTCGCCTGCGCATTGCCACCAAATACCACCGCCTTGTCCGCAAATTTTTAACCGACGCGGGCGTTGCCGATTACCAGCTGGTGGACAGCCAAGGTGCAACAGAAGGGGTTGTCAAAAACGAAACCGCGGAAGCGATTGCCGATATCACCAGCACCGGTGAAACCCTTCGGGCCAATCACCTGCGCATTTTGGAAGACGGGCTTGTGCTGAAAAGCCAAGCAACCTTGTGGCGGTCAAAGGTTTCGGGTGGGGATGTTTCTAAGATCGTGTCGCATTTAGGAGTTTGAGTTCAACCCCTTTCACCCATCGCGGATATCTGTCGTTTCGTTGAGTGTATTTTTGTGAGAAACTTATTTTTCTGTCCATGGCGTCAAAAACCCGTAAGGTGAAAAAACGTCTTAAACACGGTTTTGCGGGGACAGATGTTCAACTTTGTTTTTGTCTTTTTTGAAAAGTTGCCGAAATCACTTGGTTTGTTGTTCGCAGTGATATTGCTGATTTTGTTGACCAGCATCACAGTAAAGGTCATCGATAATTTTTTCTTCGGTGGCGATCCCGCCTATGTTTTTGGCGAAGAAATTGGTTTTGCCAACAACAGCAACAAAGCCTACGTTAGTTGGGCAAACTATAATGTGAACTTCGAAAATTATCAGGAATGCGGATCCTATGTTTTTCAGGCGGCAAAGGAAAACAGCTTTTTTGATTCCGTCACTTTTGAATCAGACCGCACCATAATGTTTTCGGGGCCAGATGTTTTTGTGGCCTTTTGCGCAACTGGGAATGCTTTGGATATTACCGGGGCTTCGAGCGACCGAAGCCGGGGTTTGTTGAAGGTGAAAATCATCGCAAAATACCTTAAGGAAAGATTGATTGCAGACGGGTTCAAAAGCGCGCCTGTGGCAGACAACCAACAATCAACAGAATAAATTCGTTTGATTTTGTGCTCGTTATTGGCCGGCGGATATCATTCCAGCCGACCTTGAATCACAAACCGAGATCTTACATCACACCAATTTCAGCCAAGGCGGATTGCAACCCGGCGGGCAGAACCTCTTCGCTTTGGCGGGCTTCGGTCAGGTCGGGGGGGCTGTCTTCCACCTTCAGATATCGCCAGCCTTGAAACGGGCGGCGTGGGGTGGCCGCGACGCGAACCAATTTCGGATCATTTACAATCGCGCAGCGCCGAATGCCATCTTCACCCGTGACCTCATCCAACCGCAAAATGCGTTGGCGACACAAGATCACGCCCTTGATGATCCAATAGATTGACCCGCCGTTCAACAGCTCTGCTTCGCGTTTGGGCCACATGCGGGTGACGTGGCGGGGCAGGCCATCCGTGGTTTGGGCGCGTTTTGTCTGTTGCCAGGCTTGCAAACTGGCCAAATCGTCGCTGCCGACGCTCAATTTTACCAGATTTATGGTTCCTGCCACAGTTTTGCCCCATATCTTGTGTATTTGGTTAAGAAACCACGATTCGAATGGCCTTGCAATGTGATGCGCCGGGCGCTAGCTTGCAAAGCCTTAGCCCATTTTGGAGAAACGCCCCATGTCACGCTTTGCTGCCCCCATCGCTGAACAAATTTGGGATATGAAATATCGCCTGAAGCAAGGCGATGGCAGCCCAATTGACGAAACCGTGGAAGACACATGGGGCCGGATCGCGAAAGATTTGGCGTCGGTTGAGGCCGATCCAGCCCATTGGGAAGACAAGTTTTATGAGGCGCTGGAGGATTTCAAATTTCTGCCAGCCGGGCGGATTACGGCCGGGGCGGGCACCGGGCGGTCTGTGACCATGTTCAACTGTTTTGTCATGGGCACAATTCCCGACAGCATGGGCGGTATCTTTGATATGTTGAAAGAGGCGGCCCTGACCATGCAACAGGGCGGCGGCATCGGTTATGATTTCAGCACCATCCGCCCCAAGGGTGCAGATGTGAAAGGCGTGGCCGCAGACGCCAGTGGGCCGCTAAGCTTTATGGACGTGTGGGATGCCATGTGCCGCACAATCATGTCAGCAGGATCGCGTCGCGGGGCCATGATGGCCACCATGCGGTGTGATCACCCTGACATTGAAGATTTCATCACCGCAAAGCGTGATCCACAGCGATTGCGCATGTTTAACGTGTCTGTGCTGATCACTGATGCGTTTATGGATGCGGTCAAATCGGATGCTGATTGGGATTTGAAGTTTGAAGGTAAGGTGTATCGCACCGTTAAAGCCGCCCAATTGTGGGATCAGATCATGAAATCCACATTCGAATTCGCAGAACCGGGTGTGATTTTTATTGATCGCATCAACACCGCCAATAACCTGAATTATTGCGAAACCATCGCCGCCACAAACCCCTGTGGGGAACAACCCCTGCCGCCTTATGGCGCTTGCTTGTTGGGGTCGATCAATCTGGCGCGATTGGTGAACAATGCCTTTGCGGCAGGGGCCGAGCTTGATCAGGTGGCCCTGACAGATTTGGTTTCGACGGCCGTTCGTATGATGGACAATGTGGTGGACGCAAGCCGTTTCCCTCTGGATGCACAACAGGCCGAGGCGCAGGCAAAACGCCGGATTGGGTTGGGCGTTACGGGATTGGCCGATGCCTTGGCCATGGTGGGATTGCGATATGGATCAGAAGGGGCGGCGCGTCAGACAGAAGACTGGATGCACCAAATCGCCCGCGCCGCATATCTGGCATCGGTGCAATTGGCGAAAGAGAAGGGGGCCTTCCCTTTGTTTGACGCCGAAAAGTATCTGGCGAGCGGTACGATGCAAGCAATGGACGCGGATGTGCGCGCCGAGATTGCCGACCACGGCATCCGCAACGCCCTGTTAACTTCGATCGCACCGACAGGCACGATCAGCCTTTATGCAGGGAACGTATCATCAGGGATTGAGCCGGTTTTCGCAAATTCATACACCCGTAAAGTGTTGCAAAAAGACGGATCCAAAACCGAAGAAGAGGTGGTGGATTATGCCGTGCAAATGTGGCGCGATACCCAAGGGGATGCGGATTTACCCGATTATTTCGTGAATGCCCAAACCCTGGCCCCAATGGATCACGTGCGCATGCAAGCGGCCGCGCAAAAATGGATCGACAGCTCTATTTCCAAGACCATCAATTGCCCAGAAGATATCAGCTTTGAGGATTTCAAAGATGTCTATATGGCCGCGTGGGATCAAGGGTGCAAAGGGTGCACGACCTATCGCCCCAATGCCGTTACGGGATCCGTGCTGAGTGTGGCGGAAGAGAAGAAGGAAGAGGTAAGCCCAGCCCCCGACACACGGGTTGGCGACGACGGTGTCGTTTACATTTCCGAACCGCTTGACCGGCCCAAAACACTGGAAGGTCAGACCTATAAAATCAAATGGCCCGACAGCGAACATGCGCTTTATATCACCATCAATGATGTTGAAATGAACGGCCAGCGCCGCCCGTTTGAGATTTTCGTGAATTCCAAAAACATGGAACATTTTGCATGGACCGTGGCCCTGACGCGTATGATTTCGGCTGTCTTCCGGCGCGGGGGTGATGTCAGCTTTGTGGTGGAAGAGTTGAAGGCGGTGTTTGATCCGCGTGGTGGGGCATGGATGGATGGAAAATATATCCCATCAATTCTTGCGGCCATTGGTGGCGTGATTGAACAGCATATGATTGCCACCGGATTTCTTGCCGGCGAAGGCATGGGCCTGAAATCCGATCCGCAGGCCGATGTGGTCAGCATTGCCCCGGTGAAAGGCCCCGCTTGCAACAGCTGCGGCCAGTATGGAACTTTGCACATGCAAGAGGGTTGCATGACATGTTCAAGCTGTGGATTTTCCAAATGTGGATGACGGGCTAACTCGGAAATAATGGGGCGATTGCGCTAACCCATCTTGTTTGCCTTTGCAGTTCCCCTTAGGGCAGGTCAACTGCAAAGGAAATGATCATGACTGATTTGGGCAAAAACTATATCGCGGGCGATTGGGTCGCGGGTGTCGCTGAAGTTGAAAATCTGAACCCATCTGACCTAACCGACAGCGTGGGCATGTTCGCCCAAGCCAGCGGCGATCAATTGGATGCGGCCCTGGATGCGGCAACAGCGGCGCAGAAAGAATGGGCCGCCTATGGGTTGGAACGCAAGCAAGCCGTTTTGAACGCCATCGGCACAGAGATGATGGCCCGGGCAGAAGAGCTTGGCACATTGTTGAGCCGCGAAGAGGGTAAGCCCTTGGCCGAAGGGAAAGGCGAGGTTTATCGCGCCGGTCAGTTCTTCACTTATTATGCCGCAGAATGCCTGCGCCAAATTGGGGAAAACGCCGATTCCGTGCGGGATGGGGTTGAAATTGATGTGCGCCGCGAACCCGTGGGTGTGGTGGCGATTGTGTCGCCGTGGAACTTCCCCACCGCCACGGCATCTTGGAAAATCGCACCGGCCCTGTGTTATGGCAATGCGGTGATCTGGAAGCCCGCCAATATCACCCCGGCCTCTGCCGTTGCATTGACAGAGATCATTTCGCGCCAAGACATTCCAAAAGGTTTGTTCAACCTTGTGATGGGGGCCGGGCGCGAGATTGGTCAACGTTTGGTCGAAAGCCCAAAGGTGCACGCAATTTCCTTTACGGGGTCTTTGGATGTGGGCAAAGGGATCGCTGCATCGGCCATTCAAAACCTGACCAAGGTTCAAATGGAAATGGGTTCCAAAAACGCCTTGGCCGTGATGGATGATGCCGATCTGGAGCTGGCCGTGGGTCTTGCGCTGGGCGGTGCCTTTGGCGGAACGGGGCAGAAATGTACCGCATCTTCGCGTCTGATCGTGCACGAAGCTGTGCACGATGCTTTTGTCGAAAAGCTGGTGGCCAGCACGCAGGCCTTCAAAGTGGGCCACGCGCTTGAAGCGGGCACCCAAATGGGCCCGGTGGTCAGTGCACAACAATTGGCGGAAAATATGGCCTATGTGGATCTTGGCAAATCAGAGGGGGCAGAACTGATGTGCGGTGGTGCCCGTTTGGACATGCCGCATGATGGGTATTACATGTCACCGGGCGTGTTCGTGAACACAACAAACGATATGCGCATCAACCGCGAAGAGATGTTCGCTCCCCTCACATCTGTGATCAAAGTCGGCAGCTATGACGAGGCATTGGCCACGGTGAATGACACCAATTTTGGCCTAACGTCGGGGATCGTGACCCAAAGCTTGGCCCGCGCAACACATTTCCGCCGGAATGCCAATACCGGTGTTGTCACTGTGAACTTGCCAACAGCCGGCACCGATTATCACGTGCCATTTGGCGGCTGCAAAGACAGCTCTTACGGGTCACGTGAACAAGGCAAAGCGGCGGCGGAATTTTATACCCGTGTCAAAACGGCCTATATCAGCGCCGGGGTTCCAAGCTAAGACACCGCGATATACCGATTTGAAAGGGGTGCCGAAGGGGTGCCCCTTTTTTATTTCCTGCGGTCCCGACTGAAAAAAACGAATCGCCGAATCATTTTAGGGATTCACAGAGCGAATCACTCGTGCTACGAATCACCTAATGAATAAAAACAGGCGTTAAGCTGATGAGCAGGGGCATTCAGGGCACGTATGTGATCGATTGGTCGCAATGCGAAGTGGACGGAATGTCCGGTCTGACACCAAAAGACCTCGCAAAAGGGGCGCGGTGGTTATGGAGAGGGAAGCCCGTGCGACTCGATGGGTCGCAAGAGCTTCTCTCCCTCGGGCAATCACAAGGATCTCAAGACCTTCAGATGCGGGCGGCACGGGCCGTTCGAAAGTTGTTGAACACGGTTGTGGATGTGCGCGACCGTCGTTTGGCCCATGGGTATGCGCCCGCCGATGAACCTTCGGTACATCTGACGGATGGGAAATCTTCTTTCTTTATGCATGTCATCGATTACCAAATGGGTATTTTGGTGATGTTTGAAGACGACATGCCACCCCCCGAAAAAGAGGTTTGGGTTGTTTCGGCCAATAAGCTATCTCCGCAAAGCAGTCGCAAATCGGCCAAGGCATCAAAAGGATTGATTGCCCTGACGGCGGATTGTTTAGTGGACACGCCGGTGGGCAAAGTTTTTGCCGGTGAACTGCAACAAGGTGATTTGGTTACAACACTGGATCATGGCCCGGTGCCGATTGTGTGGTGCGCCGATCGTGTGATTTCGGGTGCGCGGTTGCATGTTATGCCACAGATGCGCCCGGTGCGGATTAAGGCGGGTGCCTTTGGCAAAGACGGTCCCCACCGGGACATGTGGGTGTCTGCTCACCAGCGCATATTGGTGCGCGGGTCCGTTGCAATGGATTTGTATAACACGCCAGAGGTTTTATTGGCCGCCAAGGATTTGGTGAACGGTCGAACCGTGTATCTGGATTCCAAAATCCGTGAGGTGCGTTACAAGGCGTTAATGTTCCGCCACCAAGATGTAATGCGGGCCAACAATATGTTGGTGGAAACGTTTCATCCCGGGCGTGTTGATTTGGAAACCTTGGGTGAAGAAGATCGTTTCCGACTGTTTCGGGCCTTGGATGCCTTGGGCGATGATGCGGAAGAATACGAGGGCAACCTGCGGCGCAGGTTATCAGCGTCAGAGGCGGCGTTGCTGAAGTTCGCAACTGGATAAGCAATCCGCCCCGTAAGATCTGAACAAAAAACGTTGACTCTGATCGTTGGGCGGGGTACCCGCGCGCCTGTTGGTGTTGGTGGCCCCCGTAAGGGGAAACCTGTCGCCCCTGCAAAATCAGGGGAGGAGGACAACGCCCTCAAGTCTAAATGAACTATGAGGAGATCAGACGATGACAAAAAGAACGTCTGCCAAGTACAAAATTGACCGCCGGATGGGTGAAAACATCTGGGGTCGT
>JAHDCF010000023.1 GCA_020630015.1 Planktomarina sp. | reverse complement strand
GCAGGCGTCCGCACGGCCTTTTCATAGGCTTCTGCGATTTCGCGTGTCAGGTCGCCAACCTCAAAGGTATAATCACCGATTTGACCCACGGGCGTGACTTCCGCCGCTGATCCCGTCAGCCAGCATTGTTCGAAATCGGCCAGCTCCTCTGGCATAATGTGGCGTTCGTGAACTTTGATCTGACGGTCCTTCAAAAGGCCAATAACCGTTTGCCGTGTCAGGCCGTTTAGAATGGCGTCAGGATCAGGGGTGTGCACTTCACCGTCTTTCACGAAGAAGATGTTTGCGCCTGTGGCTTCGGCCACGTACCCGCGATAATCAAGGAACATGGCATCAGAACACCCTTTGGCCTCGGCCGCGTGTTTGGACATGGTGCAGATCATATAAAGACCTGCTGCCTTGGCCGCGGTTGGGATGGTTTCTGGGCTTGGGCGTTTCCATTTCGCAATGTCCAGCTTTGCACCTTTCAACTTGGCGTCGCCATAATAATTGCCCCATTCCCAGCTGGTGACAGCCACCCGAACAGGGTTGCGGCTGGCCGCGACACCCATGTCTTCGCCTGCGCCGCGAAACGCGATCACACGGACATAGGCATTGTCAAAACCATTGGCATCCAAAACCGCACGTTTGGCCGCGCAGATTTCTTCAGCGGTATAGGGGATCGGCATATCCAGCAGTTCACCCGATTTTAGCAAGCGTTCTGAATGTTCGCGGCTTTTGAAAATTTGGCCGTCGTAACACCGTTCCCCTTCGAACACGGAGCTTGCATAATGCAAAGCATGGGACAGGATGTGTACCTTGGCATCGCGCCAATCCACCATTTCACCATCCATCCAGATGACACCGTCACGGTCTTCATAAGATCCAGCCATTTCGTATCCCTCCTTCAGGTTGGCAGGTTTTCATTTATTGCGAAAATATGTCCGTTCCGGTCATAAAATTACGCAAAATGTGGTTTCAGCTATCAATTGATTCTTGGAATGTCAACAATACTGACATATTCTTACCCCTGAGATGGGAGAGGGTCATGACAGATCAAACCAGCCCACGTGAAACCGGGCAATCGCTTCTGTATTTAACGGATGAACAATTGGGAAATGGGATCGAGGCGATGTTTTTCGCCTATCGTGGGTTTACGGCTGATCCTGATCGGATTCTGGCGGAAAAATCATATGGCCGTGCACATCACCGGGCATTGCACTTTATCAGGCGCAGCCCAGGAACAACGGTGAACAATTTATTGACCATCTTGGGGGTGACCAAACAAAGCTTGAACCGGGTTTTGCGCACCTTGATTGACGATGGGTTGGTTTTAAACACAGTGGGCACACGCGACCGCCGCGAACGCCACTTAACCCTTACAGATGCGGGGTTGGCGATGGAAAAACAGTTGGCCGATGTGCAACGCAATCGCATGCGGGCCGCCTATCGCGCGGCGGGGCCAGAGGCCGTGCATGGATTTCGCACAGTTTTAGAAGCCATGATGGACCCAGAGCTGCGCAGGCAATATAATGGGCTGACCGAGGGAGATACCACGTGACGCCAGATGCGCATTTGTTAATTGTAGATGATGACGAGCGGATCCGCACGTTATTGCAAAAGTACCTTATTCGTAACGGTTTTCTGGTCAGTGGGGCCCGCGACGCGGCCCATGCACGCCGAATTCTGTCTGGGCTTGATTTTGATCTGGTGATTCTTGATGTCATGATGCCGGGCGAAGATGGCCTTTCACTTACGCGTGATCTGCGCAAAGATCGGGATGTTCCGATCCTTCTTTTGACGGCCAAAGGCGAAACCGATGATCGCATTGCCGGGCTTGAAGCCGGGGCAGATGATTATCTTGCAAAACCGTTTGAACCCAAAGAATTGTTGCTGCGGATCAATGCGATTTTGCGGCGCGCGCCTGTCACACCTGATACCAGCCAACACCCCAAAGTTTTGCAACTGGGGCCGGTGCGATATGATGTTGAACGCGGCGAATTGTGGCAAGGTCAAGATTTGGTTCGGTTAACCGCAACCGAAAGTCAGTTGATGCGCATTTTTGCAACCAAGCCGTCGGAACCATTCAGCCGCACCCAGTTGGTAGAGGAATTGGGCCGTGATGGTGGGCAAAGTCAGGAACGGGCCGTGGATGTTCAAATCACCCGTTTGCGGCGCAAGATCGAAGCCGATCCAAAACAGCCAAGATATCTGCAAACGGTGCGCGGCGCGGGGTATATGCTGGCGCCAGAATGATCACCCAAAGCAATCTTTCGGAATAAGATCACCATTCCAGAATTCATGCGCCACGTCCCAATTGTGGGCGTCGGGTGCTGGGCCATCGTGTGTGAAAGTTGTTGTTGCGCCTTCGGCCCGTTCAAATGTTCCATTGCCCGTTAGAAGGTTCAAATCGCATCGGCGACCAGAGGTCGTATCAAGACTGTCGTAATAAACATATGTAATGCCTGCGATTTTGAATGTGTCGTCGCGGTGGGCAATTGTTATGGTCAGAATCCATTTGTGACGGCCTATCCCAAGATGCGCCCGTTCGAAAACAACTGACCCAGATGGCGTGATCGCAACTGTAGATTGACCAGCCATACTATTGCTTTGCGAGATAGCAGGCAAAATGGCAAGACCGCCGGGATCACTGTCGATGATCAAATGTTGCCACCCGGTGTTTGTTTCGACCAGTTGAATATGTTCCGCGGCACCATCACCCGTGATGTCTGCCATTACTACTTCATCACCCAAGGCCGGCGCAGCGATGAAAACACCCATAAGAATTCTTGTCAGCATCTTTCGGTTCCGGTTTAAGACGTTTCATGTCGACAGTTATCGTAACACACCCCGCCTGCCTTAACCATGTTACCCCACCCGGCCATCCAGAACAGGTGGCCCGTTTGGAATATATTTTGGATGCACTTGCACCACTTGGCCTTGAAACGGTGAAGGCACCATTGGTGGCGGATGATGATTTGCTGCGCATTCACCCGCAAAGCCACATTGATTTGATCCGTGATAGCGCCCCCGAAGATGGCTGGGTGTCATTGGATGGGGATACCCACATGTCACCGGGCACGCTTGAGGCCGCTTTGCGTTGTGCTGGTGGCGCTGTACGCGCGGTTGATATGGTTATGACGGGTGAAGCGACGAATGCATTTGTGGCCATGCGTCCACCGGGGCATCATTGCGAACGCGAAGTGCCCATGGGATTTTGCTTTTTCGGCAATATTGCATTGGCGGCGAAACATGCCTTGGATCATCATGGGTTGGATCGGGTGGCGATTGTTGATTTTGACGTGCATCACGGTAACGGCACGCAAGATTTGGTCGAAGGTGACAAACGAATTTTCTTTGCCTCAACCCATCAGATGCCTTTGTATCCCGGCACCGGCCATCCCCACGAAACAGGTGGATTTGGCAATGTATTGAACTGTCCGTTGCCAAATGGCGCTGGGTCACAAGCGTTTCGGGATGTGATGATCCGGGACGTCTTGCCAGCGGTGGAAGCGTTTAAACCGCAATTTCTGCTGATCTCTGCAGGGTTTGATGCACATTTGGCTGATCCTTTGGCGGGTATGAATTTAACGGAAGATGATTTTGCATGGGCGACAGGCCGTTTGTGTGATTTGGCAGACACTTTTGCCCAAGGGCGGGTGGTGTCATGCTTGGAAGGCGGCTATGATCTGGAAGCTTTGGCCGCCAGCGCCAAATCCCATGTACAGGGCCTGATGTCCCGCGTCCCAAAGAAGGAGTTGCCGAATGGCTGACACCCCGATCGAAGACATGAGCTTTGAAGCCGCCATGGCAGAGCTTGAACAAGTGGTGACCAAACTGGAACGTGGTGATGTGGCATTGGAAGAATCCATTGGTCTTTATGAACGTGGTGCCGCGCTAAAGGCCCATTGCGAGGCACGATTAAAAGCAGCGGAAGAAAAGGTTGCCGCCATTACGTTGAACGCGGATGGGCAGGCCACCGGTACTGGGCCGCTGGCAGACTGATGTTTCAAGACAGGTTAAACGAGTCTGCAGCCCGGGTTGCAGACTTTTTGGTGCATCGGTTGCAGGTGCCGTTGCGACCCAGCTTGGGCGACGCGATGCAGCATGCTGTGTCAGGCGGCAAATGCTTGCGCGGTTTCTTGGTGATGGAAAGTGCCAGACTGTTCAACATCAGCCCAGAAAGGTCGATTTATCCGGCGGCGGCGATTGAATGTCTTCATGCCTATTCTTTGATCCATGATGATCTGCCCTGTATGGATGATGATGATCTTCGGCGCGGTCAGCCAACCGTGCATGTAAAATGGGATGAAGCCACGGCGGTTTTGGCGGGTGATGCGTTGCAAAGCTATGCATTTGAATTGATCACCTGCGCCGATTTTGATGAAAAAATTCAAGCAGAGCTGGTCTTTGCCTTGGCAAAGGCCGCTGGAAAATCGGGCATGGTTGGGGGGCAAGCTGCCGATATCGCGGCAGAGACTTCGTCGACTGCCCTGTCGTTGGAACAGATAACTGCATTGCAAAAAGGTAAGACTGGCGAACTGATAACATGGTCTTGTCGGGCCGGCGCCATTATGGGGCATGGGCCCCATGCGCCCATGGTGGCCTATGGCAATGCGTTGGGTTTGGCCTTTCAAATTGCCGATGATATCTTAGATGTGGAAGGTGACGCCAAAACCGTCGGAAAGGCCACGGGCAAAGATGCCGATGCTGGCAAAGCCACTTTCGTGTCATTGCTTGGGCTGGATGGTGCTAAGGCCCGCGCAGCAGAGTTGGTGGAACTGGCCTGTGACGCGCTGTCCCCTTATGGGGCAGAGGCAGAAACGTTAAAAGAAGCTGCACGGTTTGTTGTGCAGCGCAAAAAGTAAAGGGGCCAATCCCATGGCCGATCGTCCTGATACGCCCTTGTTGGATACCATTCATATTCCTGCGGATATGAAAGGATTGACCGACAGCCAGCTTAAAACACTGGCGCAAGAAGTGCGTGCAGAGGTGATTTCAGCCGTGTCTGAAACGGGGGGGCATCTGGGCGCAGGTTTGGGTGTGGTGGAATTGACCACGGCGTTGCACGCGGTTTTTGACACCCCAAAAGATCGATTGATCTGGGATGTGTCGCATCAATGTTACCCGCACAAAGTCCTGACTGGTCGGCGTGATCGTATCAGAACGTTGCGCATGAAGGATGGTTTGTCAGGCTTTACCAAGCGCAGCGAAAGCCCGTACGATCCATTCGGTGCTGCGCATTCATCGACCAGTATTTCTGCCGCGCTGGGGTTTGCCGTTGCCCGTGATCTGGGCGGCGCGCCAGAACATGGCATTGGCGATACCATCGCCGTGATTGGGGATGGATCCATGTCGGCTGGCATGGCGTTTGAGGCCATGAATAATGCCGGACATCTGAAAAAGCGTGTGATCGTGATTTTGAACGACAACGATATGTCCATTGCCCCACCGGTGGGGGCGTTGTCATCGTATCTGTCGCAACTTTACGCCGGTGCACCGTTTCAAGAATTCAAAGCCGCGGCGAAAGGTGCCGTCAGCCTTTTGCCAGAACCCCTGCGTGAAGGCGCCAAACGTGCAAAAGACATGATCAAACATATGACCGTCGGTGGCACGTTGTTTGAACAGTTGGGGTTTTCATATGTGGGGCCATTGGATGGCCACGATATGGATCAACTTTTGCCAGTGCTTCGCACGGTTAAGGAAAGGGCCACCGGACCCATTCTGATCCATGTGATTACGAAAAAAGGTAAAGGTTACGCCCCGGCCGAGGCAGCCCGCGACAAAGGGCATGGTGTTTCAAAATTTGATGTCATCACCGGTGAACAGAAAAAAGCCCCATCCAATGCACCAAGTTATACATCAGTATTTGCGAAATCATTGCTGGCCCATGCGGCGCAGGATGACAAGATTTGTGCGGTTACGGCGGCGATGCCCGATGGAACGGGCCTGAACCTTTTCGCCGAACGCTATCCCAGCCGATGCTTTGATGTCGGGATCGCAGAACAACATGGTGTGACGTTTTCCGCGGCCCTTGCCGCAGGGGGGATGAAACCGTTTTGCGCGATGTATTCCACATTCCTGCAGCGCGGGTATGATCAGGTGGTGCATGATGTTGCCATCCAACGCTTGCCCGTTCGATTTGCAATTGATCGTGCAGGTTTGGTTGGTGCTGATGGGGCCACCCATGCCGGATCATTTGATATTGCTTATCTTGCCAATCTGCCGGATTTTGTGGTCATGGCCGCCGCCGACGAGGCCGAATTATGCCGGATGGTTGCGACTGCCGCTGCTTATGATGATGGCCCGATTGCGTTTCGGTTTCCACGTGGTGAAGGTGTGGGATGCGAATTGCCAGAACAGGCGCACCCCCTGACCATTGGTAAGGGCCGAATTATTTCCGAAGGATCACAGGTTGCCATCCTATCGTTTGGGACCCGCCTGCAAGAGGTGCAGAAAGCCGCCGAAGCTTTGGCCGCAAAGGGCATCACACCTACAATTGCGGATGCCCGTTTTGCAAAACCGTTGGATCGGGATTTGATCCTTGATTTGGCCGATCGTCACGAAGCCTTGATCACCATCGAAGAAGGTGCCGTTGGCGGGTTCGGCAGTCATGTTGCACAGCTTTTGTCAGACGAGGGCGTGTTCGATAACGGTTTGAAATTCAGATCTATGGTTTTACCCGATACGTTTATTGATCAAGCCAGCCCCGCAGACATGTATGCCAGCGCGGGTTTGAATGCCCCGGATATTGAGGCCAAAGTCTTGGAAACGCTTGGAATATCGACACTACAGCACTTGCCGCAAAACCTGAATCAGCCTTTGCGGCAAGTGTAGCCCAAAACCTCAATAAAGTTGCGATCTTGCCCAAAGTTGACTGGGTCAAGTTTTGCGCAAGACACTTTAAAGGCGCGGGCATAATCACCCGCGCAATTCTTTTGTTTGTTAATCAGTAAAGACCTGAATTCCAAAATAGGTTCCGCAGTTTTTCCCTTTTGGATCAAACGCAACGGACCCACCCATTTTGCCATAGGCCTTATTCATCATGTTTTTGTTATGCCCGCTTGAGGCTGTCCAATCCGCGACCAATTGGCGGGCCAAACTGTCATAGGTGTGGGCCGGGATCAGATTGCCGGATTTATCGGTAAATTGACACGACGCCCGATCCTTGATCCCAAACGATGCGCCCCTTGGAAAAGCCATCCGATTGGTCGACGCAATGTTTTCCGCCGCGGCGCGATATGGTGCGCGGGCCCGTTTCAATCGATGCTGCAGTTTTTGTTGCCCAGATTTGGTAGAGGTGTGAGACAAGGTTCTGGTTTTGCCCATCCATTCCGCATGGCCATCCGCCGCCTTTGTCAGATTTCGAGAATATTCCAATGGTTTGCGCCGCTTTTTGCAGCGCGCAAGATTTGTATGCGCCAAGATCGATTGCGACATCAGCTTTGAATCAATTCTGTTGGGGTTAATCTGTGCATCACTTCCGCCAACTTTGGCCAAGGTACAGGCAGTCGCCGGTGCAGATATCAAAGACGCGCATAAAACCAAAATAATCGAACGCAACATATTGGGAACCTTTCAAGAGTTTTATGAAACAGTAATAATTGGACGGTGCCGACGCAACGTATGAATTGACCCTGATGTGGGAATGTGCTGCGTTTTGCCGTATGGAACAAACCGCGCCAATTCGTCTTTACCGTTGGATCGTCTTTTTGGCGGCCGCGGGATATCTTGCTAATTCCGTCCTTACCTCAAATTGGGATCCGGGTGGGCCATTTCGATATCTAACGATTTGGGCTTTGGTCCTGTCCCTATTTGTGGCGGCGCGGGTTTTGATGATTTCGTACAATCGTTCAAACCGGCGATTTGATGCGTTGGTGTCTGCGACTGCCGTGGTCAATGCCATGGTGGTTTTCTTATATTGGCGCCTGTATTTTGCGGATCCCACATCGGTTACAAACGACGGTGAATTGGGTGCGTTTTGGCTTGAAATTTATATGCATGGATTGGGGCCGCTGCTGATGTGGATTGATGCCATTTTTATCAATCGGGTGTTCCGTCGGATTTGGTCGGGGGCTTTGGTGTTGATTGGCATCGTCTTGGCCTATGTCGCGTGTGCCGAATTGTTTGTGCAACGGTTTAACGACAGCCCAGTTGGATCTGTTACAACCGGGTTGCCATATCCGTTTTTGAACAATCTGGAATTTGCTGGGCGATCGGTTTTTTACGGCACGAACGTTGTTGTCGCCTTGATTTTATTGTTTGCCTTTGGGGCTGTTGCTTGGGTTGTTCGTCGCCTTTTCTAAGGCGGTTTCAATCGCCTTTAGACGGGACATAACCTCATCTCTGTAATTGTCGGTTGCGGCGTCTGCCTCCTCGTCATGGGCGTCTGCCATGGAATTCACAATCAAGCCGACCAAAAGGTTCACCACCGCGAAGGTGGTTACCATGATGAATGGCACAAAGAAGGCCCAGGCGAAGGGGAACACCTCCATCACTGGTCGCACGATACCCATGGACCAACTTTCAAGGGTCATGATCTGAAACAGGGAATATCCGCTGCGCCCTAAGGTGCCGAACCATTGTGGGAAATCCGCGCCAAACAGTTTGGTCGCCATGACGGCCCCGATGTAAAATATGATCGCCATTAACAGGAACACGGACGCCATGCCCGGGATGGCAGTGATGAAACCTTCAACAACCCGACGCAACCGGGGTGCGGCGTTCAAAACGCGGAACACGCGCAAAACCCGCATCGCCCGCAAAACGGCCAATCCCTGGGTGGCGGGCAACAGGGCAATTGCCACAATCACGAAATCAAAAATGTTCCATCCATCGCGGAAAAATCTGGGGCCAAATGCAATCAGCTTGGCGGCAATTTCAATGATGAAAATAGCCAAGCAGATGTTGTCCAATGTTTTGATGAGCGGCCCCCATGTGGCCATGATGGAAGGGGATGTTTCGAGGCCCAACAATATCGCGTTAAACACGATGACGCCCAAGATCGCATACCGCACGCGATCTTGAAGAAGAAAGTTTTCCAACTGCTGGCGCATCTTATCCATCCCGATTGATCAAAACAGCATGGCCGCTTTTATCGTCGGGAAATTTTGACGTCACCCCCAGAATAAGGGTCATTTCATCACATTTCGCATCTGATCGGCCTGAGCGGGTGGGTTGATTATTGCGCAGCTTCCAACCTGGTTTGGCCGGTTTCGCAACAAAACGCGTAAAGATCCCGATGCGCCTTCATTTCCATGAGTTTTGCGAAACGGTCTTGATGTATTTTGATTGAATCTGATCGCAGTTGCATCAGTTTGCCACCGGACTGTTCGTCCAATTCAATCATCCGTCTCCAAATTTGATCAGATTTCACAACCAAATCTTCACAGTGACCTTCGTTGAAGTTGCGGCGTTGCCAGTAATGTCTGTCGACTTCTCGGTTAAAAAGATGGCCACTGCCTCGGGCCGATTTCACGACAAAGCTGGCGGCGTCTTTGGTGATATAGTGATGCACCCTTGCCAAAGTCGCCCCAGCGGGATCATTGGATCGAAAGTTTCGCAATCCAAATGATCCTTCTAACAGACCCGACCCGTTGCAACGAATGATGGGCGTATCGTAGTGATCCCTTTGCAGAGGGTTGTGAACGCCGCAGCGAATGAACCGATCTGTGCGAAAAAGTGTTTTGAACGCAGTCAGGAAGTCGTTGATGCGATTTTCACGTTCGCAGCGATCAAATTTGGCCGTCACCAAATCATCTGTGATGGTGGTGTGGCCGGAACTGCCCATATGGCGCCAATTGATATTCACCATATCTGCATCTGGCAGGGCCGCGATCAAATCGGTAAGTGTCCCATTTCCCGCATGAATGACCAAGAACTCATCAAGATCCAATGCCATTGCCCAGCGCGAGGTTTTATACCATTCCTGCTTGGCAGAACGAATATAGGCCCGCACCTGATGACGCCCAGCCCCAGCTTTGTTGTATGAATAAACAACATGGCCAAGCTTATGAAGCCATTTCAAAGTTTGATGGGTCAGGTCATCGGAGTCGTTTTGATACACCAATATGCGTTCGAACCCGATGAGTTGGTGATACGCAACCCATTCTAAGATATTTGGCCCTTCGTTCTTGGCTGTTGCGACCAAGCAAAATGTCAACGGTTTCCCTCGCAGGCAAGAAGTGACTTTCGTTAAAATACATTTACCGCGTTATTGATGAATAACTTGGCGGTACTGATATAATATTGCTGCAATTATGCCCCTTACGATGAATGACGCAAGAGGCTGTGTTCGTTAGTTGAATTTCAACGTGCGGAACTATCGCCAAACTTGATGGATATTATTAAAGAGACCTAAGGTATTTCCCTATCGATCTTTGTTTAACAAATCGGCAAGACCAATTTTGTAATTCGGGAATTTCAAAGCGACCCCAAGTTCAAATTTGATGCGATCATTCTTTACCCGTTTGCTTTCAGCATAAAAACTTCGCGCCATCGGCGTCATTTCCGCCGTGGCAAAATCTTCGGCAGGGGGAATAGGAAGATCAAGAAGTTTCGCGGCATGGGCGATGACATCTTCGGGGGGGGCAGGATCGTCATCACACAGGTTATAGATCGCGCCGGGGTTTGGGCGATCAATCGATGCCATCAAGACTTGGGCAATATCATCAACGTGAATGCGGCTGAAAACTTGATCTTTCTTGATAATGCGGCGCGCGGTTCCAGACCTGACCTTGGCAAATGGTCCACGACCGGGGCCATAAATCCCCGCCAAACGAAAGATGTGTAGGGGCAATTGGGTTGCTTGCCAGTCTGCCTCTGCTTTGACGCGCAACAGCCCACGTTTTGTGCTGGGTGAAAGGGGGGTATCTTCGTCCACCCATCCCCCTTGGTGATCACCATAAACGCCGGTCGTTGAAAGATATCCCACCCAATCAAACGTGTGCGAACCCAAATCCACCGCATTCAAAAAAGGATCACCATCGCTGGAAGGGGCGGCGGATATTAGAAGGTGACTGGCGCGGATTAATGCCGGTGTCAGATCTTGCCCCGGCCATATCAAGGGTTCGACCCCCATTTCTTTCAAGTGGTCTGCCTTTTCGGCGGTTCGGGTGGTACCAATGATTGTCCAGCCCTTTGCCAGCAAAAGTGGGGTTAAAGCCCGTGCAGAAAATCCATGGCCAATAGAAAGTAAAACCTTGTTCATGGCCGACAGATAGTGCGGAATATGAACAGGCAAAAGGGGAAGGGCTGATCAAATGAAAAAACCACACTTAGAAGCGGCCTATGATCTGAAAACACCCGAAGATAACCGCATACTTTATGCCCAATGGGCAGAAACATATGATGCGACATTTGCAGATGCCCATTGTTATGCCTCACCCACAGCAATTGCCGAAGGGCATCATCGGCAAGGTGGAAACGGGTTAACCTTGGATGTTGGTGCTGGAACCGGGTTGGTCGGCGTTGCCTTGAAATCCATTGGATTTGAACATGTTGATGGCACCGATATTTCACCAGAAATGTTGAAGGTGGCCGCCCAAAAGGGGATTTATCGCACCCTGTTCGAAGGGGATTTGACGAAACGCTTGGATGTGGCGGATGAAACCTATGATGGTGTGGTCAGTGCGGGAACTTTTACCCATGGCCATGTTGGCCCAGCGGCCTTGGCTGAATTGCTGCGGATTACGAAACCGGGTGGGTTGATTACTGTTTCGGTGAACGCAGAACATTTTGCCGCGCATGGGTTTCAATCCGAACTCGACGGGTTTGGGAATCGCATCGAAAACCTGACGTGTGGATCTTTTCGTTTGTATCAAGAAGGGGCCAAAGGCCCCCATGCCAATGATCTTGGATTGATGGTTCAATTTCACAAAACCTGATCTGATTGGGGGGGGCGCCCTAATCTTTTTGCCGTGATCCTATACTTTTGCAGGGCTGCCCTTTTAGGGGCAAGCGCGCCATGCATGTTGCATAACAAAAAAGGTAGGTGCCGTCATGAGCGTGGAAATCAACAGTTTTGAGATTCTGGAAAAACGGATCGATGTAAAGGCAAACATCGTTGATGCAATTGTTCGGGCCCAATGCACCCTTGATTTGGGAAGCGAAGAAATCCCCGTGGAAAAGGTGGAACACGTCAGGCTTTGCCTGCGGGCGGGCGAGGCACGCAAAATCACGAAACGGCGCATGCGCAAACGAGCATGGTCGCAGATTGTTTCGTATTTCAACGGTGATGCTTCAGAAACGCCCAACATCTTTCAAGATTTAGAAGATGATCCCAAGCCCGCGAAAATCGAAGCGCGCGTAAATTTGAATGGACGCAGGCCACCCCTTCCCACCGACCAAGACCCGGCGATGGAAGCAGAGGTTTTTGCCCTCTTTGACGATCTTGGCGAAGATCCTTTTCGCCCCGCTGCCTAAAACCCCGGACGGATTAGCGGCCCTTCCAAACGGGATCGCGTTTTTCGGCAAAGGCCTTTGCGCCTTCTAACTGATCTTCTGATGCATAAAGAACATCAACAGATCGTAACTGGCGCTGGGTGATACGGTTCATCGCGTCTTGGAATTTGCTGTCTTCGGCATCGCGCACGATTTCTTTGATCGCCGCATATACCAACGGGGGGCCACTGGCCAACAGCTCTGCCAATTTCCAAGCTTCGGCCATCAGTTGATCTGCGGGATAAGAGTGGTTCACTAGCCCCCATCCCTTGGCTTCGGCCACATCAAACCAACGCCCAGTCAGCAACAATTCCATTGCGATGTGATATGGAATGCGTTTCGGCACCTTGATACTGGCGGCGTCGGCCACGGTGCCCGACCGAATTTCGGGCAGGGCAAAACTTGCGTGATCGGCGGCCAAAATAATATCTGCCGACAACGCCCATTCCAAACCACCGCCGCAACAAATGCCATTGACCGCAGCGATGACAGGTTTGTTCAGGTCACGCAGTTCTTGTAACCCACCAAAGCCACCGACACCGTAATCGCCATCCACTTCATCCCCGTCCGCAGCTGCCTTTAAATCCCACCCGGGGCAGAAAAACTTTTCCCCTGCGCCGGTGATGATCGCAACGCGAAGGTCTGGATCATCCCGAAATTCGGCAAAGACATCCCCCATGATTTTTGAGGTTTCCAGATCAATGGCGTTTGCCTTTGGCCGATCCAACGTAACTTGCAAGATCGCCCCTTTGCGCTGGGTTTTCACGGGTGAGGTGGTCATGTGGTTTTCCTTATCAATGCATCCGCCGCAATGGCGCCGTTCGCCGTGCAAATGACGGGATTGATTTCAACTTCTTCGACTGACGCGGCATTGGCAATCACAAAGCTTTGTACAGCCTCGATCATATCCAAAAGGGCGGGCATATCGATGGCCGGTTTGCCGCGATATCCGTCAAACACCGGTGCGATACGTAATTTGGACAATGCGTTTTGCACATGTTCACGGCTGGCTGGGATCAAAACACTTTGGGTATCTGACAGGATTTCTGTCATGGTGCCGCCGGCCCCCAGGGTTAACAGAAAGCCGTGGGCCGGATCACGTGTCACACCGACCAGAACCTCTGTTATCGGATCGCCTATCATCGCCTCTATCAAGATGTCGCCTTGGGCAAGGTTTTGGCATGCTGAGATAACCTCCTCCTTCGATCCAAGGTTCAAAGCCAAACCAGATGCCCCGGTTTTATGGGCAAGGCCCAAAACCTTTGTCACCACAGGAAAACCAAGTCGTGATGCGGCGATGGCGGCATCTTCGGGGGATGTGACAATGGCGTTGGCAGGAACAGAAACCCCAAAGTCGGCAAGCATTTGTTTTGCAAAGCCTTCTGATATGGTTTGGGTGTCACGGTCCGGACCGGGCAATTCAACGGGGTTTGTTTCCGTTGCCATGGGTCGGGTCATGACATCCAAAGCAGCGATCGCATGGTCCAATCCACACAAAGGCACAATACCATTTTGCAAAAGGTCTTGCCCCGTTGCCTCGGGCAACAGCTCTGGCAGGCTGGCCACAACAGCAAAATTTCCGCCGGATGATTGTGCCGCGCCGACCGCCGCGCGCGTTGCGATATCCCAATCAGATGCATCGCATCGGTCTGATCGGGGGTAATCCAGCACCAAAAGGGTCAAAGATATTTCGGGATCCGCCATGGCGGCCCATGCAGACGTCATCGCATCTTCATCCCTCCAGATATACGTGTGGTAATCCAAAGGATTGGCCAAAGCGACCATCGGCCCCAATACATTGCCCAACGCGGCGGTTTGTTTGGCGTTTAAGGGTGGAAACGTCAGCCCGGTTCCAACACAACTGTCCGCAGCCAATGCGGCCTCACCACCAGAGCAAGAGATCGAAGCAATTTCCGGCCGCAGGGTCGTGCCAAACACATGGGCCAGTTTCAGGGCCTCCAGAAACACAGGCAGGGAATGTGCCCTGCGAATGCCAAGTCTGTCCAAAAAGGCTTGGGCCGCAGTATCCCCACCGGCAAGGGACGCGGTGTGTGAAACTGCGGCGGCTTGGGCTTGAACGGATTTTCCAGATTTCAGCGCGATCAGAGGGATCCCCTTATTGTTTGCCTTGGCGGACAGTTCCTCCCAACCGCGCAAATCACCAAAACCTTCGATATGTAATCCAATTGCGGTGATGCGTGGATCATCAAGCAAATGAAGCGCGATATCGGTTTGGCGCGTTTGTGCTTGGTTCCCGCAGGCAACCACCTGCGCCACGGGCAAGGCACGGGTTTGCATTGTCAGGTTAATCAGAATGTTGGAGGATTGCGTGAGGATCGCGACACCGCTGTCCACCGGTACCAAGCCATGTTGATCCGGCCAGATGCCAGATTTGTCCATTGCGTTGAGAAAGCCATAACAATTTGGCCCCAGAATTGGCATATCACCGGCCGCATGAACCAATTGTGCCTGCAGGTCATTGCCGGATGCATCTTCTGCCGCTGCCTCTGAAAAACCAGATGCAAAGCAAATCGCCCCACCCGCGTTCAAACTGCGAAGCTGTGCCACCACATCCAAAGTGGCATGGCGATTAACCCCAATGAAGGCCGCATCAATCGGGCCCGGAAAATCAGACAAACCGGTGAGAGATTGCAAACCAGCGATAACCTTGCCCTTGGGATGAATGGGCAAGATCGTGCCTTCGAACCCAATCTGTTTTGCCGCCGCAATGATCGAGGCGCACCAAGCCCCACCGCCCACCACAGCGATCGATTTCGGAGACAAAAGCCGAGATAAATCACGCATCATTTTTCATGTCCAATGGAGGCGCTGGCGCGCCGCATGAAGATTTGCAGCGCCTTCCGGCGCTGCGGTTGCCTCCGGCGGGAGTATTTTGAAGACACAGAAAGTAATGCTTTGTTTACCAGAATCGTTGACCTTAGCCGCACGGTACAGGCGGGAGCGCCGATGGCCGTGACGGAGAAAGGCCCCTCAAAGCGCAGTTGCGGCGATGGGGGGCTGGACCCCTTCTTTCTTTGTCCAAAAATACTCATGCACCCAATGGCCTCAACAAATCGCGACTGATGATATGGCGCTGAATTTCGGACGTACCATCCCAAATGCGTTCAACCCGCGCATCCCGCCAGAACCGTTCCAAGGGGTAATCATCCATCAACCCCATTCCGCCGTGTATTTGGATTGCGGCGTCTGTGACTCGGGCCAACATTTCCGTGGCATAAAGTTTCGCAGAAGCGATTTCACGATTAGAGGATAGGCCCTTATCCAACCGATCTGCAGCAGCCAAAGTTAACAGATCCGCTGCATCAATTTCCGTAATCATATCCGCGATCTGAAAGCCGATACCCTGAAATTTGCCAATGGGTTGGCCGAATTGTTCGCGCTGTGCCGCATAATCCAATGCATATTCAAATGCCCGACGGGCGCGCCCCACAGACATGGCCGCCACTGTGATGCGGGTGGCGTAAAGCCATGTGTTCATCACTTCAAATCCGCCATCCACTTTGCCCAGAACCTGCGCATCCGGCAAACGGCAATCGTCGAATTCAAGAATCATGTTTTTGTATCCGCGATGGGATACGGATTTGTATCCATCACGGATCGTAAACCCGGGTGTGCCGCGATCCACAAGGAATGTAGTGATGCGTTTTTTGGGACCACGGGGGGTTTGATCTTCGCCGGTTGCCACAAACACAATCACAAAATCTGCGTGTTCTGCGCCTGAAATGAAATGTTTTGTTCCGTTTAAAACCCAATCCCCGCCATCGCGAACCGCGGAACATTTCATCCCTCTGACATCTGATCCTGCACCGGGTTCTGTCATGGCCAACGCATCCATACGTTCACCGCGGACGGCGGGCATCAAATATCGATCAACCTGTTCCCCTTCGCAGGCCATCAAGATGTTTTGAGGGCGCCCAAAGAAGTGGTTCAAAGCCATGGACCCGCGGCCGAGTTCACGTTCAACAATCGCAAAATCAACATGAGATAAGCCAGCACACCCAACACTTTCGGGAAAATTGCAGGCGTAAAACCCAAGGTCCATTGTTTTTTGTTTAATGTCTTGGGCGATTTCATGCGGGACTTCGCCCGTGCGTTCAACCAGATCTTCGTGAGGATAGATTTCCTTTTCAACGAATGATCGAACGGTGCTGGCGATCATTTCTTGTTCTTCGGTCAGGCCGTATTGCATGCTTTTGTCCCCCCATATGCGACGGAGATTTTAACGACTTTCCAAAGTTATGATATGCAGTTACCGTCAAAAGTATGCCAAAATGGACAAAACAATTTGCCCCGACGCAAACCATTACATTTCTTTTGTTCGATCAATTTTCGAACTTTTGTCTGGCCAATACCGTGGAGCCATTGCGGGCGGCAAATGCGTTTGCGGGGCGAGTTTTGTATCAATGGACATTTGCCAGCGTCGATGGATCACCGGTTGAAAGTTCTTCGAAAATGCGGGTGGATGTGGACCAAGATTTTGATCAGGCAAAAGGGGATCTTTTGGTTGTGATGCCATCCTATGGGTTTCTGGATCATGCAAATCCAAGGGTGATTTCATCCTTGCAGAAGGGGGCATCCCGATTTGATGTGTTGGTCGGTTTGGATACGGGAAGTTGGCTTTTGGCATCTGCCGGATTGTTGGATGGGTATCAAAGTACAATTCATTGGGACGTTTTGGATCAATATGCGGAACGTTTTCCGATGCTGGATGTTTCCACCGATCGGTTCATCTTTGATCGCACCCGCATCACATCGGGCGGGGCATCAGCGGCGTTTGATTTGATCATTCAAATGATCGCCAATCGAAACGGAATGGCCCTTGCGGTTCAGGTTGAAGGTTTGTTCGCAGGACGAACAGGCATGCCCAGTCGAACTGTGACAGGGCCTGTGGCCAAGGCGATGGCGATCATGAAACATCATATTGAAGACCCTTTACCCATTGGTGTTTTGGCACAAATGGTGGGTTTGTCGCAAAAAAGTTTGGACAGAAGGTTTCGGTCTGAATTCGGAACTTCACCTGCCGCTGTGTATCGCACCCTTCGTCTGAATTCGGCTTGGAAATTGGTGTCGGACACCCAAATGCAAATTTCAGAGATTGCCACCCGCATCGGTTATCAAAATGCAGCGGCAATGACGCGCGCTTTTCGCAAGGCATTTAACACCACGCCCCAAGACATGCGGCGGGCTTAATCAAATCCGTCGAAATCCACCGCTTCGTCGCCTTGTCCTGCTTTGATGCGGCTGAGGGTGCCTGAATATGTTGCCTCTTTTTCATCGGAATCCAATGTGTGCGTTAACGTGTGTTCGTTCAGGTTTTGATAATTTGGGGCGCCGTGTCCTGCATCGGTTGTGGCTTGAACACGCGTGCCAAAGGTGCGCCGCAAGGCAACGTGATGAGGTTGGCTGTCTGACACGTCATCGATCGTAAGATCGGTGATTTCCAAATACCCCTTTGACACCGCATCATGCAGAATTTCATCGCCAAGTTTGGTATGGCTGATGATCGCATTTTCGCCGGGTGTTTCCCCTTTGGGCATACCGCCGGGCCAAATGTCACCGGTGGCAATATCGGCCTGCAGGGCGATGGCATCGGGGCAGATTTTGCATCGGAATTGTGTTTTCCATTTATCGGTCCATAATTCAGAATATGGGCCGTCCACCTCTATGCCGCCGGGCAAAAAGCCGATGGTTTTGCCGGGGCATCCATGCCCACGCCATCGCATCTCTGTCAGGTCGTTTGGTCGCACGTTACGGCGATGAAAGAACGCCTCGGTTTCAGAGAGGCTTGGCGTTGTTCCACAGAACATTGCTTGTGTGAACACGATTTGATCCCGTGCCCGTGGGTCCGTTTTTTGTAAATTTCTGACGCCAGCGATGTCGCAAGGTTTTAGCGATACCACAAAGCGTTCGCCCGTTTCCAACGCGTCAAGGATCGCTGCCAAGGGGGCGACTGGGGCGTATCTTGATTGGGAACCCATCAGCAAATCATCAGGGTTGCGGATCATGACAGGATTGCTGGCCAGCGCGTCTTGATCATCTGCGGCCACTTGCAAAATAAAATCCGCTGTGCCGGTTTCCAATGCATAGCGGTTAAGGGCGGTCATGACACCCCCGGCAGATGATTGATGACGTGTGTCGGGATCGGCCGACCAGCCCATGCAAACTGTGCGAACTTCGCCCCAGATCGGATGCATTTGTTTCAGGGGCACATCCCATGGGCCATCCAAGTTAATACCGGGGCAATGTTCCAATACCTTTTGTTCGACTTCAGGGGTAATCGCATCCACGTCGGGTCGGTAATGCCCCGCCGATGTATATCCCATTTTCACGGCACCATTGCTGAAGGCGGTGCACAGGCCACAGCTGACGCAGTACCCTTGTTCCACGATTTGGCGAACTGAATTAAAACCATGTTTCATGTGCGTCGTGTCCGAGTTTTGAGGCGTTCTTTCATCATCGCTTTCCCCTTTTCAGTTCCGTCATGAAAACTGCCGAAAAGTTTGTCCCAAGGCACATCAAGATTGCCATAATTTACTTCGAAATATCGATGATGGATTTGATGGTGAAAGTTGCCAAGGTGAAGGCGTTTCTTGTTGCGAAAGATCAACCCTTCAAATCCCGTATGTGTGGTGATCGCCAACAGGCCATAAAAGGCCAAATGGAAAATCAAGTGCACAGGGTGGGTGGGTAATACAAAGTGGATCAGGGCCGTTCCGAAATAGAACCCGTGTTCAACAGGATGCATAGAAAGCCCCGACCAAGGACCAATATCTGTGTTCCGGTGATGCAATGCGTGAAACCGATAAAATAGATCCGTATGCAACAAACGGTGAATCCAATAGAAATAGAAACTTTCCCAAACAGGGATCAAGAAAAAGACAGCAATGAACCAAATCGGGTTGCTGGCCCACGTGATGGTGGGGGCCCATCCGTTGGCCATGGACCACCAGATCAAAACCTCAAACGCGGACCAAATGGTAACGCCAGATCCAAGGGTCCAAATCATGTTATCCTTCAGCTGATCTGACAGGGTGAACATCCGGCCCTTGCGTGGGAAAGGGCGGGGGTCGTATTTCATGTCTTGGCCTTGAACGGCGAATTTGTGAAACCAAAGGTGCAAAGGCGTGGCCACAGCACACACCAAAACAAAGTTGCGTATCCAAACGCCCATGATCCAACCCAGTGAAAGGGTTGCTGTTTGATCCAATCGCGGACTGAACCAAAGGTAAGCGATAACAGACAAGGCAACGATGGCACCATTGATCGTGAACCAGAACCAACTGTCCGCATACCATTTCAAGGCGGCCAAGGGTTTTGGTGGCCATTGCCACAATGGCGATGTGACGATTGGCGTTTCAGGAACATGGTTCCATTCTTGGCGTGGGGTTGTCATGGTCTCAGTTCCGTTTCTGCCTGTCTGGCAAGGTAAAACAATTGAACAGTGGCTTGGGCAAGACGCGCGTATTCAGATTCCAAATCATCAACGGGCCCGATTGGAGTAGCAAAGGCATCGTCAACCTTTGCGAGATTTCGTTCATATCTGATTTTGCGCAACGCAGGGGCCGATATCGTTTGCGGCAGCTGAGGACGGTTCTTGTCGAAAAAGGCTCTCAGACGGGAATTCGTATCACGAAAGCATGGGATGGGTGTTCCACGCACGGCACAAACCTTCGCTGGAATATCCAGGCAAGATTTTCCAAGATGTGTCCTGTACGTGGGCTGCAAATTTTCGATGGCCATCAAACAACTGGGAAGATCCAATCGTTCATCTTGAAGTGGGGTGTTGATCTGTTGACCAACAACGGGTGACGCGAGTGCGCATATCGCAAGTATACCAAAAATTCGCATGACATTCCCTTCCCCAAACAGCATCGCATTCCCGCAACGGCTTGAAAAGGTTTCATTGGACGCGCATGATACTTGCGCCTACGGTTGTGGAAAGCCAATCAACTTAAAGGGCTGAACCATCCGACTCAGCTTGCCCAGTTTATCCCCTACGTTAGGAGGGAACAAAAACCTTCTTGGCATTCTTTGCTTTGCTGGTGGGATGTTTACCTTTTCATTGGTGGATACGTTGGCAAAGGTTTTGACCCAAGATTTTCATCCATTGCAAGTTGCATGGTCTCGGCAATTTGGGTTGGCGGTTGGAATTCTTGTTCTTATCGCGATCAAAGGTCCGTCGCTTTTGAAAACTGCTCAGCGTGGCATTCAGATAAGTCGGGGTGTTTTGGCTGCGGGGTCCGCCACTTTTTTCATTATGGCAATTTCAGTGGTGCCGTTGGCGGATGCAGTCGCGGTCAGTTTTGTGGCGCCATTTTTTGTAACCGTTTTGGGTGCACTTGTATTAAAAGAAAAGGTGGGTGCGCGACGTTGGACGGCAATCGCCATTGGTTTCATTGCTTGTTTAATCATCATTCGCCCAGGCATGGGCGTCTTTCACCCCGCAATGCTGTTCATTTTGGTGGCCGCGGTTTTTTATGCGATGCGTCAAATTGCTTCGCGCATTTTAAGCGGTTCGGATGCAACTGTGACCACCGTGGCCTACACCTCTTTGACGGCCAGTTTTGTGCTTTGTATTCCGCTGCCGTTCGTGTGGCACACACCCGAATGGGGGCGTGAGGTTTGGTTGCTTTTGGCCCTGACATTTTTTGCGGGGCTGGCAGAGGTTTTGGTGATCCGCGCCTTGGAATTGGCGCAGGCCGTCGTGTTGGCGCCGGTCCATTACACCCTGATTATTTGGGGTACGATTTACGGGTATTTTGTCTTTGGGCAGTTGCCAGATGGATGGACATGGCTGGGCGCAACCATCATCGTGATCACCGGCATCTATATCGTCAGGCGCGAATGGGTGGTTAAGAATACTTAACTGTACATTCTCTTTTTGCGATCTCGGGTCACTTTGGTGGCTTCTTCGGACCCATCGTGAAACGTGCCAAACCAACGGTCCCACGGCATTTCTTGGTTGCCGTAGTTACATTCAAAATACCGATGGTGCAGGGTGTGATAAAAGGTACCAAGGGCCAGACGACGTTTGTCTTTGACCAACAGATCTTCATATCCAGTGTGGGTCATGGCCGCGCCTGGGCCTTGATAGATCACGTGAAAAATCACATGGATTGGATGGCTGGCCACAACCCAATGCACCATAAGCGTGGTCAAATACATAAGATGTTCAACCGGATGCATCGAAAACCCGGACCAAGGCCCAAGATCGATATTGCGGTGATGCAAACAGTGCCAGCGGGTATAAAAGAAAGGCACATGCAAAAGACGGTGCACCCAATAAAAATGAAATGCCGACCAAACCGGCAACAGCATCAACCAAAGCACAAACCAAATTGGATTTGAGGCCAAGGTGATGGTGGGAATATACCCATTGGCCATCAGCCACATGGTGACAACCTGATACGCGGTTAATTGTGCAACACCGCTTCCCATGGACCAAAACATGTTATCTTTGACTTGATCATCGAAATCGAACTTGCGGTTGTTGCGCAAAAGGTCGCGATGACTGAACCTCAGCTTTTTGCCTTGGCCTTTTTTCATATAGAAAAACCAATGCAGCCCGCCTGCTATTGTGAACATCATCACCATGTTCACCACCCAGGTTTGGAGAACCCATCCAAAGGCCCAAGTTTTTGCCACGTCCAAACTGGGATAAACGGTAAAGTACAAAACAACCGCCAAGATAACCATCATCACGCGCTCAGAGAGGGTTAACCAATTCTTAGCAAACCAATTTGCCAGAAACCGACCATCCGGCGGCCACCGGAAAATTGACGAATCTTGAAGGGGCAAATCGGGGTGATAATTCCAATCGCGGGATGTGTGTTCTTCGCTCATACGGGGTAAGGTAAAGGGTGTGGGCGCCCCCTCAATTTCATTCGCGGCAAATATTCGGGTTAATTCCGACATGGGCCACCAAACCATGATGATCGCTGCCAAGCTTTGGCCGGCGTTTCACAGTGCCACAGGGGGCCAATATTTGATCGATTGAAACCGGAACGCGAAGGTGCCGACTGACGTGTAATGTGGTGAATGCTGGGCGCAGGGCCTGACTTTTGGTTGCGTTTGATATTACGCGTTCGACGCGCGTACCAGGCAACATGTTGAAATCACCCCCCAATATGACCGGCCCTTTTAAGGCAGCGATTTTGGGTAATATACGTTTCAGCTGTCGAGACTGTAATCGAGGATACGGCCAGAAAAGGTGAAGTGAAACCGCCCATACCGGCCCGTCAGGTGTTTGCACCTGTGCTGCCGCAAAGGCGCGCCAGTCTGAACATTGCTCTGATCCTGCGATTATCGGAAATTTGGAAACCACCGCCACACCAGACCAATTGGATATGGGGCAAAAATGTTGATGTGAAAACTGCTTTTCCAATAACTTCAACAAGATCAAGTTTTCGCCAGACACCTCTTGTAAGAAAACAATATCCGTTCCTTGATTTTCGATGTCCTTTGCCAATGCAGGCAAACTCTGGTTCGCAAACCAAAGGTTCTTTTGATAAACCGTGTATGGCCCGTCTGGTCCTGTGGTTCGCCACCGATCCAATGCGATGGTGATCAAAACACAAATCGCGAAAAGCCCGCAAAGGCGGAAAACCCAACCACGACGCCAAAGAAGCAACGCCAACAGGGTGGCCAAAGCAACCGGAATTCTGATGACGGCCAAGCTGTCGCCCAATGGGTGGAACGCACCAAGATATGACCCGACCAAAAGGGAAAAAAGCCCCACGAAAACTATTCTAAGCATGAAATCCACTGTCCATTCGTTTGCAGATGGGCGAGGATTAAGAATGACGATTGCAAAGATTGCTTACAAAATACTGGTTTTTGGTGCACTGACCATTCTAACGCAGTTGGGTGGTATTGCGTATCTGATCGCGCAGTTCGGGCGTCGAAGATTTCTTCTCTTTTTGTTTGCTTATGGTGCGCTCAGCCTCTTGTCGGTTGTTGTGGCGCCGGTTTTTGGTCGTGTGCCTCTGTCGTGTTTTGGGCCAAACGTACAAATGGCTTCGCCTTTGTTTTGTGCCTTAAATCGACAGTATGTTTCGCCGGATGCGAAAGCCGTGGTTGAAGATTTGTCTCATCACGTCACGGGCACCACAGTTTTGGATGCCAATTTTCCCTTTTTTGACGGTTTTCCTTTGTTGCCACACCTCAGCCATGATGATGGGCGTAAAGTTGACATTGCACTTTATTATGAGGGGCCTTTGCGATCCCCCTTTGGATATTTCGCCTTCGAACAAGGCCCGACCGGATGTTCCAAAATTTGGGCGACCTTGCGGTGGGATTTGGATTGGTTGCAGCCAATCTTCCCAGACGTTCCATTAGATGAAGAACGCACCAGACGGGCAATCCGGTTTTTGGCCAAACAAAGTAAGGTCGAAAAGCTTTTCGTTGAAACGCATCTTCAAGAACGGCTTGGCCTGTCGTTCACAAAAGTGCGGTTCCAAGGGTGCCGCGCAGCACGCCATGACGACCACATTCACTTTCAAGTTCATTGATCAACTTGCGTAGTTCGATCCTTCTTCATCCAAGATCGCCTTCAGTTCCGCCAAATGGCGCGCATCTTGTTCTGGGTATGATTCAAGCTCTTGCGCGGTTTTTTCGGCAACTTCATCGCTGATGACCCGCAAGGGTTTGCCGGTTTGAAGGGCAAGGATGTACGTCTGACAGGCCCGTTCGAAATAGAACATCCGGTTGAATGTCTCTGCCACCGTTTCACCAATGATCAGAATGCCATGGTTGCCCATGATCATGACTTTCTTTTTGGGGTCTGAGAACAGACTGGCGCAGCGTTCGCCCTCTTCCTCGAACGCCAAACCACCATAGTGGTCATCCACGATATAGCGATTGAAAAACGTGCAACAGTTTTGATCCACAGGGGGCAGGGTGCTGTCCGCCAAACTGGCAAGGGCGGTGGCATATGGCGAATGCACATGCATCGCGCAACGGGCGTGACGCACGTGGCGATGCACCCCGCCATGCAAACCCCATGCGGTGGGATCAGGGGCATTGGGGCCTTCCATACTGGCGGGGTCATTGGCATCCACGGTGATCAGGTCGCTGGCCTTGATCCGGCTGAAATGCATCTGATTGGGGTTCATCAAGAACTTCGTGCCTTCATCGTTGATGGCAAAGCTGAAATGGTTGGCAACGGCCTCGTGCATGTTCAGGCGGACGGTCCACCGAAACGCAGCAGCCAAATCAACCCGATCTTGCCAGTTGTCCATATTCGGTCTGATGTTGGTGACAGTCATCTGGGGCCTCCCTTTGCTTTCGCGCATTCTTAAGCATTGGGATCAACTGCGCAAAGCGATTTCAACGAAGTTTTCGTCCAAACTTGCTGATCCTTTCAGAAATTATTGCACGAGCGAAAGTCAAAAACACTTCGAATTGTTGAAAGGTACTGCTTCATGGAATTTTTGTTTGGTGTGGGAATTGTCATTGGTTTGATCTTGATTGGCATAGGAATTTATTCCGCCTTTGCCTTGATCGATTTCAATGCGGCCGAAAGGGGTGAGGCACAACACCCGTTCACCTTGGCCGTTTTGTTTTGTTTGATTGCCGCGTTCTCAGCGTTTTTGTTTATCGGTTCTGTTTGGTCGTTGATGGGGTTAAGTATTTGGTTCTTCACCATCCCATACGTTGCATGGATGCTTTGGGATATTGATTTAATTTGGGCACCACTTGGTGGTGTTTTCGGGTGTGTGTCGTGGATGCTTCTTTGTGCTGTTGCCCGTCCCCATTGCAACATCATTGCCACCCTCTTTTTCGGGATCGTGTTTGGTTTTGTCATTGTTTCGATCAACGATTGGGACGCACGTCGTTTGATCGAACGCAGTGCCGAAAGACATGGATTGTCCATCGTTTCAATCAGGGCATTTTCAGAAGGGTTCAGCGATCGGTATTACCGGCAAGCGGTGGCCGAAAAATCAGGGTGTCGATATTATTGGAAATACATTTCATCCGAATGGCGCCGCTCGTCTGGAAAGAATTGCCCACACCGATTAACATCGGCTGACGTCGAAAATTACGATGAACAATCTTTTGGGAACAAGCGATCTGTTTTGCCGGTCACCCAATAGGCAAACAAACCAAGCCATTCTTTGCTGGCCAATCCAAGATCTGTCAAATGCCGCCCAAGCGACACCCGGGTTTGGATGGGTTTGCCGCCGCGATAATCAACGGGGAAGGGGATCGTGGCCCAGTCTGCTTTGCAAAACACGCCAACGGCCCTTGGCATGTGCCAGGCGCTGGTGATCAAAACCCAGTTTTCATCCCCATTCGGCGAAATCTTCTGTTTTGAGAGACGGGCGTTTTCATAAGTTGATCTTGATTAATCCTCGCGTGTGAAACGTGCATCAGGCAGTTCAGCGAGGGCAAGGATGTCTGCACCCAATTGGGTTTCAGCAATCGGCGACATCAAAGTTTCATGCCGGCCCGTAAAAACCAGTTTTGCCTCTGGATATTTCTTTGCCAATGCCAAGCCTGCCAAAATTCTTTCCGCAGAATCACTTAAAACGGGTTGGTTCCATCGCTTTGTCATGACCGGATCTTCGATGCCGCCTAAGATCAAGATACCATCCACCCGATCCAATTGGGGCATGGTGAAACGATTTTGAAGTGGGCTGAGCATTGGGTTTCCAATGGGCACGAAAGTTACAATCAACACCACCACGATTGTCCACCTGACCATTGCCCAACTTTTGATCCAAGCGGCCAAGATCAAAGCATAGATTGGCCAAACCTCGGGCGAGGCGAGGATCCAAACAATCTTTCCAAAGATATAAAACACCGTGTCCATACCCACCGAATGCCGAATTTCACCGACCGTGCCAAGGGGACTTGCGTTGTGCGTCAGTTTCAGAAATTCTAGGCCATGGAACATTCAGTAAAATCTTGGGCCGAGGTCGCCCCCCATTTGATCGCCGTTGCCGCGGGCCGCGCATCTGCGGATTTGGTTATTCAAGGCGGCCAAGTTGCCAATGTCCACACGCGCGAGGTTCTGCGCTGGGATGTTGCGATTTCCCATGGTCGGTTTGCTTATGTTGGGCCAGACGCCAGTCACTGTATTGGGAAAGAAACGCAGGTCATCACAACAGATGGGTTTGTGATCCCCGGATTGTGCGATGCGCATATGCACATCGAAAGTGGAATGTTAACGCCGGCTGAATTTGCACGTGCGGTTATTCCCCATGGAACCACATCCATGTTCACAGATCCCCATGAGATCGCCAATGTTATGGGTCTGGAAGGTGTGCGTTTGATGCACGACGAAGGGTTGCTGCAGCCTGTGAATATCTTCACGCAAATGCCATCTTGCGCCCCGTCTGCCCCGGGCCTTGAAACCACGGGGCATGAAATCACACCCGAAGACGTGGCAGAGGCGATGTCGTGGCCCGGGATCATCGGATTGGGTGAGATGATGAATTTCCCCGGTGTTGTGAATGGCGATGAAAAAATGTTGGCCGAAATGGCGGCGACAGCGGCGGTTGGCAAAACCATCGGCGGTCATTACGCCAGCCCCGATCTTGGTCCGTCGTTTCATGCCTATGCGGCGGGTGGCCCCGCCGATGATCACGAAGGAACTTGTGAAAGTGACGCAATCGCACGTGTTCGTCAGGGCATGCGATCCATGATGCGCTTGGGGTCTGCATGGTATGATGTGGAAAGTCAGATCACAGCGGTGACTGAAAAGGGGCTTGATCCCCGCAACTTCATTTTGTGCACGGATGATTGCCATTCAGGTACATTGGTCAACGATGGACATATGAACCGTGTGGTTCGCCACGCGATTGAATGTGGGTGTGATCCAATGATTGCGTTGCAGATGGCAACGTTAAACACCGCCACCCATTTTGGTTTGGAACGCGAAATCGGATCGATTGCACCGGGGCGTCGGGCCGATGTGATTTTGACCAGTGATTTAAAATCACTTCCCATTGATCAGGTGATTGCACGGGGCCAACCCGTGGCCAAAGATGGAAAGATCACCGTTGATTGCCCCCATATCACATGGCCCGATTACGCAAGATCGACCGTGAATATGGGTGAACAAAAAACGGCCCACGATTTTGAAATCACCGCCCCAGCGGGCGTTACACAGGCGCATGTGCGGGTGATTGGCGTTGTGGAAAATCAGGCCCCCACACAGGCATTGACGGCGGAATTGCCAGTCAAAGACGGTTTGATCGAAGGACAGGGTGACATTTGTCAAATTGCGTTGGTGGAACGCCATCGGGCCACCGGTCAGGTCAGCAATGCATTTGTATCTGGTTTTGGATATCAGGGGCCCATGGCCATGGCGGCGACCGTGGCGCATGACAGCCATCATATGATTGTGGTGGGCACCAGCCGCGAAGACATGGCCAAGGCCGCCAACCGCTTGGCGCAAGTGTGTGGTGGCGTGACAGTGTGGAAAGACGGACAAGAACTTGCCTTAGTGGAACTTCCGATTGCCGGTTTGATGTCTGATCAACCCGCCCCTCATGTTGCCGCCGCCGCCGACAAAATGGTGCAGGCCATGGCCGACTGCGGATGCACCTTGAACAATGCATATATGCAGCACAGTTTACTGGCCCTTGTGGTGATCCCAGAATTGCGGATCAGTGACAAAGGCCTGATTGATGTGACGACATTCCAACCCACATCATTGATAATTTGAACACTTCAGGACACTTAATGACAGATCATATTTTCCAATTGCCACCCGACATGGCGACCAAACGATTTTCCAATGCAACAGACGCAGTGGATTATTTGGACAGGCTTTACCAAGCATCAGTTGCGTTTTTGACAGATCAATTTTCGAACGTGTTAACCACCGGAGATACGGATCAAAGATATCGGGCGTTTTATCCCGAGGTACGGATTACGACGACCAGCTATGCCTCGATCGACAGTCGATTGTCCTTTGGTCACGTGGCCGGGCCAGGGTCTTATGCCACAACGGTGACGCGCCCCGATTTGTTCCGAAACTATTTGATACAGCAGATCGATCTGTTGTTGGACAATCACAAAGTGGACGTCAGTGTTGGGTATTCCGACACACCGATCCCGTTGCATTTTGCCGTTGCCAATGATGCGCGCGTGAACGCCCCTGAAACAACCACCGAATTCATCCTTCGGGATGTTTTTGATGTGCCTGATTTGGCCACAACAAATGATAATATTGTCAATGCCCGCGGCACAGCAGAGGCGGATGGCACCCTGCCACTGGCCCCGTTTACCGCGCAACGCGTGGATTATTCGTTGGCGCGCTTGTCACATTATACCGCCACCGATCCTGCGCATTTCCAAAACCACATATTGTTCACGAACTATCAGTTCTATGTGCAAGAGTTTGAAAATTATGCCCGTCAACAACTGGCTGATCCGAACAGTGGATACACATCTTTTGTTGCAACCGGAAACGCAGAGATTTCACATGCGGATGCAGATTTGCCCATCTCTGATAAGATGCCGCAAATGCCAACCTATCACCTGAAGCGGGCAGATGATTCCGGGATCACTTTGGTGAATATTGGGGTTGGCCCGTCCAACGCGAAAACGGCAACAGATCACATCGCCGTGCTTAGGCCACATGCCTGGTTGATGGTGGGTCATTGCGCGGGCTTGCGGAATTCACAGCAACTTGGCGATTTTGTATTGGCACATGCCTATTTACGGGAAGATCATGTTTTGGATGATGATCTGCCTGTATGGGTGCCAATCCCGGCCTTGGCGGAAATTCAGACCAGCCTTGAACAGGCGGTTGCGGATGTGACCAAGCTTAAAGGATATGACCTTAAACGGGTGATGCGAACGGGAACCGTTGCAACAATCGACAATCGGAACTGGGAATTGCGCGATCAATCAGGCCCGGTGAAAAGACTGTCGCAGTCACGGTCGATTGCATTGGATATGGAAAGTGCGACAATTGCCGCAAATGGGTATCGGTTTAGGGTGCCTTATGGAACGCTTTTATGTGTCAGCGATAAACCTTTGCACGGTGAATTGAAGCTGCCGGGGATGGCCACGGATTTCTACAAAACCCAAGTGGCCAGCCATCTTCAAATTGGCATCCGCGCGATGGAGTTGTTGCGCGACATGCCGCTTGAACGCATTCATTCCCGTAAATTGCGAAGCTTTGACGAGACCGCGTTCTTGTAAAATACAAACAAAATAAGGGGTTTTGGCATACTAATTGTTGTGAAAGGCCCAATTCTTGCTTATTCATTAGGGTGGTTACCCCAAAATATGGGGTGAAGGAGGATGGAAATGTCAAAACCAATGACAAAAACACAGCTGGTGGCAGCACTTGCTGAAGAAATGGACGCAGACAAGAAAACAGCTGGTGCCGCAATCGAATCTTTGTGCGCATTGATCGCGCGGGAAGTTTCCGGCGGTGGTGCGGTTACCTTGCCCGGTGTTGGGAAAATCTATTGCCGTGAACGCCCAGAGCGCATGGTGCGCAATCCGGCGACAGGTGAAAGCTTCCAAAAACCAGCGGATCGTGTGGTTAAAGTGACTGTGGCGAAAGCGTTGAAAGACAGCGTAAACGCCTGATCAATCTGATCACAATGGGATAGGTTGGCGGTCTTTTGGCCGCCAATTTTTTTGCGGGGTCAGCCTTGTTGTTTGTTCAAAAACCAGCGAACACCAATGGCATGGATTTCAAAGCAATCATTGCCGGTTTGGCCTTTGCCATTATCTGGTCTTCTGCATTCACCAGTGCGCGTATCATCGTGGCCGAGGCACCGCCGATGTTATCTCTGTCGCTGCGGTTTTTGATATCTGGTTGTTTGGGAATTGCACTTGCATGGATTCTTGGCCAGCGGCCAATATTAAGCCGCGGTCAATGGCGTGCCGTTATTGTTTTCGGCGTGTGCCAAAATGCGCTTTATCTGGGAATGAACTTCATCGCGATGCAATGGATTGAGGCATCGTTGGCATCCATCATCGCGTCATCAATGCCGTTGTTGGTTGCGCTAATTGGATGGACCATTTTCAAAGAAAGGTTGCCCATCCAAGGTGTGATTGGTCTGGCCTTGGGATTTGCTGGGGTCGCGTTGATTATGGGAAGCAGACTTCAGGGTGGTGCCGATCTTTTGGGGATCGCTTTATGTGTCATCGCGGCATTGTCTTTGGCGATTGCAACGCTAACGGTCAAAGGCGCCTCGTCCGGGGGAAATCTTTTGATGGTTGTTGGCCTGCAAATGTTGGTGGGGGCCGCGATCCTTGCTGTGCCCGGTGTGATCTTGGAAACATGGGATGTTATTTGGACGCCCAGTTTGACGCTTGCGATGACATACACCATCGTATTCCCGGGCCTCATTGCCACCATCATTTGGTTTTGGTTGGTGGGGCGGATCGGGGCCGTGAAGGCAGCCACCTTTCACTTTCTGAACCCATTTTTTGGTGTAGCCGTCGCCGCAATCCTGTTGGGAGAGGCTTTGGGTTTGCATGATTTTGTTGGTGTTTCGGTGATCACAATCGGCATTCTTGCGGTGCAAACCTCACGAAATTCTGCACGGTGATGTGACGGATTGTAACCTTATTTGGGGCTGACAGCCGGCCGATCATTTTGCAAACACCTGTTATGGAATTGGTTTTTGGATATCTGGCTGGATTGCTGACGTTGGTGAACCCTTGTGTTTTGCCCGTTTTGCCCATTGTGATTGTTGGGTCACTTCAAGCATCGAAATGGGGCCCAATCGCCTTGGCCGCCGGGATGTCCGTTACCTTTGTCGTGTTCGGTTTGACGGTTGCTGCATTTGGGACGGCGCTTGGCATTACGGATCAAACGATTGCCAATGTTGGGGCGGTCCTAATGATCGTGTTCGGGTTAATACTTCTTATTCCACAGCTGTCTGATCGGTTTTCCACTTTGACCAGTGGATTTGCGGCACGTGCTGATGAACACTTAGATCAGGTTGATCGCACGGGCCTGCGTGGCCAGTTCGTGGGTGGTATGCTGTTGGGTGCTGTTTGGTCACCTTGTATTGGCCCAACGTTGGGGGGCGCAATTGCCTTGGCTTCGGGTGGTGGATCCTTGATTTGGGCGGGGGCCATCATGGTGTCCTTTGCGATGGGCGTGTCCACTTTGATTTTGGTATTGGGGTATGGTGCCCGAAAATCTTTGCAAGGTTGGATGCGTGCATTAGCATCAAAGGCACGGCCATTGATGGGAATAATCTTTATTTTGGTTGGGGCAGCGATCTTGTTCAAGCTGCACCACGTGGTTGAAATTTGGGCAATCCAAAACATGCCCATTTGGTTGCAGGACCTTTCGGTCCGGTATTGAGGAAAGGAAAACAACATGGATCGTCGTTCTTTTATGGCTGCGAGTGCCGTTACTTTGGTGATGCCGTTGGCGGCACAGGCCGCAGAACATTATAAGCCGGGTTTGGTGAAACAACTGTTGGCCGACGGCAAAACCGTTGTGATTGATTTTACCACGGAATGGTGCACGACCTGCGCTGCGCAAAAGCGGACAATGGCCGCGGTGCGCCAATCGAATCCTGCGTATGATGAAAATATCATTTTCGTTACGTCGGATTATGACATCTACGGCCAAAAGGAATTGGCACGCGAATTGAACATTCCTCGTAGGTCAACAATCGTTGCCCTAAAAGGGGAAGAGGAATTGGCCCGCATCGTTGCAGGGACCAGCAAGAAACAAATCAAGGAACTTTTGGATGCCGCGTTAACCGCGGCAATCGCCTGATCCATTTGTTAGCGCCCCGGTATGGTTCCGGGGCGTTTCGTTTTATCCGATGTGACCGCGATTTTCACCGATCTGCCCGCGATGCAGCAATAGATGATCCAAGATCACACAGGCCATCATCGCTTCACCCACCGGCACAGCGCGAATACCAACGCAAGGATCATGGCGGCCTTTGGTGATGATTTCGGCTTCTTGCCCGGATTTGGTGATGGTTTTGCGGGTCGTCAGGATCGAAGAGGTTGGTTTGACGGCAAATCGCACCACCAAATCCTGACCCGTGCTGATACCACCCAATATGCCACCTGCATGGTTGCTGGCATATTCTGGCCCGTTAGCGCCCATGGAGATTTCATCTGCGTTCTCCTCACCCGTTAAGGCGGCGGCGGCCATTCCATCCCCGATCTCAACACCTTTGACTGCGTTGATAGACATCATCGCCGCAGCAAGATCTGTATCAATCTTTCCATAAATCGGTGCGCCTAAGCCTGCGGGCACCCCTTTGGCGACCACTTCGATGACCGCGCCAACGGATGATCCCGATTTGCGAAGCCCATCAAGATATTCAGCCCAATCTGTTGCCGCTTGCGCATCTGGCGTCCAAAATGGATTTTCATCAATCTGATCCCAATCCATGGCATCGCGATTGATGCTGTGGGGGCCCATCTGGGTCATGTACCCTTTGATCTCCACATTCGGGGCAAGGGCTTTGATTGCCTCGCGCGCCAGTCCCCCGGCGGCGACACGGGCGGCGGTTTCACGTGCCGAACTGCGCCCGCCCCCGCGATAATCCCGGATACCGTATTTCTGCCAATAGGTGATATCGGCGTGGCCCGGGCGGAACTTATCCATGATATCGCCGTAATCCTTTGACCGCTGATCGGTGTTTTCAATCATCAACTGCACGGGGGTACCGGTTGTTTGTCCTTCAAACACCCCTGACAAAATTTTAACCTGATCAGGTTCGCGACGTTGAGTGGTGTATTTGTTTTGGCCCGGTTTGCGTTTATCCAGCCAATGTTGGATCATCGCTTCTGTGATGGTGATACCCGGGGGGCACCCATCAACCGTCGCCCCAAGGGCAGGACCGTGGCTTTCACCCCAAGTTGTGACGCGAAATAGATGACCAAAGCTGTTCAGGCTCATGACAAGGCTCCCTTTCGCAATCGCATACATGGGGTCGTCGCCACGGGCAAGTTATGGTCGCTTGCGTTCCGCAATTCGGGTGATGAAAGTAACAGTTCGATCAACAACAATAATAAGCAGTGCGGTTAACCAAATCGGCATTTCATAGGAACTTGCGATTCCAAATGCCACATAGACAAGCCAAATAAAGATCAGCTCAAGACATAAAATAATTATACGCGTTCCCCCAAGGGCGCCTCCTTTCTGTTCAAATTTTGATGATGATTATGGGTATCACAATCTTCACCATTTTGCAAAAATCCAACTGATTTCGGACGCAGGTTTTTTGCAGATTGAAACAATTCGTCAGGCCAATATTTTATCGGGGATTGAACAAAAAAACGGGCCCCGAAGGACCCGTTTTTTTTTGGTAGGCAAGAAGAAGATTTACTCTTCATCTTCTTCTTTTGCGCGGCGTTTGACCGGGGCCCACAATGCTTTGTTTGTGAAGTACAGCAAAATCGCCAGAAGACCCAAAACCAAGATGCCGACAAAACCCGCGCGTTTGCGGTCATTCAACTTTGGTTCGGCTGTCCACATCAGGAATGCAGCAACATCCTGCGACAAGGCCTCCACATCAGTTGGCGAACCATCGATGTATTCAACATCTTCGCCGCTGATGGGTTGTGCCATGCCGATCCAGCTGCCTGGATATTTATGGTTTCCATCTGCATCCAAGCATTCTTTTGGATAACCGCCGGCGGTGAACACGGTGTTATAATGTCCATCAAAGCCTTCAGGCGCGCATGATGGCGCATCTGCATATCCAGCCAAGAGCGACGCAATATATTCAGCACCGCCCATGCCTTTTAGGAATTGGTTGATCCCTGTGCCATACGGGCCATGGAACCCAGCACGCGCCTTGGCCATCAAGCTTAGATCAGGTGCGGCTGCACTTGTGACGGCCGGGAATTTATCAGCCCAGGCCGCTTCGCGAAAATCACCATCGCCATCGGCAAGTGACGGATCAAACACCTCATAATTTTTGGCATATGCCCGAACTTGATCGGCTGGCAGTTCAGGACCACCTTTGTCCGCCAAGTTCCGGAATGAGACATACTTCAACCCGTGACAGGCTGCACAGATTTCTGTGTAAACCTGCAGGCCGCGCTGAAGCTGCATTTGATCATAGCTGCCGAAAAAATCTTCGAAGCTGAAGTCGTAATCAGTGACTTTTGCGTCACCGCCGGCTGCGTTTGCGCCGCCGGCTGCCAAGGCCATTACAAGGGTAAGTCCGGTTGAGAGTTTCTTGAACATTGTCTTTACGTCCTTTCTCACTCAGCCGGGGTCGCGGAATCCGCGCCCTTTTTGCCGTAGTGGGCATTGAAGTCTTCTTCGATGGTGGCCGGTGGTGTTTGCGGTTTTTCAATCACGCCCAACAATGGCAAGATCACCAAGAAGTAAGCGAACCAATAGGTCGCACCCAGCAACGACAACGATGCATATGGTTCTTCTGCAGGCATGGCCCCCAACCACATCAAGAAGATGAAGTCAGCCACCAAAATCCAGAACCACCATTTGAACATTGGGCGATAACGGCCCGAACGAACGGAAGATGTGTCCAGCCAAGGTGCCAAGGCCATTACGGCAATCGCACCGAACATCGCCAGAACACCGAAGAATTTGGCGTCAATGATGCCGCCAGTGATGAAGCTTGCGATCTGAACAACCCAAACATCGGCAGTGAATGCACGCAGGATCGCGTAGAACGGCAAGAAATACCATTCGGGCACGATGTGTGCAGGCGTCGCCAATGGGTTTGCCTCGATATAGTTATCTGGGTGGCCCAGATAGTTTGGCATGAAACCAACGATCGCCATAAACACCACCAAAATCACGGCCAGCGCGAACAGATCCTTGATCACAAAGTAAGGCCAGAATTTCAGCGTATCTTTTTCTGCATCCGCTTTGGATGTGCGGCGCACTTCAACACCCGTTGGGTTGTTGTTGCCTGTGGTGTGGAACGCCCAAATATGAACGATAACCAGACCGGCAATCACAAACGGCAGCAGGTAATGTAAGCTGAAGAAGCGGTTCAGCGCGGGCTGACCCACAGCGGTGGCACCCAAAAGCCATGTTTGCAGGGCTTCACCGATGAACGGGATCGCACCAAACAGGCCGGTGATCACAGCGGTACCGTGGAACGACATTTGGCCCCAAGGCAAAACGTAGCCCATGAAAGCCGTGCCCATCATCAGCAAATAGATCAGCATACCGATGATCCACGTGACTTCGCGCGGTGCCTTATAAGATCCATAGTAAAGACCGCGGAAAATATGTGCATAAACCGCAACAAAGAACAGAGATGCGCCGTTCATGTGGAAATAACGGATCATATGGCCGCCATTCACGTTACGCATGATATGTTCAACAGATGCAAACGCCAGATCTTCGTGCGGCGTATAGTGCATCACCAAAACGATGCCCGTGATAATTTGCAACGCAAGACAAAATGTCAGCACGATGCCCCAAATCCACATCCAGTTCAGGTTCTTTGGGGTTGGAATCATCAGTGTGTCGTAAAGAAGCCCAAAGATCGGCAATCTTTTTGCCATACCTTTTTCAAAGTTGGACTTCGGTTCGTAGTGATCGTGGGGAATACCGCCCATGATTAATCCTCCTTACCGATGACAAGTTCATCGCCGTCAAATGCAGCGATCGGAACCAGAAGGTTTTGGTTTGCAGGTCCACGACGGATACGCCCCGCAGTATCGTAGTGTGATCCGTGACAGGGGCAGAACCAACCGCCAAAATCACCGGCGCCATCGCCAAGTGGAACACAGCCAAGGTGTGTACACACACCCAACATGACCAACCATTCGCCGTTTTCATCAAGTGACCGGTTTGCGTCAATCGCAGGCAGGCCAGGCTTGTTTTCGTTACGGTCGATGGGGTCTTGCAGGTTGTCTACATCCGCATCGTCAGCACGAGCTGCTGTGATTTCATCTTCCGTCCGGCGGCGGATGAAAACGGGTTTACCTTGCCACAACACAGTGACCTGTGTTCCCGGTTGAATATCCGCCACATTCACGCGGATCGAAGCCAAGGCCTTTACATCCGCTGATGGGTTCATCTGGTTGACCAATGGCCAGACCGCTGCGCCAGTCGCAACTGCGCCTGCGGCCCCGGTCGCGAAATACAGAAAATCTCTGCGTTCGCCATCGTGTTCGTCGGTTTGCGTCACGAGGTTCCTCCAATTCGTAGTGTGGGCAATGCCCATGGGGTCGGACCCCGCACAAAGCAGGGGCTTTGTCGGCTACTTAACTTGGGTCAAAGGCCCCGTCCAGCGGACATTCGGGCGCAGGGGGGCATTTGGTCGAATTGCCCGCAAGTGTGGCATTTCAACTTCGTTGATCGTCGGGATTATTCGGGGCAGGTCTCAATCATGCTTGGTCGTTGTTTGAAATCTTCAAACCAAGCGGACAAAGTGTCGTGACCCTTGCGCCAATTTCGCGCGTCGTGGCGCAAATCAATATACCCCAAAGCGCAGCCCATTCCGATCTGGCCCATATTTAGTGGGGCGTTCAAATGGGCCATCCATCTGTTTTGCACGGCGTCCAAGGCACCACTGATTTTTTCCCATTGGGCGTCCAGCCAAGCATCCCACTGTAATTCTTGTGGGCGTAAGCGCATTTCATAGGACATAGAGACGGTAGAAGTCATGATTTCTTCTGCAGTTGCCTCAAGCGTCAGCACATCCCAAAGATCGCGATCAGGGTATAATTTACTCCCCGCACGTGCATCCAAAAACCGCGTAATGACGCGGCTGTCATACAACGCAGGTCCATCTGGGCGAATCAAAGATGGAATCCGACCGGTTGGATTACCAGCCAAGGCTTGTGCATCCATTTCCGTGGGTGACGTTGATACGTGCACTTCTTCTATGTCGTCCAATTGGTTTGTTTCACGCAAAAGCACCCTTACTTTACGGGCAAATGGGCTGGCCGCCGCGACAATAAGTTTCATTATTTCACCCGTCGAAATCGTATGCGGGTCAGGGCTGTTAAATCCACCTCAACCCCCGGTCCATTGTTGCCGAATCGCACGACCCTGCGAATTCTGCCACTTGCATTTGCTTCGCCTTGTTCACGTCTGACTTGAACCCCTTCTTCCACATCATCCAAAACATCTTCGGTGCGTTGGTCGCGCCGCAATTGTGGAATTGATTTTGTGACGGCATAAGTTGTTAAGGCGACAGCGCCGTATTTCAGCGCAAGACCGGCAATCGGTGCAAGAGGCAAAGGCATGAACACACTCCTTCTTTTTCGAAAGATAGTCATCCGACCTTCTTGTGTCTATGGGGCAGGGGGCATTGATCATGTTTAAATCAGCCACGGGCGATTTCGAACGGGACCTTCGCGCACAATTGCCCGATCGTGTTTTTGCCCCCCTCGAAGAACGGTATACCCAAGAACCCCGCGGTCGATGGCAGGCACAGGATGGATTGTTGGTAAAACCTTCCACCACGCAACAGGTGTCTCAGATATTATCATTGGCCCATGATCAAGGTGTTGCCGTGGTGCCTTATGGGGGTGGCACAGGTTTGGTTGGGGGCCAGATTTCGGAATCCCCGGTTGCACCTGTCATCCTAAGCTTGGAACGCATGAACACCATCCGCGCTATTCATGCAGATGAAAATGTGTTGATCGCCGAGGCAGGTGTCATCTTGGCAGATGTTCAAAACATGGCGCAAAATCATGATCGTTTGTTTGCCCTTTCGCTGGCGTCAGAGGGATCCGCCCGCATTGGGGGGCTGTTGTCGACGAACGCCGGGGGTGTAAATGTTCTAAGATACGGAAACGCACGGGATCAGGTGTTGGGGCTTGAAGTCGTGTTCCCCGATGGAAAAATCTGGAATGGTTTGTCGAGGTTGCGCAAGGATAACACCGGTTTTGATTTGCGGCATCTTATGATTGGGGCTGAAGGAACACTGGGTGTGATCACCGCTGCATCCCTTCGGTTGGCCCCCCGGCCCGCCGCGGTGGGGGTTGGCGTCATGGCCGTGAACAACCCGCAAAGCGCGTTGGACCTTTTGTCGATTGCCCGCGATTTGGTTGGGGAAGGGGTTTCCGCATTCGAATTGATGCACAAGCAAGGCTTAGATTTTCTGAAAGAAACTTTGCCCAATGTTCGTCAACCTTTTGCAACGCAACCTGAATGGATGGTTTTGGTAGAGTTCGGTTTGGGGTTTGGCCAGTCCCCCCAAGAAGCGCTTCAAACTTTGTTTGAACGCGGGCTTGAGAATGGTTTGGTACATGATGGTTTGATTGCCCAGTCCGATCAACATGCATCAGAGTTTTGGGCAGTGCGTGAAACGATCCCCGAAGCCAACCGCAAGATTGGGGCCGTTTCTTCGCATGACATATCAGTGCCGATTTCCACCATCCCGGATTTTATCATTCAAGCAAATGAAACAATGAGCCGCCTTGGTGATTTTCGTGTGAATTGTTTTGGCCATTTGGGGGATGGAAACTTGCATTACAATGTATTTCCCATCGAAGGCCGCAGCCGATCAGACCATTTACAAGACCGCGATGCGATCAAAACCGCAATCCACGATTTGGTTCATACATTTGGCGGATCCGTTTCCGCGGAACACGGGATTGGTCGACTGAAAGTTACCGATTTGGAAAAATATGGCGATCCGATCGCCCTTTCGGTTATGCAAAGCATAAAAAAATCCATCGATCCAAAGGGCATCATGAACCCCGGTGTCATCTTTTCCAATCCTGAATTGCATTAACGGGCCAAATCTTGCGAGAAAGGGGTGTTCCAAAACAGCGCCCTTGCCATACAGATCACGTTCAAGCACCATTCGAAGCATAAAGGCACACACCCAAGTGGTGTGAGCGCATAAATGGTATTGAGGTATATAATGCAGAACCCCGTCAATTTGGATGTGAATCTTCCTGTTTCGTTGGAAGAAGCTGATTTTTTCACAAAAGATCCATTTGTTATTTTTGAAATAGAAAACTTCGTGAACGAAGACTTTTACGATGAACTGGTGAAAGATGTTAAATCCAGACAGGAATTTGACCGGGTTTTCAAAGCAAAGGGAAACAAAAAGAAGTTCAGCCTTGGTGGGCATAATATTGAACAGGCTGAAGACACACCCTTTACTAATTTTGTGCGCTTCTTCTTATCGCAAAGGTTTTTTGATTGGTTCGCAAAAACCCATCTTCCACATTTCAAATCGGATGGCGAACCGCATTATGTGTACAATAAGAACAGTGATGATTTCAAAAAGTTGAAGCAAGAAAAGAAAGATGCGGGCGTGGCTGCGTCTTTTTACAACACAGAAGTTCATTATTCTTCGATCGAAGAGGGGGGGTTCATTCCACCCCATACGGATGCACCCAAAAAACGGTTAAGCCTCGTTTATTACCTGCCATCTGATCCTGTTTCAAAAGAGATGGAAGAAAACCTTGGAACCGTGTTTTACAAATCCAAACCCAAGATGGAGCCATGGCGCAGGTTCAAAAGCGGCCTGATCGACAAAAAAGAAACGAAAGCGTTCTTGGCGGAACATGATGTGGCACGCACCACAACGTTCCAAAGAAACAAAGTCGCAGGCTTTATCAAAAGTGATGTCAGTTGGCATGCCGTCAGCCCAAACCAATATGATTATGATCGCCGAGCGATTGTGATCAACATCGTGGAAATGTGATATTTGCACCAACTCTAACAAAGGGAGAGTGTGGTGAGCCCTACAGGGTTCGAACCTGTGACCTACTGATTAAAAGTCAGCCGCTCTACCAACTGAGCTAAGGGCCCTCACCCGCGCGTCTTTAGATAGGGTCAGTGCCACGGTCAAGAGGGATTCCTGCGACATACTGGATTCCTTTTGCAGCGGTGGATATATGCCCGGTATGTCAAACGCAGCACGCTTTATGAAAATGCACGGATTGGGCAACGATTTTGTTGTCATAGACAGCCGTGAAACCGACCTTTCGGTGACCCCATCTTTGGCCAAAGCATTGGGGGATCGTCATATGGGCGTTGGTTTTGATCAATTGGCGGTGATAACGCCGGGATCCGATGTGGATTTGAATCTGGAGTTTTGGAATACGGATGGAAGCATGGCCGGAGCATGCGGTAATGCCACACGTTGCGTCGCGCGATATGAAATGGATCGAACAGGTGCAAAAGAATTAACACTGCGCACCGAACGCGGTGTCTTATTTGCCGAATCGGTTGGTGATTTGGTGTCGGTGAATATGGGTGAACCGCAATTGGATTGGCGTGATGTTCCTTTGGCCCGTGACGTTGATTTGTTGCACCTGCCGATCGACGGCGATCCTGTTGCCACGGGCATGGGCAATCCGCATTGCACGTTTTTCGTGGATGATGTTGAAAAGATTGATTTACCTGTGTTTGGCGCGGGCATCGAACATCACCCACTTTATCCACAACGCACAAATGTTCAGGTGGCCCATCAGGTGGCGCCTGATCATTTGCGGATGCGGGTGTGGGAACGGGGTGTCGGGATCACATTGGCGTCAGGCAGTTCATCTTGTGCCGTGGCAGTTGCCGCACATCGCCGGGGCTTAACCGGCCGGCAAGTACGCTTGGATTTGGATGGTGGACGTATTGATATTGATTGGCGAAACGATGGCGTTTGGATGACCGGCCCCACCGCCCATGTATTCGATGCCGAGCTCACCCCAAGATTTCTGGACGCGCTGGGATGAAAGCCCCGATCTTTTCCAATCACGGCTGCCGATTGAACATGTATGAAACGGAAGCCATGCGCGATTTGGCAATGCAGGCGGGTCTGGATGATGCGGTGATCGTGAACACCTGCGCCGTGACAGCCGAGGCCGTTCGCAAAGCAAAGCAAGACATACGCAAACGCCGCCGAGACAATCCAAATGCCAAAATAATTGTGACAGGATGTGCAGCCCAGATCGATCCCGATACCTTTGACGCAATGGGTGAAGTGGATCATGTGATTGGCAACACCGAAAAAATGCAGGCTGGAACCTGGTCTGATTTGGCAGGTGATTTCGGGACAGAACCTGTTCAAGTAAATGATATCATGTCGGTGACCGAAACCGCAGGTCACATGATCGACGGATTTGGCACCCGCAGCCGGGCTTATGTCCAAGTGCAAAATGGCTGTGATCACCGTTGTACGTTTTGCATCATCCCCTATGGCCGGGGGAATTCCCGTTCTGTGCCTGCGGGTGTTGTTGTGGATCAAATTAAAAGGTTGGTCGACAAAGGTTTTAACGAGGTTGTTTTGACCGGCGTCGACATGACCAGCTGGGGTGCCGATTTACCAAGCGAACCAAGGTTGGGGGATCTGGTGTTACGCATCCTGAAATTGGTGCCTGAATTGCCGCGGTTGCGCATCAGTTCAATCGACTCAATTGAGGTAGACGAAGCCTTGATGCAAGCCATCGCTACAGAACCGCGATTGATGCCGCATTTGCACCTGTCCCTCCAGCATGGTGATGATTTAATCTTGAAACGGATGAAACGCCGACATCTGCGCGACGATGCCATTCGGTTCGTGGAGGAAGCGCGAAGATTGCGCCCCGACATGACGTTTGGCGCTGATATTATTGCGGGCTTCCCGACAGAAACCGACGCAGCCTTTGAAAACTCTGCTAAGTTGGTGGCCGATTGCCACCTGACTTGGTTGCATGTGTTTCCGTATTCAAAGCGACCGGGCACCCCTGCGGCGCGAATGCCTCAGGTTGATGGCCGCCTGATCAAAGAACGGGCCGCCCATTTGCGTGAATTGGGAGAGGAAGCTGTTCAAACGCATCTTAAAGCCCAGATCGGGCAAGCGCATCAAGTTCTGATGGAAAACCCGCAAATGGGGCGAACAGCCCAATTTGCAGAAGTGATGTTTGATGAACCCCAAATCGAAGGCGCCATCGTATCCGCGACTGTGCTGGGCGTGGTTGGCACACAGTTGAAAGGTCAGCCGGGATGACGCGACCTATTTTGTATTCTTTTCGTCGGTGTCCCTATGCCATGCGGGCACGCTTGGCGATTCAATCTGCGGGTATTCAATGCGAATTGCGAGAGATCGTTTTACGCGACAAAGCAGCAGCATTTCTTGAAGCTTCACCCAAAGGAACGGTTCCTGTGGTGTTGGTGGATGGTGATGTCATCGAAGAAAGCTTAGATGTGATGAAGTGGGCTTTGTCGCAAAACGATCCCGAAGGATGGCAAGATATGCCTGATGTTGGCCATGATTGGATTGCGCGTTGCGATGGGCCGTTCAAACACGATTTGGATCGCACTAAATATGCAAACAGATATCCAGATGCAGATCCCACTAAATCTCGAAATGGGGCGGCCGCATTTTTAAGGGATTTGAACGATGCTATCGGTGAAAAGGCGTGGTTGTTCGGGAATGCGCCCAGTTGGGCGGATTTTGCGATTTTGCCGTTTGTGCGCCAATTCGCCAATATCGACAGAACATGGTTTGACGATCAAGACTGGCCCAATGTTGCGCGATGGTTAAATGCATTCTTAGAGTCTGATCGGTTTCAAACGATCATGTCAAAGTATTCGAAATGGGAACCCGGCGATCCGGTGACATTATTTCCTTAAAGAGGTTTCACAGCTTCCGCTTCAAAGTGTCACCAAACGCGATCTTGGGCGTCAATTCAATTTGCTCGGTTTCCATGGGCTCTGCCATTTCATTGCGGGCCGCAATGATTTGGGCCGCTTTTTGACCGATTTCAAATCGACAGCTATCCATTGTGGCAAGCTTTCGTGAAAGCCCTTCGATCAATTCCACTTTGTTGAATCCGGCAAGTCCCACTTGGCCCGGGACATCAATTCCTTGTTCTTGCAAATACAACAAACCACCGGCACCGATCATGTCATTTGAATAATAGATGAAATCCAGATCAGGTGTGCGTTTCAACATGGCGGCTGTCATTTCGCGCCCTTTGGCTAAAGCCGATCCACCTGAATAAAATTCTTGATCTTGGATCTCGACACCATTTTTGGCCAGGGTTTCAGTAAAACCTTCAAACCGTTTACGGGCGCGGTGGTCCAAAGACATTTTGGTTCCCATAAACCCAATATGTTCATATCCGGCTTTCAGAATCGCCTCTGCCATCATGCGCCCGGCGCGGCGATGCGAAATTCCAACCATCGCATCGACTGGCTTGCCGTCAATATCCATGATTTCAACCACAGGAATGCCGGATTCAACCAACATTTTGCGGGCTGCCTCCGTATGTTCCAATCCTGCAAGAATAATTCCCGAAGGACGCCACGACAGCATTTCATAAAGAACTTGCTCTTCCTTTTCCGGAGAATACCCAGTCACCCCTACCACAGGCTGCAAACCTGTGCCGTCCAAAGCATCTGAAATGCCCGACATTACTTCAGGAAACACCATGTTTGACATCGACGGAATAACCACGGCCACCAAATTCACGCGTTGCGAAGCCAGCGCGCCGGCAATTTTGTTTGGAACATATCCAAGCGCCTTTGCTGCAGCTAAGACCTTTTCTCGGGTGGCGGTTGAAACATCACCGCGATTGCGCAAAACGCGGCTGACCGTCATTTCACTTACACCTGAGGCTTCTGATACATCACGCAGGGTGAGGGGTCTTTTTTGGTTGTTCAAGGCGGCACCGCTTAAGTCGTTTCTTGTATGTTAGCTTGGGATTGCTGTCTTGTCCAAATCAAAGAAAGAAATGGATAAACTTCGTGAATACACGCATACTCCCTGAACGGCCCCGTGGCTCAACTGGATAGAGCAGCCCCCTCCTAAGGGGCAGGTTGCAG
>JAHDCF010000022.1 GCA_020630015.1 Planktomarina sp. | reverse complement strand
TCTTGACCTCTGCGGATTGGTCCTGCCGTTCCGATGGTTGGCCCTGTCGGTAAATGCTTGAGATTGGCGCGTGTCCGATCATCCCCTGCCCCTACGAAATCCGCTTAGGGTTCACCCCGACGCCAACGATGCCCTTGAAGGCTGGGTGATTATCCATCCCGGCCACCTTACGCAGCCGCTGGGATAGCTTCGCCCCAGAACTCAAGCGTTGCTTCCCCATGTTCTCTAAGCGATGGATATTCCAGCCATGATCTTGCCTTTGGCAAAATCTCGTTTTCCAACTTTTCCAACTCGTCAAAAGTCAGCTTTGAGCGATCACCCTTCCCAAATTGTTGCTGGACCTTACCGCGAACCTTTGAACAAGCTTCGATCAACTCTTTGGACGTTGGCCATGATCGCGTCTGTGCGGTTCGCTTAATCTCCTCAAAGACACTGGACACTTGGTCGGAAGTTGTGACCCCGGCACGGTGAAGCGTTGAGCGTAAAAGATTTAATTCCCGCTTCATGGACTCGCTGTCGTTTCTCATTGACTGCGGTGGCGAAAGCGTTCTGATCCAGCTTTGAAATTCCGATGCTGCGTCTGGGTTAAGCATTTCCAAAAACCTCCTGCATGGCCGCGTCAACGGCATTGTTTGTTTGTTTGTTCGGTGGGTAAACATCCTGCCAAGAATTCAAGATGGATCTTTCCATCGCGACTTTGGGATCACTCATTTGCACCAATTTTTTTGCCATGAGCTGGGCCGCGTATTCGGTCATCGGCTTTTTTATTTTTGTTCGCATTTCAAGAAAGGCATCAGCCGTTTCTTCCCCAACAACTTCGCTTAGAATTGTTTTGGCCGTTTTCTTATTAACTGACGGTTCTTTTGATGGTTCTTTACGGTTCGGGTGAACCGGGGTTCGGGGTTTAGTGTCGCTCTGTTCGGGGTTTATGTCGCTCTGTTCGGGGTTTATGGCCCTTAAAGGGTGAACTGTGTTCGGTGAATTCTGTTCGGGGTTCTGGTGTTCGGCGTTCGGGCCTATACCATTTGTTGTGATCTGGTAGGCATTGGTTTTGTTGCGTCCACCCCCTGATTCAACTGTTATCAACCCCATTTCGACCAGCTTTTTGATGCACTTTTGAGCGCCCCTTTCACTCATTGCAGCCTTCTTTGCGATCAGTGAAACACTGGGCCACGCATAGCCAAAATCGTCGGCATTATCCGCGATTGCCAAGAGGCAAAGAAGATCACCTGCCTTGCATGGCGGCGCTCTCCATATAGCTGTCAGAACGTCTAAACTCACCGCTTAACCTCCCCATGATTTACGCGCACCAACTTGACGCGACCGGGCCAGCCTTGGCCCTCTGCCTTCGCCTTGCGCGCGAGATTGTGCGCCTGTGCCTTTGTGCCGACCCACGAATAATTGCGGTCGCTGGTCATACCCTCGCCGCTCTGGTGGACGTATTGCTTGGTTTCCGCGTCATACAGGCGGCGCTGATAATGGATCAGGCCGCGGGCGGCGGATCCGTTTATGTCGTTTTGTACGGTCATGCGGCGGCCTGCCTAACCACGACCTGAAGCCACACAGACTTCACGTACCCATTGGACATTTGGATCCCGCGCTTGCGCATCATCACCGCCACGTCTTCCCAACCGTAACCATCTTGAACACAAAGGCGCTGCATGGCGGTCAACAACGCGTTGTCTTTAATCTTTGGCATGATAACCACCTCGCGCACACAAGGCCGCCTTAGCCACCACCCAGACCCTGTGGGCCCTTGCTGCGGCTTGTGAGTTGTGCCGGGCGGCCTGACGCTTGTATTCAAGCCGGGCGCGTTCCTCTTCTAACTCAAGCTGCGCAAGGGTTTTGCGCACCGCGACGGGTGCTCTGACTGATTTGAACATCGGGATCGCGTTCATGGTTGCGCCTCCTCAAAACGTTGAAGCCACAGAGGCCGGGAAACAACACCAGAACACGGCGCAACATTGATGGCGGTAAATGGATCGTCAAAAGACCAGACCTTGACCACTTCCCCCCAGCCCACTTGGCTGTCGTCAACAAAGGCAACGCGGTTCAAACCGTCCAATATTGCCTTTTGAATGTTGTCCTGATCTGGCTTCTGGGAATGAAGGCAACCAGCATGGGCCGCCTTCTTTTTCTTGGACCAAGATTTTGCCATCTGAAATTGGGCAAAAATACTGACCTTGACCGGTCCCGTCATGGGCCGCGCAAACTTACGCAGCCCATAATCCCTGATCAGCGCTTCAAATTTAAGGGTTTTTCCCGGCGTATAAGCACGACCGGTTTCCCTTGAAAAGCGTGGCCGCTGTTTTGCAAACGGTTGCCCGGGTATGATCAGGGTTACAGACATCGATCACATCCCCAACGCGTCGCGGTACAGATCAAGCACCGCCTGTTCTTCTGCCAAATCGTTCACGTCGCGCTTGCGCTCTGCGATGATCTTGCGAATGGCGCGGACGTCATAGCCCCGGCCTTTGGCCTCTGCCATGACTTCCTTTTGCTGGTCCGCAATGTCTCTCTTTTCGGCGTCCAGGCGCTCTAAACGTTCAATGAATTGGCGAAGTTCGCCGGCGGCGACCCGCAAGGTGCTGTCGCGCACCTCTTTGTCGGCGGCTGTCTCTTTCATGGGGGGGGATTTGGGCTTTTCACCCACATAATTGTCGACACGAATGTGGGCATTTTTTCCGAAATCAAAGTGCGCAGGATCATTATCCTGAATTTGCCCAACTAGCGTTTTAATAACAGCCCGACGATCAACCGAACCTTTTATCTTGTCCCACGCCGGGACCAATACCGCCCAATAATCGTTTGCCTTACCCATCTCCTTTTCAAAGAGAGGGCGTAAGTCAGGAACCATGGTTAAAAGTCTCTCACATCGATCGAAATCACTGCCATCCAATGGGTATGATTTGAATTCACCGACTTTGTTTTCCGTCAAAAAGTCTGCGATCGCCTCAGCTGAGGCCCCCGTTGTTCCCGAACGAAACCAAGCCCAAAGGTCATCGGTCATCTTTGCTCCATCCAACATCAGGCATTCTCCTTCTGCAATTCAGCGCGGCGCGTGGCCACGATGTTCAATTCGTGTGGGGTAAGTGGGTTCCAGCGCGTGAAAATGCGGATCCCATCGACCATTTCTTGCAACTCAGCTTCGGTTTGACAGGCCGCCAGCTTTTCCCAGCGTTCCAGCTTGGGGCGCGGTCGCGTCAATTCGGTTTCGTGAACCATGTTGTCACCTCAAAAAAATCGGCCGGGGCATGGGGAACCCCGGCCAGTTGAGGCAGACCCGTTGAGCGTGATGGCTCAAACGGCGCAGATTTTCGCAGCCTGTGCGAGAAACTCGTGAATAAGTTGGGGCGTCTGGTGCCCCGTCCCCGCGTTCACAGATTGACAGCAACCTATCCTTGGACTCCTCCAAATCGGGGCGGACCGCCTTGCATCTGTAATTTTTTTGGGAGGAAAACGGGTCGCGCTGACCGCTTTCTAAAACCGCCCCGAAAAAACCCGGCCCAAATGCAGTAGGAACCGGGCCACCCGCGCCCATTGTGGGTATATGTGCGGGGGTGAAACTCATGATTGCTTCGCCATTTCGTTAATGACGTTCAGAATGTATGATTCAGATGCGCCAGTAGCCGACATGATGTCCGATAGCTGAACCCTTTGGCTGCTGCGCAACATTGCGATGATCTTTGATTTTTTGGTGCCTTCGCGGGGCTTTCGCTTCAAAAGAACATTGTTCTTTCGTGCAAGCTGACTGACATATTCAGGATGAATACCAAGTTCATTCGCAACATCGTATTTTGTCACGCTTTTGTTTTCAGATACAAACTTTAGAAGCCGCTGTTCCGTCGTTTTAGGCGTGCTGATTGATTTCTCAGCATGACGCCAAGCTGGAAGCCTGCGATCAAAGATGTCGTCCAGCATGCGGTCAACGTTCATCACGCTGCCCCCTTTGCATCTTTTGCGGTGACGTAAAGGGCGACCAAAGCCCCGAAAAACAAAACAAAGACATCAAAGAACCCGTCGAAAAATACAGGCCATGACCTTGAATTTAACCACTGTAAATATTGCGCCCCGATGTAGGACCAAAAGCCGATAGTGAAGAACCGGCGAACCCACTCACCATGGGTTGACCAAAATACGTACCCAACAAAGCCAATCGCAAAGTGCACCAATGTATTGCGGACGAATAAGCCAAAATTTGACGTAAGATCGGAAACATCAGCGCCTGAAACATCCGACACAAAAAGCATCTGAATTTCATTAACCAGTGACACGACGAACCCCCTTGGCAATGAGGTTCAGAACAGAAGTGCGAGACTGACCCTCGGTCATAACTTCCATCACCGCGAACACACCGACTTTGCAGCCGATGGCAAAAACCACATCAAATGGGGCTGAGTTGGTCCCATCGATCCAGTTTGAAACGGCGCGTTCAGAATACCCAAGGAAGGCCGCCGCCTGACGGGCGGTGTCGCGGTCGCTGTCCGATGGCCACGCCATGCGAAAAAGGTTGGCGACACGCTGTCGTGAGACGTCTTGAAGCGAAACGCGGTTTACCTGTGCAGAATTATTCTGCGAAACATGGCCGTTTTTGCGAACCATACGGCGATGTGTGCAGGATATTGCGTCACGATCCGGCTTATGCTGCCCGTATGATGAATGAACACCACGCATTAGGCGGCCTGACCCTTGGAATTGATAAACGCCAACACCTTGGCTTCTTTTTCGGCAAGGTCTCCGATTTTCCTGCTTCGTCGCTCAAAGAAACGACCATCGTTCAGCGCCTTCAGTCCAAGACTCGACAGGGCCAAGCCGTTTTCCTTGCAATATTTAAGCACAAGGTCATCAAATTCTGTATGTTTTGCATCTCTCATGCCGCCATTTATTTGCTATTTAGCAAATTTGTCAATGGCTATTTAGCAAATTCCCTTTGCCATTCGACAAATGTATAGTTTACGCATGAATAGGGAAAGTTTTTCTACACGCTTAAAGGAGCTTAGACTGCTCAGAGGATTTAGTGCATCCGAATTGGGTGAGGTAATAGGCGCAAAAGAGCACAAGATTTATTCTTGGGAACGACGCGTCGTCGGCGAGCCAAAAGCATCTGATTTAGATGCGCTTTGCGATGCATTAGAAACAACGAAAGACTATCTCGTCAGGGGAGAGGGTCCGCGTGACGCCCCTAAATCTGAGGGGCTTAGGAATTCTTTGCTGGATTTTGTGAAGAGTGCCGGTGATCCCGACTTAGAGAAGGTGCAAGCCTTTGTGGATGGAATGAAGGCGGAAGCGAAAAGCCCTGCTGGATAAGAAAATTCTTTAGCCTCAATAGGTCTTTATAAGGCAGTCGTTCGATATCGCGCTGCAACTTCAACCTCACCGGTTACCCCCCACTCTTTAACAATCCCAACACAATGCACGTGTCGCAAACGTTGTTCAAGTGGCGATTTTCGACACCCTAGTCTTTAAGCCTTTTAATGGTATCACGACTGAGACCGAGCATCCTTGATGCACATGAAATACTAGAATTTGGGTGTTCCTCAAAAAACAACACAACCATTGCCTTGTTCAAAGAACCATAGCTTTGAGCAAGATCGGCGAGATGCTGCCAATTTATAGATGTGTGTCTTTTCATATCGCACACATATTTTGCCGAGAATGATTCCCATATACCAATGACGGACAGCCCAACATCAAATTGGCATAAGGAATGTACCCAAAAGATTATTTGCTATTTGGCAAATATTTTTGTTGACCTTTTGCTATTTAGCAAATACAAAACTCCCAACGGCAACACAGCCAAGGGAGTGAACAAGATGTTTCGCAAAAACAGAACCCGGCAAATTTCGCACAGTGATCTTATGCTTGGTCAGTATGTGACAGAATATAAGGGTTACAAATATCTGGTTGTTGATGATGATTGCGGCGATTGCGTGAAAAAAACGCATTACGCATTTCAAAATCCAGCATTTGGACACGTCCTTGATTACAGCCCATACGAATTTATGAGCCGCAAAGAGTTCATGCAGTTTGTTGATTTGGGCTTTCCTCAAAGGTCGGATGCAATGACCAACTCCCCACTTAATCAATTTAATTTGGATGCAATTTCCGAAATGCGGGAATTTGCAGGATTGGCGGCTGAATAAATGGCCGCCTCACCTCTCGTTATCATCACCGCTTTTGCGCTGTGCATTTTCCTTGGGGCAATCTTCGGATGGTGCGCAACGACCTGTTCAATTCTTTCACAGAAGGAAACGTTATGAACCTGCAAAACCTACGGATAGCGCTTCTGCGCATCAGTCTTGCCGCTGTGCTTACGCTTATCGCGCATTGGGGCCTGATCACTCTGGTGGCGTCGTGAGCGCCCGTATGAACGACGATGTGGCCGTGACCCTTAAAAGCGGCGCTGTGGTCCACGGGACTGTAAAGGGCAGAATGTTCGCCGCCAGACAAAGGCATGATCCCAGCAAGTTTGGGAAAAAATATGACGTTCTGGTCAATGGCAAAATGCACCGGAACATTGATGAACACCTCGTGACAAGATTAGAGGAACCAATCAATGACGCTGCCTAGAAATGCCGACCGACTTATCATGTGGGGAAGTGTTGCAGTCGCTGCAATCGCACTGGCTGCCTTCGTCTATGCCTTCAAGGATGGCCCGTGGTGCCCGGTTAATGACCGCGACGAATGCGAAGCTGGGGCCGCTGTTTTCACATCGCATCCGGCGGAACCGAAATGAGGCAGCCTTCATCATTTTCTCAGCTGTATGGCTGGTGGCAAGGCGCAATCGCAGGGCGTTGGAAGGTATCGGACCACGACGCAGACGCGCGATGCGGCTGGTACAAAACAAGGTTCTGGCGCGATGGCCCTTGGGTCCCGGTCGAAATCAAGTGCTGGCGTAACGTTGACCCAGACACCGGCGAATTGACCGAAGATGAACGCTTGGTTGCCATTGTTAACGGCGAAGAAAAAGACCCCGGCCCGATGTGGACCTATCTTCGACCGATCACAAAAAAGGCTTTCGACGCGCTGACAGAGGCGCGGGAAGCAACATCACACCGGCGCAACGATCATGCGCCATATGACTTAATTGAAAACGTAGCGAGGCCCTAAGATATGGCACTGGATAACACAACCGCAACCGCTGGACACAACAACCCGCCGCCGTATGACGTGGCCGCATTGGCTGAATTCGACAACAAGATTTCGGATTTCAACAGCGCCGCAAAAGAATGGCTGGATCTGGGCGACATTGAAACTGAAGAACAGGCCGAAAAGCTGGGCGACTTTATCACCGGCACAAGTAAACTGATCAAAAAGGTCGACAACCAGCGCAGCGCGGACAAGAAACCACACCTCGACGCAGGTCGGGAAATCGACGCCGAATACAACAGCCGAAAGTCAAAGTTGTCGGCGTTGTTGGTTGGTTCTGGCAAAATCCCCGGCGTAAAAGCTATCCTTGACCGCTTCCTGACCAAGAAACAGGCGGAACTTGAAGCCAAACAAAGGGCCGAACAGGAAGAGGCCGAACGCAAGGCCGAGGCCGCGCGTCTTGCCGCCCTGGAAGCCGAACAAACAAACGACCTTGTTGCACAGGACGAAGCCGCAAAGGCGCAAGAGGAAGCCGAAAAAGCGAAGGCCGAAGCTGAAAAGCCAACAAAGGCCCGTGTGGGTTCCGCGTCCGGTGGTGGTCGCACAATCAGCCGCCGTAAGGTCAAGACCGCATCGATCCTAAATATCAACGTGGCGTTCATGCAGTTCTCAGATGCGCCAGAGGTTGCCGAAGTGCTGGTCATGCTGGCCAATCGGAAAATCCGAGCCGTTGATTGGGATGGCGTGGACCCCAAAGGTTTCGAAGTTACTGAAAAGGAAGTTTTATAATGAACGCACTTGTCCCACAAAAACCCGCATCGATGTTGCTGGACCCCAAAGGGTTTGAACACCTGCAACGTGTTGGGATGATGTTGGCATCATCTCCATTGTTTCCAGATCACCTTCGCAAAGGCACAAAAGAAGAGGCCACCGCGAACGGTGTTTTGGTCGTGAACATGGCGATGCGTCTGAACGAAGATCCGTTGACCGTGGCGCAGAACATTTACTTTGTATCGGGCAAGCCGGGGTGGTCTGCGTCGTATATGATCGGCAAGGCAAACCAGAACGGGGTTTTCAAAGGCCGGATCAAATGGCGCAAATCAGGCCAGGGCGACACACTTTCTTTGACCGCGTTCGCCACATTGGCTGAAACCGGTGAAGAGGTGACAGCGACCTGCGACATGGAAATGGCCAAGGCAGAAGGCTGGACGCGAAATGCCAAATATAAATCCATGCCCGAACAAATGCTACGCTATCGTTCAGCCACGTTCCTGATCCGCACCACATGCCCCGAAGTCATGGTCGGGTTGCCATCAGGCCCCGAACTTGAAGGCGGGATGAAAGACGTCACCCCCGAAAACAACGACCTTTTTGAGAATGACACCGAAACCGTTGAGCATGTGGCCGACGCAGAGATTGTCAAAGAAGATGAGCCCGAAACCGTCGACCAAGAAACCGGCGAAGTGACCGAGGCGGAAACCACCGAAGAACCACAAGGCGACAACGAAATCACGAAATCGGATGAACCGGAACAATCTCAAGACCAAGCCCCGAAATGGGCCACTGATCTGGTGAATGCCATCATGAACGATATGCTGGACGCTGGCGATGTGGACGCGGTTATGGGGTTCCGTGAAAAAGATATTGAACGCCTGAAATCCGAAGCCCCCGCAGCTTATGACGACTTGATGGCGCAAATCGAAACCTTCAAGGCTGGTCTCAAGGCCAATGCTTAAACCGCCGCCCAGCTTCACTGCGACGATCACACCAGACCGTCGCGTAATCCTTGGGGGAAACGGATGGTCCGAGGAATTCGGGCCGTTCGTCCTACCAAAGCGCTTGGCGTTTTACCGAAAGATGGAAGCCCAATATCCCGGCAAGGGATACGGCAAAACCGCAGACAGCTTGCAGAAAGCGAAAGAGGAATTGGGAATATGACTGAAGCTGAAAATATAGGCGATATAATCGATCGAATGCAAAAAACCAAAGGTGAACACTATGCGCTCGCGGTAAAAGGTGAATCCATGTCTGGTTTCGGCTTCCACGATGATGATGTTGTTATCGTTATGGAAACCAGCGAATTTATAGAAGGTTCATTCTCTGTTATTTCAGACGGTGAACAATCCACATTCTGCAAGCTAGAAAGCATTGAGGGGCAAACGTTTATAACAAAGCACGACGGGGCACTGAAGCGCGAAATTTGGCACTCTGTTGACGGATTTGAAATTAAGGGCGTTTTGGTTGGATTGATCAGGACTTTCGAAAACCTCCCCATCCCACCCCAAACAGAGGGGGCGGAATAGATGGCTTGTGACACTTGTGGCGAACTAGTCCCGGTTCGCGTGATCGACAATCAAGGATATGAACCCGACGAATTGGTCTGTGAAGAATGCTTTTCGCATGATGTCGCAACTTGGGATGATTTGCCGGAAATAGAGGGGGAAGAGTGATGCCTTCACACGATACATACAGCACAGACTTAGGCCCTATATGCCCCCACTGCGGTTGGGAAAACGTGTCCGCTGGGAGTGACTATTGGGCAGAGGAACAAGGCGAAGGTGAAGTCGAATGCACCGAATGCGACAACACATTTTCTTTTCACGTTGATTTCACGACGCATTATTACGCCAAAAAATTGCCCAGCACATGACCACCCGCCCCGCCTTCATACGCATGCACAAGATACCCGACACCTACGGCCTGTCGGTGGACACCGTGCGCCGTTGGGAACGCCGGGGTTTTATTTCTGTTCACAGGCCGACCACGTCAATATCTCTCGTGCGCGTGGATGAATTAGAGGCTGTTATTCTTGAAAAGGTGGCGGCGTGAATTCAAACCAGCTTGGGGGACCAGATGGGGGACCAGAATCCCTTGACGGTAATTTACCCAATAAAAACAGTGACGTTTGGTGCGGGCGGTGAACACCTAACCCGTGCAGCAAGGGCTTGCACCACGCCGCACTTATTCCCTATGTTTTAGTCAGTTAAAGCACACCGCGCAGCTACATGCAGCATGGCGCAGCGTGGCACCGCACCCCAAATTGGGGGACCAGCTGGGGGACTGAGTGGGAAAACTAACCAATATACAGATTAAAAACGCCGCCCCGGGTAAGTATCAAGACGGGCAAGGATTGATATTTGTCAGAAAAGAAACTGCCGGGAAATGGGTGTTCCGATATTCCTTCGCAGGACGTCGCCGGGAAATGGGTCTGGGAACGTGGCCTGCCGTTGGGCTTGCAGAGGCCCGGAAGGAACGCGACAAGTGGGCAGCTGCCATACGTGCTGGACAAGACCCCATAAGCCAGCGTGAGGCCGCTCTTGTGGACGCCAAGGCCCAGCTGGACAAGTTGGACCCAACCTTTCAAGAAATGGCGTTGATGACCTTAGAGGCCAAAAAGGCGGGGTTGCGAGGTGGTGGAATGCGTGGCCGATGGTTAAGCCCCCTGACCATTCACATATTCCCAGCCATTGGCACCCGTCGAATGTCCCAAATTCATCAAGCCGATATCAGGGATGCGCTGAAAAGGATCTGGATAACAAAACATCCAACAGCAAAAAAAGCGATTGAACGAACCAGAATGGTGTTTCAACACGCCAAGCTGACCGGGATCGAGTGTGATCCAGACACCGTGGACGCAGCCCGGCACATGCTGGGGGAAGTATTGCACAAGCCACAGAACCTTCCCGCTTTGCCCTGGCAGGAAGTGCCGGCGCTTTTCGAAAGCCTTGGTTCGGCGGTTTCACACCTCTGCATCAAGTGGGTAATATTAACCGCAGTTCGCGGGTTCGCTGCCCGTGGCGCGCGCTTTGATGAAATAGAAGGCAACGTCTGGACCGTTCCAGCCGATCGAATGAAGGGCAAAGAAGGCAAGGCGGAACCGTTTCGGGTTCCTCTCTCAACTGAGGCAATGAAAATTATCGCCCAATGTGAGGCTTTCGGTTCCGAATATCTTTTCCCGTCGAACCGATCTTACCAGTTTGTCAGCGACGTTGCTTTAACAAAGGAACTTAGGAAGCGAGCCGAAACCGCCACCGTTCACGGGTTCCGCACATCGTTCAAGACATGGGCCCAAGATAACGCAATAAGCTGGGAAGTTTCAGAGACAATTCTGGCCCATACCATAGGTGACAAGGTGGAAAGGGCCTATGCACGGTCTGATATATTGGAACGCCGCGCCGTGGTCATGCAGTCGTGGGGTGAGTTTGTCGCAGGTGAAGCCGGATCAGTTGTCAGGCTGAGGGGGTGAGGCCTCCTTATTGTAGACGTTTGAAAAGTCTGGAATGAGCAGGCATTCGCCTCTCTTAAACCTTTCCGATCCGAGTATATCGCCAGCGAATAGCCGGGATGCGCAATCTCGCATTGCAAGAAGCCTTTCTAGGTTGTGCGCAAGGCGCGAAGCCTTAATGGCCAAATCATCCATACCCAGCCTCCTTTACATTATACACCACGCGCCAGCAGGATCGCATGATCGTACCCAGCGTGATAATCAAATTGCTTTGATGATAAGGTTGCCAAAAAATCAGGACCACCACATTCAGCAGCCTCTTGCGATGTTGCTTGCTTTCCAACGTCGGGCACAGACCGTGCGGCCTGCATACCAAGTTCCACCATATCCCAATTCATCAATCGGCCTCCGTTTGTGGTCGGCGCTTTGTCAAATCATTCAAAAGGTGGTTGTGCCCGTAATTCACAAGGTGAAACGCAAACCAAAGCCAGATGAATGAAACCTGCAAAGCAGTGCGGTCAACGCTTGGAACCCACCTAAGAGGCGGTGACACTTCCAATGCGATTGTTACGCCTTTACCTTTCATCCTTCGCCTCCTTATTGTAGACGTTTGAAAAGTCTGGAATGAGCAGGCATTCGCCTCTCTTAAACCTTTCCGATCCGAGTATATCGCCAGCGAATAGCCGGGATGCGCAATCTCGCATTGCAAGAAGCCTTTCTAGGTTGTGCGCAAGGCGCGAAGCCTTAATGGCCAAATCATCCATACCCAGCCTCCCTCACATTGCACCCGCTGGCATAGGTCGCCAGTGAAGTGGTTCCAAAACATTGTCATCTCGTGAACCGTCAAAAGTCACACCCTTCTGGATGCTTTCAATCCATGTGCCGTATTCGAAAAGACTGCGAACCGCACGGCAGACTGCAACCACCTTTTCGCCAGAACGTTTTCCAAACTCAACAAGAAACGGATCGCCAAAACCGGATTCTTCAGGCTTCGGAAACGAAGAAATATGTTGCCATTCACTCACCGGACGCCTCCCTAGAATTGGTGTTGGATTTCGCAACGGCGATCATAATTCCCGCACCTGCCCACATGATGGCCCCTGGAGTATTTATGCCAAGAACAATGTGGGCTGCCCCAGACCCCATCAAAACCCAAAACAAACCCTCGATCCTATCCATCCGACTGCTCCTTATCAGTATTGTCGTGTTCAGCCGGTGCTTCTTTTAATACCTTTCGGGCATTTTCTATATCGCCGAAATCAATCCAATCCTTGAACCTGTCCCGAAATCTAAGTTCCCAAGCCTCTTGTGCTGTATCGTCTTCAAGGAATGCGAATGGCTTAAGCGCGTCCCGCAACCGTTCGATCTCGTCGGCGGCCTTAAGTGCCGCACTAAAAACTTGCTGGTCGGAAACTACGTCACCTGTTGGCTCACGCAACCTGTCTACGATATCAACTGTCATCCGACTGCTCCCCATCAGTATTGAGAGCAGCCTTTGCCCTGCGTCCACCATCCACTGCAAGGCTTTGGCGACCAATATCACCTTCGCTGTGAACCAGTTTTGCAAGTCGGGCTTGTTCGCCGTACCAACTTAACACAGACCGCAGCTTTTTGTTTTCAGCCTCTAAAGCGTCATAGAGCCTTCGATTGACGAAAAGCCTCTCTCCATCACCAATGGGTTCGTCGCTTTCCATACCGAAATCGTCAAATTCCCAAGTACCGAATGCGGGGTTCCATTCATCTGATCCAGCTTCTCCAGTACAGACAATTTGCCTTGGTTCGTTGCTAGGTAAATCCATCAATCCAAATCCTCCATATCAGTATAGTCCATTTCCATATCGCAATCCCCATAGTGGCAAAAACCATCTTGCATACAGTAGCCCCCCGGATGTTGGCAGCGCATACAGGCCTCTGCAAAAATTGACGGAACATCAGAGGATAACCACGTTTCCCTACATCCACCGGATTTTAGCAATGCAGCATCACGTCCGTTTGGCCTCTTGGTGCGTTCCTTTACAATTTCCGTGAAAGGTTCATATCCATGCGATGCGGCAATTTGATGAACGTACTTACGGGCGGCTTGAAAGTTCTTTGGCCAAAACCCCGTCGCAGCATTCAGCGACCACTGCTGATTACCACGATGCAAATAGATCAATGTACCCTTTTTTTTCGTTCTCAAAGAAAAACGCACTTCCGAAAATTCATTCGGTTCATATAGACCATCGGCCCAAATCCTAGTTACAATCTCCGGAACTGGAAGCGGCTTTCTCTTGAGTGATCTAAACTTGGTCACACCCATCAATCCAAATCCTCCGTTTCAGTGCGTTAGCGGCTTCCACATCCAGCCCCTTGAAGCCTGTTTGCTTCCAGTTGGCATAGCCCTGTGGACTGCCGTATTTAGGGGCCTTCCGGTCTGCCTTGTGCATTTCCTCCACAATCTCTTTGGGCGTCAGGTGGTGTTCAAAATGCGTTTCGTTCTTCTGGGGTATCCTACCCTCGGCCCACAACTCCAGAAAGCGTTTCAGGCGCTTGGGATAGCTGAGAATGTAGTGTTTCTTCCCAAACTCTTTGCCCCTTGCCTTGGCTGCGCTCATGCCGCTTTTGGTGCGTTCTGAAATCATCGCGCTTTCCAGTTCAGCAATCGCCGCCATGATATTAAACACCAGCTTGCCCATCGAGGTCGTGGTATCAATGTCATAATCCAGAGCGCGAAAGTGCATCCCCTTCGCTTCCAAATCCTTGACCGTTTGAGCAAGACCGATGGCACTTCGCCCCAAGCGATCCAGCTTCATAACCACAAGGCAATCACCAGAGCGCATGTTGCGAATGACCCGGTTTAAGTTTGGACGATCCATTAGGCGACCAGACATCTTGTCAGAAAAGATATGGCGACGGGGAACACCTGCGTTTGTCAGAGCATCAATCTGCATATCTAAGTTTTGATCCTCCGTGGACACACGCGCATAGCCCCATAATTCGCCAGTAAAGTTAGATAGTGACCGCATTTTCAACATTAGTCTTTCGTTAGAATGATTATGGTCTATCAGTAAATTAAATTCAAGACTACCCCTTGCCTTTTTATTATATCCTATTATTATCTATCTCAACATTACTGAAAGGGACCCGTGATGGACGTGGACATTAAGAACGGAGCAAGCGTAACGCGCAGTTATGGCGATGGTTCTGGGGAATTGTTGGCAATTTTTCAGTACATGCACCACGCAGAGGAATACGCACTAAAGATCGCACAAGAAGATGAAGTCGCATCAATGGGTTCGTTTCTCATTGCGACCTGTCTTTATACCGGAAAGGCGAAAATGTTTGCGCCTCACCTAAAGCAACAATAAAAGGGGCCGATCATGCGACCAGATAGGGAAATGGCAGTTAGCGCATTCCAGAATATGGGTTGGACCGCCACGCGAAAAAAGAACGGCAAAACGCCTGTTTGGGAATTTAAGCGCCCTGATACTGGCGGTTTGTGGGACGTGTTCACAGTTCGCCAAGATGTGCTTTCCATGTCTGTGGTCGCTGACAAGGCAATGCAATACGGAGACGCAATCGAACTCCAAAAAGACATCGCAGCCGTAAAAGAAGAATGGTTGCGCAACAGATTTTTGGGGCTTTTCACTACTTCAAAAGAACAAGCATAAAAGGGACCGACATGAAAACACAGATTGAAGCGCTCTTGCGCGAGGCTGAAAAGAACTACTCAGATGCGGCGCGAATGCACTTCGAAGGCAAGGTCAGCTTTCACGGTGGTGAAATTGCTGCACTGAAAACAGTTTTGGAGCTTATTGATTAAAACCATAACGAAAGGGACCCCTGCCCCAAACAAAAAAAGACCCCCGGCACCAACTAAGGCACCGGGGGTTTTGTATGTGGGGTTAACCATCAATTACATCTCAATCTCCGGGGTTAGAGTTTACTCATGTCTCACTCTAATAAGATGATTATTGATAACAGTTTTGGGCGAAAAAATCAACGCGGGATTTCGAAGTGAACGGCGTCAATAAACGTCTTGCGGCCTTGCCTCTGCCTTGTCCTGCGATACAATTCCATCATCGTTTCACCGGGATCATCCTTTACCCTACAAGCGCGGATATCTAGCGTTGACCATGACCCACCCCAGCGGATTGGAACACCCACTTCATATGCGGCCCACACAAAGGCGTTAGCGACCAGAAGATAGTATGGAAGTTCCCAGCTATGCTTTGACCCGTTGTAGGCCAGCACATCGATTGCATGACCCGTAATGTGGCGGCTGTTCATTGTCTGGGATCGGCCTTGCTGGACTAGAAACCTTTGACGTTCGACTGTTCGGATGCCCTCGGTGATACCGAAGTCTTGGACCGTTAATTCGATTGCGCGATTTGCAACGTCTTGAAGATCCTTTTGAACCGTTGCCAGCTTGGTCTTTGACTTGCCTGAGAATTTGAAATCCGACTTGAAAACAGGCGTTGAAATCGTTGGTTCCTGAATTGATGGAACCGGACCATCAACAAGCGGATGTCGGGGCTGTGGCTTAAACAGTGGCAGAAAGCACATTACAGCTTACCCTCAAACACTGGTTCAAACGTGATGTCGCCATAACTAACCTTGCCGGATAACTTGTAATTACAAGCCGCAACCCCAAGGGCAGCAATGATCAAAAGCACGATTGTTGAGTGTCTCATCTGCAAATCTCCAATGATGGTTCAATGTCTTTGATTTGTTCTGATGTCAGCTTGGTAAAGTCGCGGGATTTGGACCACGTAGAAAGATACATCTCACCAATGCGTCCGGGCAGATATTCTGCAATCCACGCATCAGACACCAAGCCGGATGATGCGTGAAAGCCAAAGCGGCGACCGGGCATCATACAGGCGCGTGAGAGGCTCAGAAACATCGTACAAGCGCTGTTGCACTCTCCGACCTGTACTGGCTTGCCTGTGGCTTCCAATCGTTCCCACAAAGCCGCGTATTCATACGGGTTGCCGCCACGGTCATTGAATACAACAATGGGGTCAGCGGTGAAATCAACCTGCGGGGTGGTCACGCCCTTTGAGCAGGCCGCAAGTGCAAGAATGGCGGCAAGGGCAAGTCTCATGTGACGCCACCGTCGCTCTTAATGAACCGTGACCAAGCGAAAGTCCCGCCAGCCAAAACGGCATAAAGGCCAGCACCCAAGGCAACGCTTAACCCATTTACATCAACTGTCAGGATTCCCGTAGCTTCATCCCATTTTACGGAAGGATAAGCCGCAATAAAACCAGCCAAGGGGTAAAAAACAAAAACCCGCAAAACCAGTGCAAAAGTTCCACTCATGTCCATCTTTCAATCTCCTGAAAAGGTGAAGGGCGACCGAAGCCGCCCCTTGTTTTATTCTGAAATCTGGGCTTCCAAAGCGGCAACACGATCCAGCAAATGAAGGATCAAGGCTGTCTGGTCCGCATCAGCAAAGCCAAGCGCCAGTGAAAGGCCCTCGCCCTCCTTGGCAATCTCAGCATCAACAGCGGCCTGAACTTCTTCGCCTGTCGCTTCTGGATTGTCTGCGATAAACGCATCACGGAAAGCCGCAACGTCAAACGGTTCATCCGTGCGTTGATCAAAAACTTCAGCCTGTTCGGGCGTGCGCTGCGTTCCGGTCACAGCCAGCGGATAGGCCAAGGCGACGTCTTGGGCCCCAAAGCCATAGTGCACAGAACCGTCACCACGTTTGAAGCGATACTGAATAGGTGCAGCTTGACGCAAGCGAGCCTCTGCGTCTGCCGGGTCAATTTCTTCAACCCCCGTCTTTTCATCAAGGTCGGACGTTGTGTTATAACTTACAGTCGTCGGTGTCACGGTAATCGAGCCAGCCGGTGCGGATGTCACACCAACGGGTGTTTGATAAAAATTAACAGCAGTACCCGTGCTGCCCATCCGGTTAACCGCGAAAACTGGACCCGTGTTTGACGTCATGTCCTGCGAGACTTCGATCAATCCATCAGACCGCATAGACACGCCGATTTCAGAATTTCGGGCAACCAAGTTTCCAGTGACGCCGTTAATCTGCGAGTTGAAACCGCCCATGCTTGACAGAGAATAGGTCACGACCCCCGCCAGTTCGACGCCGAAAGCCCGCTGATTGGTTTCCGCTTTAGATGTGATCGCACCGTTTGGCTGCAATATAACCGCATCGCCCACGGCACCCAAGGGAAGTGCGTCTTTGTCAGCGTCGATGATGAAGCCATTCTCATAATAGGCGAAGGGCTTATTGCCAGAAACAAGGTAACTGTCATTCGTCCAGCTTCGGATTGGCGACAATTCAGTTCGCGAAACGTCAAATGTCGTGCCGTCGTCAAAAGTTCCGTTGTATCGGACCTGCCCTGTAGTCTGGTTGGAAGTGACGTTTAGAGCGCCTAGTTTGGTTGCATCGTCGGCAGATGGTAAGGGCTGTGATGGTTCTGGTCCTGGGCCATCTGGATCATATGTTCCAGCCGTTGTGTCTATTATTCCAAGTTCGTTCGTGCTGTCGTTGTCCAAGTTGGCGGGGCTGCGCAGGTCCGAAAGGTCAACGCTGCCGCCATCTTCAAGGTTCAGCGTATCACCAGTGCGGGTTAATTGTTGGTCGTCAGTTCCAGTGCCATCACCCACGGCAACAAACGGGTCAGCCGAAGAACCGACACCAGTGATTGTTGTTCCGTCTGCAACTTGAATTTCGTTCGTTGGGTCGATATCCAAATCAGACGCAATATGCCCGTTGATCGCCGCCAAGTTGGCTGCAATCGCAGCAAGAACAGCGGTGTCGTCGTATACGGTGTCAGTGTCAGGATTTGGATAGATTACAACGCCATCCAGTAGAAGATCCCCGCTTGCGTTGATTGTGAATGGTAAAACGTCCTCTGGCGTGCCGTCTCCATCCGCGTCAAACGAAAGCGCTGGCGGGTTGGTCCCATCATCGATAAACGACATGCCAGGCTGCGACATTAGAAGCTGAATTACGTCTGCAAATTTTTGAACAGACGTGTGTTGTTCAGTGCCTTCATTTGCAGTTTGCACATGGTCGAATTCATCCGCCACATCTGCAAAGGCAGGTGTCGCAAAAAGAAAAGATAAGAGTGCGATGATCTTTTTCATGTTGATCCCCTTAAACCGATTGTGGATCGATCCCATCGATCGTTATTATTGCATCTGAAATCCAAGCCTCAATAACTCCAACGGCTGTCGCAGACGGAAATCTTGTGATGATGTCGAAAGTGGCCAAACCATCCACCAGCTTGATTGGAATGTTAGGGATACTGGTATCGCTCAAACCACCATCGCTTTGCGTTCCCTGTCCACCGGTCGGGGCGGTCAAAACAATTTGACCCAAACTGGAATCAAAAATCTGGAACATTGAAATGTTATTGGCGTTTGCAGATAATTTTGTCGCCCTCGCTGTCGCTCTGATTTTCACACGGGCGCAACCATTTAGGTGTTCTGGTTTTATGTCGGGCCAAGCAGTTACATCTATGTTTATGGTATCCACCAAATCTGGCGGCGCACCCGCGCTGAAATCGATTTGGCCATCGCCTTGCGTATTTCCTCGCTGCACAACATGAACCGGGGTAAATGGCGTTTCATTGGGCAGGAAATAGCAGATTAAATTTTTAATCTGTTGTAAGGTAACCGTGCCCGAAACTGTATCAGTGGCGGTCGGAACTTGAATTACCTTACACCACTCAGAATTCGCACTGTCATACGCAATCAGAGACTTAACAATGTCTGGATCCGTTCCTTCAACTAGCCATTGAATCGGCAGTTCCCACTTCCCCGGTGCGTCGGTGGGAAGGGGTGTTACCGTTTTAAGGCAAAGCGCTTCGCACAGTTTTAGCAGTTCATCTGTGATCGCCTTATCGTTGGCGAACAAGCCTTTGAACAGCGCGTTGAATTGATCAACGTCAAGCTGTCCGCAGAGAATACCTTTTACCGCATCCGCCAAGGTCACAGAACCAGAATCGCCGGCATATTCCAGCGTCAATCCAGCGAACGGATTTTGTTGTGTTGTGTCAGCCATTTGTCAGCCCCTTAAAGGTTCGCGATTGGGTCAAAGCCGGGGGTGCCGACAAGGCCATCTTGTTCACCAACGCGACAGCCGTTGTTTGTATTGGCATACATGCTGTTGTTCGTTGTCGTGTCGAAGATTTGTTTGATCAGGGCCACGCGTGTTGTTTTGTCGAGATTGGCCAAGATGCAGTTTGCAAACAGATCCAAGGCTTTCGCAGGATCAGCGGTCAATTCATCTTTCAAAGACTGGAATGAAGAGATATTGCGCAGGTCCACGATGCAAACCTCATTGCCGCAGTTATCGGTCTTAGTTGTTGTGAATTGATCGATGGTCGCTTGATCGCCAAGAAAGACGATTTTTTTGCAATCGCATCCGGTGTTTTCGTCAGCCATTATATTCTCCGTGTTTTAGCGGCATGGCCGCACAAAGGTGATTTGAACGCCATCGGGCGCAGGAAGTCGTGAAGCCCAGAAACGACGCAGTTGCCGATCCTCCGGCGTGAATTCACCGCCAATATCGACAAAGATTTCTCCGGGTTTGTTGCCAACAATCCGTGCGCGGGGCCCTAGAAAGGCGTGACGCAAAGCATCCTCTAAGGCTTGGCCTGTAGGACGTTGGCAAAGTTTGATTTGTTCGACGCGGAAAATCTTGCGTGCCAGTTCCAGATCAGCATGACGATTGCATGGGTCCAGATCACGCCAGTCGCAGCTTTCGCAAATCTGCGGGTCACATTCCTTGAAATAACACTTCGGACCGTGACAGGTTTCAATTTCAATCTTGGTTCCGAACCGCACGCACTTATCGCCACCTACCAGAACCGGCACACGCATCGGAAGGCCCATGCTGCGATAGAGACGCATGAAGCATTCGCACTTGCGGCGCTCGCAATCATTCTCACTGGCCAGACAGAAGTTGCAGATTTCCTGCAAGACGTCGTCGTGGGCGCATAGAATAGCGTTCAAAACACTTTTGAACCGTTTTGACCCTTTTGACCCCCATGAAATCGTTCTTTCAATCCAGCGCGTTTTTTGTCGGCATGGTTCACAAATATCAGGAACGCTAAGATCATTTGACGGGCAGTTAAGGTCCCGTTCCCCCACCTTGGCGTGCGGGGTGCCCTTGATGGTAAGCGTCATGCGCAGGCTGTCGGACCAGTGATTTCAGAAGTCTGGGTGAATGCCAGATCAAAATCAGCAAATTCCCAAGGCTTGAGTTTCAGGCAGTCCAAAAATTCAAGACACCAGAATTCGCCCTGGCAGTATCCGCAAATCTGTGACGACGACCAATTTGTTAAGATGTCATTGATCACGACATCTGGGGCGTCTGTTTGTGTGCAACCCTTGCCGACCAACATTGGTGCCCTACGGCGCAGACCAATACTTTCGATTGCAAACCCATCGATCGGACCTATCTCTGCGATTAAAGATGCAGATGTGAAGGCCTGACCAAAACCACAGCCTGAATATAGTTCCTTCAATCTTTCAACGACAGTCTGACTGACCAAGGCCTGATCCAGAACACCACAGTTGCCAAGGCGGCGAACACGTATTTCAAGACCAACAAAGACACGGCAGGCGGGTTGGAACCTGTAACATAGGTCACTGACCGAAAGTGATGCAGATGTCTGGATGTCACCGACCAAATCGAACAATCCGAAATCCACACGCTTATACATTTCGTTGGCCAGATCAGACCAATCAGGTGTCCCCTTCACCACAATCATGGCGGTGTTAGCAGGCATGCCATCAACCGGGTTTTGTAGTGTGGAACGAACAACGGTGGCGCACTCAACATTGGGATCGCAAAGAGCAACGGTCGCCGGGCTCGCCATTGGAACGCCTTCGCACTCACGCTGCAAAATCAATGCACGCAGATCATCTTTTGAAAGCGTCGAGTTTTCACTGATTCCAGAGCGTGGGGCGTGAAATAATCGCAGGAAACGTTCGTTGGCAGTCGAAGCATCCAAATTGTTTTGCAGTCCTTCAAGGGCTTCCCATAGTTCGTGGGTGCTTGCTGAATGGGCTGTGCCTATAGCGACCAAAGAGTCGCCAGGGTGTTGGTCTGGGTTGTCTAATGTGATTTGAGGCCCAAAGGCCGCAGAACTTGGATCGTTTGGATCGGTGGGCTGTTTCAGACGGTCGCGAAACTCTGCAAAGATTTCAGGCATACGCTTTCGAACGACGCCTGCCCCTGTGAAACCTGAACTCATGTAATCACCTCGACATAGCCGCGCACCCGCGAATTTTCACAGTCTATCTTGATGCAAGGCACTTTGGTTTTCACCAGCCGCCCGTCATATTCGAAACTGATTTGTTGGTCTTCATAGAAACCATCAACACCCGGAACCGACAGGATGGCCTCGCGAATTTCGGAAGCGCGAACCAGTTCCATTTGCTCATGTGGGAATTTGGCGTTGTGCCATAGTTCATCGTAATCGATGCCAGCTTCCAAATTCCACCAGACCTTGCCCTTGTGCAAACCGATGGCCTGAGACGCAGACTGCGAAACAACCTCTGCACCAAGTCCTGCAACAATCGTTTCAGATCCATCTTCGTGTTGACCACAGAGAAGGTCGCCGGTTTCGTCCAAAAGAAGTGTGCCGATCATCGGACCCCGCTTTCTGTTCTTACTGGGGCCGATGGCGCTGGTATGTCGTCAACGTCACGGGTTTTGCGTCCGCCGTGCGTCAAGCCGCCGGGATGAACCAAATCTTCCAAAGCGCCAAGGTGGTCGCTGATTTGCTTCAATGCTGCGACCAGATCAAAGCCGTTGGGGCCAAGAATGTTTGCACCATCACCAAGGACAAGGCTGTGTTCACCGGCTTGCAGGTGAATTTGGCCATCGCTGATCGCGATGCGTGAATTCCCGCTTCGCAACTCCGCCCAATCTGGGTTTCCGCGAAATCCACCAGATGAAAGGTTGCCGGATGGAATAAAGAAACCACCCGCTTTGTCGTTTGTCCGAACGACTTCAACCTGTCTGGCTGGTATTTCACCGATTTCATTGTCTGTGCTTACAAGGAACCCTTGCATGCCAATTTCCGGCGGAACGAACACAGCAAAACTGCCAGACGAAGGGAAGTTATACGGCACCTCAAAAACCTCTAAAGGTTCAAGGTTTTGCACCTCTCCGTTGCGCTCAACAATCCGGCGTCTCTGCATCGGTCGAACCGTGACAGTTGGTTCGCCATCAAAGTTGACACCCGTAACCTCGACCGGAACAGCGACTTGCCGTTCGGTTGCCGCGGCGCGGGATTGTTCCCTGATCAGTTTAGCCAGACCGTTCATGTCGTCGCCCCCAGATGGCGTTCCCGCGTTCTCACAACCTGATCACCGTTCAGATACAACGCACGCACCTGCGCGCCGAAAAATCCCTCGGCATTTGATCCCTGAAAGTTCACGCTTTCAATTTTCAAACGCTCGGAAAACCGCGATGCGATTTGATCATTCTGCAAAGTGATTGTGAAACCCGGACGAAGATCAGGCAGCATCAGTGTTCGGAAGTTTGCGCCCTTGTCGCTGAACTCCGGCGCATCTATCACGCCTGTTTGCGGTTCCAAAATATAATCAGTGTTTTGCAGGGCATTGTCGCGTGGGTAAACGTTGGCGACACCATCTTGAATGTACCATTGTAAGTCATGTGTGCGACAGATGTCGTCCAATTCCTCGCGCGCCAAGCGATCCACGGTCCTGATCCGGCGCTCAACAAAGCCCGGCATTTCAACCCGACCGATGCGAACACCTTCGGGAACCATGGATTCTAAGCACCGGCGAACAATCGTTTCATGGTCTGCGTCTGGGAAAACCTCACGCAGCTGTGCATGTGCGTATGCGTCGTCGCTGTCGCCCAATTCGATCACGGTTTCAGTGGTGGTCCCTCCAACCGTCTTTGTGTGTGCCTTGCGAATTTGACCCGCAAAGATTGGACCGATGTTGCGCGGACCGCCCCAAGGCCAATATCCAGCGACGACCTCGACCCGTTCACCTTCGACCAACAAATCGCGTTGCGACTGCGGTGACAGGTTGATGATGGTCAGGGTGCCTTCATTGGGCTGTGATTCCGTGGAATATGTGAAGTTGACCCGCATGGTAACGGGGTGTTCGACACGACCTCGAACAATCTCTTGGCGACCACCTATTTCCAGACCTCGATCAATGAAGTGGGCCATCAAATATCGATTATAAAGGATCGCCATCAGCAAACCACTGCGGCGGCAGCCTCCAAATCGCCCGGCTCTGCGATAACCATAAAGGTTGTCGGCACACCGTCACCCCATTCGTGCGTCATTCGGTCGAACCAGTTTTGATCAATCACCCCGGCACCATATCTGTCCGTGGTCAGGATTTTTGTTTGGAAACCAAGGCCGCGCAGAATATCTTGTTTGGTGTCGATGAAACGGCCAGCCATCAGTGGGCAAGGCTGATCCGTTGGCCATATGGAAAAGGACCAGCGGTCGTGCAACTGGTTATAATCGAACCGCAGATCATAGCTTGCGCCATCAATCTGCATTGTAAACCGCTGCGATGGATCAGGCTCAAGGTAAAGAACTTGCAAGGTCAAATTGCGGCCCCAATGTTTTGCAGGTCTGTCGTGTAAAGATCGGGCACCGGCCCCGTTCTTGGGCTGGATCGAACCTGCGTGCTTTCAATAATCGGGCGGTCGGTTTCAGCAACGATACGGCGACCAGATGTGTTACGTGGCCCATCGCTGCCTTCAAAGCTGGATTGCCTTGCGGATTGTCTTGGGCGACGTGCAAACCTGAATTCATGCAGGCCGATGGTGAATAAAAACGTGTCAGCGACATTGTTGTCGCGCTTCATGTCGATGGTTTCGAAGGCCATGTTCCGATATATGCGTGAACCGTCAAAAATCGGGATGAACGCATCAGGGGAAACCGCTTGCAATGCCTTGATGCGGTTCAGGGCTTCAAGGAAAACTGGTGCACGCCAGAAGCCAGAGGGGCCAGACTTAGGGTTTGATGTCACTCGAACCTCAAGCCGCATTGTGATCGGACGCTCTCGGTTGTGGTCCATCAGAAAGGATCTAGTGGGGTCCTCGATCGGGTGCTGCGTGAATTGGTTTTTGTGGCTTACCTGCTGGGAAAGGGCCATGTCATAACTGACACCCACCAGCAAAACCGCGATTTGAGGCACGAAAACATTGTTGGTTTTTGCCATTTGTCCCAGCCTCCGTTATAAATCGCGAATGTTGGATTTTGACCAAGACCCAATTCCAGACCCAAGGCCTTTACGTCAGCCGGTTAGATTGCCGCCCGGTTCAACTCGGCTGAGTTGGCTATGGGCTTTGATCTTTGGTCCTGCGTATTTTTTCTGTCACGTCATGGTCAGGGAGTTTTTCATAACCCTGATCCTGTTTTTCTTGCTATTCTTATTCGTCACACCGTATTTTTGGATCGCAAACCTTGTTGGGGTTTTGATGGTGTATCCAGCGTGGGAACGGCGTTTTAAGTCAGATGTCAGCGGCGGGCATTGGCGTTAGTTCGTAGTGTCCAGCATCGCGCCTTGTATCTTGCGTTCAACAACCTCACTTGCGACCGCAGCGATTTGATGTGGATCGGCTTCGGTCTCAACTTGAACGTTCACCGTCGTATCGCCGACCGTTTTTGTGATGTTGGTCACAACCGTTCTTTCCCCAGCCGCACGCATCTGTTCGGATGTCATGTGCGGGGCAACATTTGAGTGCGGCCTATTTCCACCACCTTCTTTACCAGAAAAGACAGATCCCATGATGTTATCTTCATCAGCCAAGAATCGATCCATGTCTTTGACATTTTGCAACCTGACCTCTGCCGCATGGCGAAATGCCTCATTCTGCATGATGCGTTGCGCCATAATTTTATTGAAATCGTCAAAGCTCTTGCCAAGTGCCGCAGCTTTTTCTTCAACGGCCTGCATTGTACCATCTGCCGCTGCGGTGGGGGTGACTGCCAAGGCTGCGACCTGTGCAGGCATGGAAACAAGGCTGGTTGCAGCACGCCAAGCGGCCATTCCGGCAACCTTTGCGCCAGTTTTCAAACCGCCACCCTTCGCACCTCGACGCCCACCACGACCGCCTGAATTCTTCCGCCCTGTCGTTGAGTTCATCAACGCTGTAAGTCCGGTCAATTCAGCGACCAAAAGACCAATCTTTGCGATCATCTTGCCGACAAAGAATGTCATGCGTGCCAGCGTGGATTTGAAGAACAAAGAAAACGCCAAGCGCAAAGCGCCAACGGTGATCATCACTCCGGCCAGAGCGGCAGCCCATGGTGCAATCGCGGCAATGATATCTTTGATGTTTTGAACCGTTTCAGGGTTCTGATTGATCCATTTCTCGATTGATCGAACGATGTCGGTGAAGCCGCGAACAATCTTTTCCAACCACTCATTAAGCCCTGATCCGCTTAGGGTGATCATTAGAGATTCAAGCGCAGACTTTGCCTCGGTAACTGCGGCCGAAAGGCCTTTCCACTTTTCGTTTTTCAAATCCTCGGCAGAGGTGGCGGCGATGGCGGCTTGTATTTCCTTCAACTCTTCGCCGGTCTTGCCAAGCAACGCGTTAACGAAAGACATGCTTTCGATGCCGAATATTTCAGTGATCGCCTTGGTTCTGGCCTCGTCGGACAGATCCCCCAACCCGTCGTTTAATTCTTTCAGAACATCGGGCAATTCTTTTAACTGGCCGTTGGCCTTAAAGAATTCCAGACCCAGCGACTTCATGCGCTTCTTTGCTGGACCACTGACTCCTGTCAGCTTGGTCAGGAAGCCACGAAACCCGGTGCCAGCCTCTTCACCCGTTTTGAAGTTGGACGAAACCATGGAAACGATGGCGGCATATTCCGACATATCAATTCCAAGGCTTTTCGCCTGCGCGCCAGCTTTGGAAAAGGATTGCCAGAGGTCGCGCATGCCGAACTTTGAAGCAACAGAAGCCCCGGCGATGATGTCGATGGCGTCCCCAGCCTCTTTCGCTTCAAGGCCAAACTGCGCCATCACATCGGTTAGAAGGTCGGCAGATGTGCCAATCTCTTCACCCATGGCCGCAGCCAAGGTCAGGGACGCGTCAGCCATGCCGCCAAGGATGTTTTCGACACTGACGCCATTTTTAAGCAGGATTTCCAAAGCACCGGCGGATTGTGTTGCAGAGAACGCAGTTTCACGGCCAAGCTGTCGGGCTTTATCGTTCAGGCCTTGAAGTTGATCAGCGCTTGCCCCTGCCCCCTTGGCGATGGCGTTCACGCTGTTCATTTGCTTTTCGAAGTTTGCCCCGGCTCGGACCGTTGCGCCGATTGCACGGCCCACGGCATAGGCCCCACCAGCCATGGCGGCGAAGTTGCCAACCACTGCCAACGCACTGCGCCCCACGCCATCCATGCGGCGTTCTGTCTTGGCCGCTTGGCCTTCAACGCGCTTAAGTCCATTGATCGCCTTGTTGCCGCGAACGGCGACGTCAATGAACAGCTCTAACAGCTTCATTTTTTAGGCTTGGCTTCTTCGGCTTCAATCTGTGAAGTCACATCGCCCAGCAATTTGAAATCAAGCATTTCGTGCATGTATTCGATATCCCCATCACAGAACGCCTGATCGACCCACATTTCTTTGTAAGTGCAAACCTTTTCCAAAACCGGCCGCCAATAAAACCAGTTTTCGATTATGTCCGGGCCAACCTGTTTGCGCAGGCCCGACCATTTGTCTTTTTTATCTAGTCCGAGACGACTTCGGATTTTTCGGTCTCGGATTTCTCCGATACGAACCCGCGAAAGAGTTTCATAAAAAAACCGGCTTTCGTGTTCACCTCCAAGACGCAGAGGGCAACGGGGTAAAACAGTGTCAGATCATCGCCGAACGCAGCCTCGGCGACTTCATCGTTCGCCAGTGACTTGTATTCGCCATTGATGAAAAAGAACGCATGCCCGACCAGTTCATCAATGAAATCGTTCAGGCTGTCATCTGCAATTCCATCCAAGATGTCTGGTGCCGCACCTTTCAGCAATTCGATTGCGCGTGGCATGTTTTCTTCTGTCAGGTTCAAACGAAAGCCTTCATTGTCGTCCTGGACGAACAGATCGAGTTCAGCACCAGCCATCCCCGCAAAAACGGTGGATGCAAAATGCTTAAAATGACCTGTTGCTTTTTGCGCCATGCGGCGACGGGCGCGAATATCGGTCATGTCAAAGCGATACCGACCGCCTTCAATCTCGCGTTCAAAGACGGTTTTGGATCCGCCCATCGGCTTGAGAGGCGAAACCTCCCAAGCGTTCATCATTGCGAATATGTCCATCAGGCGTTCACAGAGTTAGTGACAAAACCCTGACTTCCGGTGAAGTCCACATCAGACACCCAGAATTCAAAATCATAGCTGTCGGGGGCTTCGTCTCCCATCTGCCAACCCGGCACGATAGAAAGACCTGCACAATCGAATGTAAAGGTCCGACCGTTGCGAATGCTCGTGGCTGTCATGGTGCCTTTGGTGAATTTGTCACCGTTGTACCAGATGTTCCACAAGGTTTCGGCAGAAAGAACGCCCGGCTTCAACTTCACCGTGACAATCCCGTCATTTCGCTGATTGCCAGAGATTGAACCACCCGAACCGTCGGACGCCATATTTAGCGTCACACGTGTTTCATCGTTGGGCTCAAACATGAATGCATCAGACCCATCAGCAAAACCCTTGATTTCGCCCACCGGTTCCCATGTCAAAAGTAGGTCGCCGCTGGCGATTACTTCAATTTGTTCACAAGTCGCCATTGCCTTACACTCCGATCAGTTGGGTTGGGTCAGAAATCACACAGAGTTCAATCGGAACGAAAATCCCGGAACCGGCGCAGACGTAGCACCCGCGAAGTACCGGGAACTTTCGGTCACGTTTTTCGGTGGGGCTTGGCGCAGAAAAGTCCACGTTTCGAACAACCCAACCGATCCCACGGCGGATATATCCACCCTCTTCCCAATTCTGTGGGTCATTCGTGAAATGTCCGTTCGCTTGGGCCAATCGCATTGGTGCAGTGAAGGCGTTTAAGATCAGCGCCCGACCGCGCGCATTGTCGAACGGCAAGCGACGGTAACGGAAGAACATATTCGCCATCGCGTCTTGCTGTTGCTGGCGCAGCCACTTATCCAGATGAACCTTGAAGATCGAACGACCACCAATGGTTGTGCCTGAGAAAATACCAACACCGCCACCGGTGCGGATATACATATTCGCATGGCCGTTGTTGAACGTGTTCAAGGTGCCATCGATCTGCGTACCTGTGACGTTTGAAACCTGCGCGTTTGTCCAGTTCCCAGCAGGAATACCGATCCAGCCTTCGCCACCTTGTGGCTTGTAAGCCATATCATAACCGCTGTTCAGCTGTGACAGGTCAACGTTTGCGATCCATCCGGCTGCCAAGAATGAATGATAATCGCAAACCGCCTCAGTCATTTCGACTGTACCGTCTGAAATCACCGGGTCGCCGTTATCGTCAAGAACAGCTGCGCCCAAATAGTCCACAACCGGGTCGCCGTTGGCAAACAAAAGAACCTCACCGGTTACTGGATCAATCGCCTTTTGGCAGCGCTTCTGAACGTAATGCATCCAATGGTCTTTGAGACCCAAGGCATACATCTGGCCCTTAAAGGACGTTGCATCAGACGGATCCTCGTTTTTCACATCGATGGAATCGAGGTAAGCGATTTTGCCGTTGATATCGGCCCAGTTGTAAATGGCCGCATAGTCTGCGCCATCCATCAGGTTTGCGCCTGTGGTGTCAGCATGAACCGCGGTTACGTGACAGAAACAAGCCTGACATTCGCTGATCAGATCAAGCGCTGTTGCGGCGCTTTCGCCACCTGCCTTGTCCCAGAAACCAACGATAAAATAAGGCGCAAGACCACGTTCGCCAACTTGGCGGAAGTATTGGGCGGCAGCCTTGAAGGTTTCAGAGGATGGCAGATAGTGCATCCGCACTTCATCCATGGATGTGAGCAGTTGGGTGCGGCCTGTGCCGTTATCCAACCAAGCGCCGGAAGTGGCGTCTGTCACATCGTTTAGACCTGCGTCATCGGTCAGGAAAAGCAGTTCGTTACATGTTCGATCAATGACGTTGGTAAGGTCCAGCGCCGTGTAAGATGACATGACGTCCTGCCGCAAATCGGCGTTACACACCTGTGGGCAATCGACCATTTGGGTCACTCCTTGCAGTCATAGGCGCGCTTTTTGCACACCGTGGGTTCAGGCACCGGCACATCGTCCGGGGCGCATAATTCGAGAGGGATTTCGCAATAGTTCGACGCAGCAGGCAGCTGCATCGATGTCGACGGGCTAGCGAACAATTCCAGATTTGCTGTCGCCCGTGATTCCCAAGTTTCTTTGACAAGTTCGGGGATATTTTGAATGCCTTGGATTGGCCGCGATCCGTATTGAATGCAGCGTTCCTGCAATGCGTCCCTAAAAATATTGAATTGCATCCGCAGCAGAAGGCGCATCAAAACATCAATGGCCGATCCTGTGGGGCGTTGGACCGCTTCGCCTTGTGGGCAGCGAACCGCCGCACCCGCATCGCGATAAACGTCAAGCTGGAAAGTGTATTTCCCATGCAGAGCGATACATTCGCAGATGTCTTGTTCGTTTTCTGGCAGTTCCCATGTGCGCAGTGGCTCGGACATGGCCTGCTCAAACGACAGCATATGGATGGTGCCATACTGACCGTCATGGACACCTGTGGCCGCCTCATCCGGCCGGTGGCCCTGTTCGTAAGCGCGGACCCAAGGGATACCAGTGGCCAAACCAAAGACACGCACCAAAAGGGCTGTGAAGGCGTCCTGATAACTTACCAGAGGCGCGTCAGTGCAGCCTCGTGCAAGCAATAGGCAAAGCTGTTCATCAGTGGCACCAAGAAGGTCTTGATAGCACTTGAAGGCGTTAAAATCGAAACTCATTGGGATGAAACCCAGACAGTTTCGCCCTGCGCTGTTTCTGGCGTCGCCTCACGTTCGTGGCTGCGATCCTCATGCAGACCACAGATTGCGCGGTAAACCGCGGGGCAGTCTTTGTGCAAATCCTCGTCGCCGCCTTCAAAAAGGTCCATGATCGACAGAATTTTCCAGCGTCGGCCCTTCCAGCGGATGATCGTGGAAAAGTTCTGCCTGTCGTGTGTCCCGTCGAAGTCTGGTCCGATCAGGCGGATACCATCTGGAAACACGTCAGGTTTTTTGCAGGCTTCGCGCAGGTTTTCGGGCGCGTGGCTGTAAAGGTGAACAATGATCCGGCCCTCTGACCATTCGCCGCCGGGTTCGGTGATCAATCTTGCTGAACCTGCGCCGGGCCCACTTCCGCGATCCGGCTGGATCAATCCCCAAACACAGGCCACACAAGGCTTGCCCGGGTCAAAGCGACCGTCGCACTTATCGGATTCCTTGCCTGTGTTCCATGTGCCGGATGTTGGGTACACTTCAATTTCGAAAGCGTGCCCAAGATGTTCGATCGCATGCCAAGCGTTGTTTGCGTTCTGACCCTTTGGCGGGTTCATCACTGGCGCTTGGTTGTATAAGCCGCGAGGCCGCGACCAGTATCGATCAGAACGTTCGGTCATTTGGGCCTCACATCAACGCCTTGTCGAAGTTTTCCGGTATCAACCAAAGGCCGCGAAGATCCTTTGCGCTTGATCGTGCTGGGCTTGTTCGGGGCAAATCCGCCGCCGGTTATCGCCTTTTGAATTTCGCTTTGCAGCAGGACACCCAGACGGGTGTCACCAGCCTTTGGGCTGATCTTTTGCTCAACAACCGCACGCACTGCCTTTGCGATCGCGGTTTTCTTTGAAACGTACCTGTTGAAGCCCGTATTCATGAACGGGCGCGGCGGAATGTGCTGTGTTCCCTTTTCTTGGATCAACGCGTTTGATGCCAAGGTCAGGCCGTTTTCGTATGCCTGGGGCCCGGTGGTCTCTCTAAGGTATCCAACCTTTGCCCCGTTCATCGCCGCGATGTCGCGTTTAATTTCCTTGAAGCGATCAACCCGGCGTTTGACCTTGTTCAAGTGTCAGCCTTGTCGCCAATATTAAGGAACGGCACGCCTTTGCCCTTGCATCGACCACATCCGCAGGATGGTGGATGACTGCGAACCAAACGCGCGCCAATCATTGCAGGGGCTTTGCATCGGTCAATGATGTCCGCCAGCATAGCCGCAGGGGATGCCGCAGCTGTTTCGCGATCCACGTCTGTCATGACATATTCGCGCTCGACGTCGTAAACCTTGTCTTTTTTGACCACGGCGATTTTGCCGGTTGGGTTTTCGGACGCCACAGAAACTTGAGATTTCTTGCTGGAATAAGGTGACGTTTCCAGCATCAACGCAATCTGAATTGCCAAGGCCAGCTTGTAGACCTTGGGGCACCATTTCTTCACTGAACAGAGTTTATCTTCTGCCAGACACAGAAACGCGTCATAGATATCATCAGATATGCAGTCGGTATAGCACGCCCCAAAGGGCGTACCTAAGAACCAATCAAGGTCGCAATCCATCAGGCTGTCAGCTTTTCCTTAGCGTCGGCCTTCGGGGCCTTCGCGTCCAGCTTTTGTTTTGCAGGCTTACCATCATAGACCGAAAGGGTTTTGTCTTTCACATACGCCTTGAACAAAGGCGAACGTGTCAGCCACATCGCATCTGCCGCAATGGCAATGGATTTACCGGGGGCAAGGGAAACCCTGCCTCCCAGATTAACCACCCGCTTTGAATCGTTGGTGACACGCATCATTCACCGACCGCCTTTTGGAATGCTTTGAACTCTTTCTTCAACTCGGCCAATTCGGCTTTTGTTGCAGCGAGTTCGTCAGCGCTCTCGGCTTTCTGGTCAGAAAGTTCCTTGCGGCGTTTCTGTTCGGCCATTAGGCGCTCTTGTCGTGCAGACTTCACAGCATTCTTGCTGTTGTGAAGTTTTGCCAAACCTTCGTCACCCTCGATGAACAAATCACCCTCGGCAACCATGGCTAAGAACGTCGGCAACTCTGCCAAAGCCTTGAGAACCTTTTCATCGGCTTTCAATTCACCGGACCCGACTTGAAGGGTAACGGTGGTGATTGATGCAGCGTCCTTGTAGGTTTTGATCACTTCGCCATTGACCTTGCGATCAATGATTTCCGAGGTGTTCACCATGAAAGAAACTGTGTTTCGTGCTTTCAGTTGATATTTCATGGATCAAATCCCCTGCCATTCGTAGTAACGACCTTCCTTTTTCACGCACACGGAACCAACCGCGCCGATCAAAGGAATTTTCCAATGCAGACCGTGATACATCGGTGCCAGCTGCATCGGGGCCATGATTGGCAGTTCAATGGTTCCCCGATCGAATGAACCAACCATCGCGATTGGGGTGTCGCCTGGACCCGCCTGATCATATGGCTCAAACGGAATGAAGTTGGTCAAACCACCCAAACCTGCACATTCCACGTCGGCCAAGTGCTGTTTCAGGACAGGTGTTGCCTGCGTACCCATCAGCGTTGTCGACAGATAACGGTAACGCAGCATAGACAACAGGATCGTGTCTGGGCGAACGTTACAGTTCGAACCAGCATAAGCCACATCGGCCATGACGTTCAGGTCATACAGAATTTCTTCTGGTGTCTTGTTTGGCCAATCTGTTGCAGGTGCATTGTCAGCAGATGCAACAACCGTTTTGGTTGGGATATCTGGATTGCCCTGCAAGCCATAAAGATCGTGCAAAGGCATGCCGTTCGCAATGAACCAGTTGAAGAATTCGTCGAAGTCCACCATGGCGTCGCGCAAGCGCTCTGCCAATAGGTCACGACCTTCGCAAGACGCTTCCCACTGTTCAAACAAACCGTATTCGACAGACTTGCCGACGTATTTGGCTTTTTTGATTTTGGTTTCTTTCGAACGACCGCCTGTTGTTGGAAGGTCGTCGACCTTATCGCCCAGAACACGAACTTCGCCAGCGGCGTAATCCATGATCTGTTGCATAAAGGTCATGCGGCCCGGCTGGATCTGACGGAACAAACCACGGTCGCGGAACATATCCAAGAAGAACAGCGGTTTGCGGTCTTTGATGCATTCATCGATGATTTCGATACAGCGGATCGCCAAGATACGGCCCATAAGTTCCGTGTCTGTGGTGATGCCGTTTTGCATGCGTTGGGCCAGATATTCCAAGGCACCAGAGTTTTGCATCAGTTCGCGTGACCAGTCTGTCTGATCTTTTGCTGAACCTGAGCGGATCGCGGAATTCGCCATGTTGACAACGTCAACAGCCGACCGCGTGAAGCGGATATCAAGGGGCATTGGTTAAGCCTCCATATTCAGATTGAGAACAAAGGCACCGCCAGCAGGACCCGGACGGAACACTGTTCCACCAAGGAATTGCTGGAAGTCAGCGCCACCGGCGTTGGCAAAGCCACCCAACAGCGAAACGCCATCGGTCAGGTTTGCAGCCGGAACATTTGTGCGGAACCAAACTTCGTCGCCGACTTCCATGTCGGTTTCGCAATAGGCCCAGATATTTCCTTCGGTCGCCACGCTCAATTCGCCACAATGGGCGGGTTGATAGCAGTGTTCGCCAAGGCCGAACGGCTGCGCTAGGCTTGCGTTCATGTTGGCGTTCCATTCGGTCCAGATGCCGACACCGACCGGGATCAACAGACCCGCAGCGTCCAGAGGCAGAGCAATGCCATCGGTCGCATAGGTGTTGCCAGTCGCGCGGTTGATCAGGTGCGTGCCGTTAAGGTCAGGCAGTGAGCAGCTGTCGTTTGCCGTGTAATACCGTTCGCCGATGTTCAGGGCTGCGTTGGTCGCAGAATGCCCAGAAACTCCGCGAACGTGCATCCGGCCATAAACGCCGGGGCCGCCCTCTGGTACGTGGCTGTGACCTTCAATGTCAGTCAGGTCGTGCATCTTGCCGGGGTGGGCAACGTAGCGATCCTGAAAGTTTGGCCATGCTGAAAATTCAAAAACACCCATCGCTTAGGCCTCCTTTTGAGTTGGGGCAAAGAAAGCGTTTCGGTTTGCCTCTGCGCGTTGTGCGTGAGACATTTCGACGGACGGATCGGGATTGATGTCGTCCAGCGCAGATTTGCCGGTTGATTTCGGGGCCAGTGTTTTGGCGGTGTTCCAAACGTGCTGAACAACCTCTTCGGACGCATCGTCTGCGACCTTGACCTTCATGCTGTTTAGGATTTCGACCATCTTTGCGATGCGGTCGTATTTGCCCAATTCCAAACCGTCTGTGCTGTGGCCAAGGGCCTGCAAGTCGGTCAGGAATTCAGAGTGTGCATTTGCAAGTTCTGCGGCTTTCGCTTCCACATCAGCGGCTGAATTTTCCAGCTTTGCTTTTGTGTTTTGAAGTTGTGCCAGTGCGACGTCGCGTTCACCCTCTGCCTTGGCTTTGCCATTTTGCAGGTCAGTGATTTCGACGTCTTTTGCTTCGACAGTATCGGTCAAAGTCTTGTTCGCATTGGCAAGCTGTGCGTGATCGTCAGCTACCGCGTCCTCGACCTCGAACGACTTGCCATTGATGACAATCGTTTTCATTGGTTTCTCCGGTTTTCGGGATTTGTGGTGCGACAGCCGAGCGTCAGGCCCGGCGCGTCCTTCCTCCACCACCGCTACGTGATTGAGTTCGATTGCGGTGATGTAGAAATCGGGTTCGCCATCGGCTTTGTTTTCGTTCCAAACAATCTTGGACATGAAGCCGATGGAAAGTTCCTCTGCGGAACCGTTTTGAATCTTCAGGATGGTTTTGGGGTCGTGGATACTCGCACGGGTTGTGACGTATCCGTCTTTGCCAAACTTTCCATTTTGCAGGATCGTGCCGACGCCGTATTCGTTGCGTTCACCCACAGGAATAAACCAGTGATCGTCGGTGATGGCCAAGCCTTCAAACTGGCCCAAAATCTTGCGAACGTCTTTGTCTTTGACGTGGCCGATCAGAACATCGTCCCAGCGATATCCGCGTTCCTCTGAACCCCAGACTTCAAGGCCAAGATATTCATAATCGCCCGAACGCATGGGGACCGCATTCAATACGATCGCACCATCATCGTTTGCCTTCGCGTCGGACATGTTGACCGACCCGGCAAAGCCAAGTTGAGTTTTCATTGAAAGCCCTCAGAATTTAGGGATAGCGACGCATCGACACTGAATTGGGATGCCGGGGGGCTGTCCGCCCTCTGCGTCGGTGGGTTCGCCGTATGCGTATGTTCGACCGTTCAGCGTTGAATGCAGATCACGGACCCGCTCGTCGCGTGACGTGGACCAGCTGTATTCTTCGGCCCCTGCCCCGATATGTCGAAGCTGTGAAAGTCGTGAATTGATCTTGCCTGCTTGATCCCTTGCGATCAGTCGGGCGCGATTTGTTCCTGTTTTCAGGATAGGTTGAAGACGATCAGAAAGCGGCGTTTCTGAAACTGCCAAAATCTCGGCACCAATTAACTGCCTCTGTTGCCCTGAAATGTTTCGGATCAGGTTGGTGTTGGCCTCCAAAGCGACCGCAAGTTCGGTGTCCACATCAACGGACAATGCGTCAGCGATGCGGGTTTCAGCCTCCGATCCAAAGAAAAGGTCAAAACTTTCGCGAATTCTTCGCCTGTGGACCCGGTCAGAAGCCCCCAGAAACGCGTCTGCGCTTTCGATGGCCCGTTCTTCCAGATCGATTGTGATTTCCATGACGTCGCCTGTCAGGCGTTCCCAGACATCGTTGACGAACCTTTGCAGGCTGCGGCGATATGAAGTCTCCGGGCCAAGGGGGGTCACGATGCCCAGCCCCTTGATGAACTTAGCCATCGCGGCCCGTCAGTTCCTCTGTTTCTGCGATGTCTTTGACCTGCTCGTCTGTGAAGGCGTAAACCTTTTCGCGTTGCAGGCGTTCGGCGACGCGGCTGGTGATGTATGGAATATCAGCGCTCAAATATTTCGCGTCGCGCTCGGCGTTCTTTGCTTCGATTTCGGCACGCTCTTTTTCGGACGGTTCGAACAGTGGCTTATATTCCCATTCGACTTGGGAAAGGCCTTGGTCAGCGGCGACGATTTCATCGATGCGGTTTAGAACCGGCGTCAAACGGCTTTCGCGCAGTGCGCTTACACTGTCGTAAAAGTTCCGCAGATCAGCTTCCCCGCCGTTGTTCAGGCCCTTGCCTTGTTCGCCAAGGATCAAAGTGCGTGGGACGCCAGTGGCGGCCACAAAGGCCCCGATTAGAGTTTCAACCATTCCGACCGAAGCCGTGGCACCAGAGGAAAGCCCCAAGCGATCAAGTTTCTCTTCGAGGTCCAAAATAACTGGTTGATAAACAGATGCGCCCTGAACCGCCGCAGCTGCATCTTGCAGCATGTGGGTGATCATTTGCTGCATTTCAGGGCTGCCCGGCTCGCAAGATTCCTTTGCAGCGGAAACGCCGGCGCTTTGAAGCGTGTCGATATTGGCTTTCGCAAGCATGTGGGACAGCTGTTGAAGGCCAGACAGCGCCCGTGTCAGATGGTCGCTGATCATCTGGACCTCTGAAACGCCAAGAGCACCAGTTAGATCATGCGCCACCTGACCTGTGCGGCGCGAATAACAAGTCGCACCAAAAACAGGAATAGTCCAAGAATGATGGATTTTTAGGTTTTTTCCCCCAACCATATTCTTGACCTCGTAAAGCATAGGAAGGTCAGTGCCAGGCTGCGTTTCAGTCTTGCCCCGCATCGTGGTTGGTGTTCGAAGATCCTGTGGACAGAATATTTTCCACCCCAGAAGCGATCCTGCACGTGGCTGTCTGAATTCTTCACTGATTTGTTCATCATCAACCGCAGATACGTCAAAGCGCGGCATGATAAACGCACCACCGAATGCAGCGGCGTAATTCAGTGCAGTTTCACAGTTCCCCTTGATGTCAAACTTTTCGTCCGCCTCGATCCAATCGTCGCGGTCCTCTCCGTATGAACGCCAGACCCGTGCGATGGCGTCGGGTTTTGCTTCGATCGCGTTGCGCAGAATGCGCTCGCGGTCCATCCATTGGGCAATCTCAAGTGGGTTTAAGTCACGGCCAAACGAAACTTGCGCCCCGCTGTGATCGCCTGCCCCACCCATTCCAGACTGCTGATTTATCAGCCCAGAAATTGTCTGCGCAGTGTTGCGCAGCGCTTGTAAGAGCATTTAACCCCTGCGATCCAATTCAAGGCGTGCTTTTGCAATCTGCACCATTTGGCGTTTGTGCCACCAATTCACACAAAAGCCAGCAAAGGCCAAAACGAAACCACCAATGGCCAGCCAATCAGTTGCAGTCATACCACCAACACCACCTAAAATCGCACCGCCCCACATGGACGGATTCACCAAAGAAGTTATGCGGTCGTGATCCATCAGGCAGCTTCCCCAAATTCGACGCCCCAATAGACTTTGGTTTCGGCCAAATATTCACGCACCTGATCTGCATCCATGCCGATTTCGCTTTGCGCATATTCTGGCAACTTGCGAGCGACAGCCTCGTGGCCACCGGCCAAACCGGTCAGGTTGTCCATGGGATAGTGAACACCAGCATAAGCCCGGAAGTCAGCCACGTTGAACGCACAGAGTTCGCAATCTGATTTTACCGTCTGCGATGTTTTCAACATCAGAAGAATGATCGCCAAAGCTGCCCCGGCGGCGGCTGGGTGCATGCCCCAATATGAACCGTGGCCGGGTGATCCCTCTGGGTACATCGTGAACGTGCGTTGATCTGCGGCGATACCATCAAGCGTGCCGCCGAACGTGTCCATCAACTTGCTTTTGATCAAAGACGGGCAGTCAATTTCACCGCGAGCGATAGCACCGGCAACCTCTTCGGGGCGCGGCATAAGGAAGTGCGCCTTGTTGGCAAAGCTGGACGGGGAAACCCAATGCGGCGCTGTGTTTACCAATCGGTTAAGCAGAACCACCCAATCCGTGAATGGGCCCTGGATACCGTCAAATTCGCGCCAAATCGTTTCGGGATCATCTACCGCAGCCTTCGCCGCGAAAAGCATGATGTCTCCGGGCCAGTCCTTGTGTACCAGCTTGGCCGCTTGGTCAAAGGTGCGGACGCCTTGGGCTTCGATGCAGTTGGCAACGCCAGTCACGGCGGACATGCGCTTGGCCAAAGAAACCCGGTCCAGCACGTATTCGAACTGGGCCCAAAACCCGTCGTCGCCAGGGTACAGGGGCAGCGGGATTTCGTGTGACTTGATAAGAACACGGGGGTCTGCGTCGGTGAAATGGCTGTCCACCATGTCGACGCCTGTTGTTTTGGCGTATCGCATCACTTGGCCTCACCCATCAGCTTATCGACAAAAGCATCGCGGGGATTTTCCTGCCCCTCAGGCGGCGTTTCTTCCAGCCCGTTCAACGCATCGATTGCCTTGTTCTTGCGCTCTTCAAGCTGATCAACGCGAACGATGAATGCCTCTTCCAACTCGATGATCAGGTCAGCCTTGGCTATTGGGTCGATGCCTTCGCTCTTTTCAACCATGGCGTTGATCTTGCCGATGATTTGCCCGAAGGTCGCAGGCTTTGCTTGCGCCAATGCGAAGCCACCCAAGGCGGCCAGAATTGTGGATGTGATAAAAATACGTTTCATGTCAGCCTCAGAAGTTTTGTTCGAATGTGCCGTTGGGCGGGTTGGTGACGGTGTAAGTGCGTCGCCCATGACCGTGCAGCCCGGAACGCGTTAGCGTCCATGCGTCCGCATAAAGGTAATAATACGCGTCAAAAGAACTGTAATAGATGCGCCCGTTGCCGTTCGCAGGACGGAACCTCAAAAGCCCCTGCCCCCCGACATGGACTGCATAAATCCGGCCACCGGGTGCGTTTTCAAAGCGAATATAACCATGACCGGCCATCGCATTGTAATACATGTAATGGGTGCCAGTGACGTTCTGGGAATATAGCTGGGAATTCCCAGATGCGGTGTTGTAATAAATCCGGCAGTTGACCGAATTGTTCGCGTACATCTGCGAGGACGACGTAACCTCGTTATAGTAGAAATAACAGTTCCTGGCGCTTCCAGTTGTGTAAATCGTGCTGCCCGATGTGACCTCGGAATAATAGACACGGTTGCCTGTCGACGTGCCAAGGAAGCGGACATTTGACCTAGAAAGAACGGTTACGCTGTCAACGCGGTTTGTGCCGGTGCTGTTGTTCTGAATGTAGCTTACACCGGACAAGGTGCTGTAATTGACATACATCCGACCGTTGGCGACCTGAACATAGGCATAGTCGCGGATTCCGGTGTATTGAATGTCCAGCTGGCGTGATGGCGAAACCAGAACACGGCCATAGCCATTCATAACTAGATAATTTGCAACCATACGCGTGGCGCTGTTCGCACTGATTTGTGAATTTGCGCTTAGATCACTGCTGACCAGTTGGAAGGTTGGAACGTTGGTCGCGTTGACCGTTGCTCGCTGCAATCGTGAATAACGGAAGCCTTGGCCGCCGGATCCAGTTGTGTTGACAGATGCCCGTGAAAACTCGCTTTCAATCGCGAAGTGGTTCCCAATGGTCAGGCTGGATTCATTCGAAACCGTGTTGCGGTAAAAGCTGGAACCGCCCACCAAGTTCACAAGTGAATTGCTTTCAATGTGATTTTCATAAACCGAACCGCCGTTGACACGTAAGTCGCTGCGGCTTTCGATTGTGTTATCGCGGGTTGTGCCACCGGAAACGGTCAGGCGTGAAACGCTGCCCACTGTGGTGCCATCAACGTTGCCGCCGGTGATTGTGACTGTGGAATTTTGCCCGAAAACGTTGTTGTCAACATCGCCGGTCGTGCTGGTTGTGACCGTGGCGTCAGTTTGAACTTCGTTTTCAAGGAAGTCGCCTGCTGAAACCGTTGTGTTCGAGTTGGCTCGGAAGCTGTTTCGCTGGACGTTGCCGCCTGTGACGCGCACATTTGCGGCGGTCTCGATCCGGTTATCAATGAAGGTTCCGCCGGTGTATGTGAATGACGCGCCTTCATCGATCACGTTGTCCTGCAACGATGTGTTGCCCCATGGGAATGTGTCGACAAGTTCCTGCCCTGAAACCTCGTTGCCAAGGTTATCGTCCAGTTCGGTTATCCGGTTGGTGTCGATATCGTAACGACCATCCCAAGCGACTGCGTCAAAGCCGGTGGCGACATGTGCATCCATGGAAAGAGTGTTTGCATTGATCGCATGCAGAAGGATTTCAGACGCGCCAACGGTGCCACGATTGTAATCGGTGATCACATAATGGCATTCAGTTTGCAGGCTTGAACCGTTGCGCAGCGCCAACAAAGCGGTGCGCGCCATTGGATCTTCGCAAGGTACAGAGTTGAACAAAGGCCCAACCCAAGCGCCAGCAGGAAGTGCATCTTCGTCCCACTTCCAAAGCTCTAAAACTTCGCCTGTGGGTGTCCCATCATCTGTGACAATATGGGTGTCGTTATCCTCCGGTGTTGCTGGGAAGACAGCAGGATCACCAGAAACCGTCAGATTGTCTGGGATAGAACCACCAGATGAACCACCGCCAAAGGTGGTATTGGCAGTGGCTGGCAGCGCTGTCGCCAAGAATACGGCAACCAGAGCAACGAATAGATTTGTGAAACGTGTTGGCATTTTGGAAACCCCCAAAATCAGCTTAGAAATGGGGCCAGCGGACCGGCCCCACAATCAAAGCGGATTAACTTTCGATTGTGTTGATGATGTAAGGAACAACGTCGGTTGCACCCGCCGCAGGCAGGGCAGAACCAAGCGTCACTGTCGCAGATGGCGTGATTGCCGACAAGGAAACTGCAGCGATGGAAATTCCAGTAATTGCGTCGGAATCTGCTGGCATATCGTCCAAGGTGATCGAAACCGAACCGCCTGCAGGAACAACCTGCGTGGCGTCGCCTGCCAAAACGTAACCTGCCGCCGTATCGACGGTCACAGTGACCACCAAAGCGATGTCCTTGTCATCACCGCAGTGACGTATGGAAAATCCATCGATAGGTGCAGGTGGCGCCAAGTTCGCTGGCGTACCACCAGCAACAGCGCCAGCGCCGCCTTCCAGCAATTTGTTAAAATCAGGACCGACCGGCTTTGCGCCGCCAGATGTGAAAACGCTCATTTTGCGTGTCTCCTAGATGGCCTGACCAGACACGACCGCACAGTCGTCGGCACCAAGCGTGAGTGTGAAGCCCGACTGTGGGCAAAGGGTGTCAGTGACCGGATCGACCACGTGACCAAAGCCGAGGGACGCCCGGCAAGGAAGAGGTGCAGCAGCGCCTTTTGAAGCCTGAACCGTCGCAGTGTCGCCTTGGATAGATTGAAAAGACAAAGCGATGATTGTGTCCGGGCAGAAATCGGCGTCTGTAAACGTGCCGGGACCCTTCAAAACCTGCGTGAATGTCTTGATTGGTTCCTTGGGCTCAACAGGTGGCGGGGGCGTTTCCTCTTTTTGAAACGTCGCCACGCTTGGGCAGCGCTGATAAGCGTTAGCCTGACCGTTGTTCTGGGCATAAACGCCATCGCAGAACGTGGCCAATGGATCGTCAGGATCAAAACGTGGATCTGGCATTTATTTTCCTCCGCAGCCCTGACAGTTGGTCACGGCGTGCACAATGTCTCTGGTTTTTCTGGCGATGCGTTGCAGGGCCCCGGATTGGCCCGGCTGGTATGCCGCCAAGTATTTCATGTCTTGGAACGTCTTGAGGCACATCACGGCGTTGTAATCAGTCCCAGATATTGTGAAGATCACAGAAACTGCGTTGCAGTTCAGACTTGCGCCCGATGCGGTGCCACCCTGTCGTGGGTTGATTTCCACAAGGTTGTGGGATTCCAGAACCCCGCCCCGCGTGAATTGCAGCTGAGAACCGACCAAAGCAGCGCCGCTGATCGAAGGGTCAGAAAACAAAATCATCCCAGTGACCCCCGCCAGTATCGTCCAGACCCGTTGGGGTCGCCATTTCCGAAACGGCTAACTACTTCCCAAATCAGTGGGTCCAAAAGGTCGTCCGATGCGTGTGTGTCTGTCTCGGTGAAGGACAGATATTCTTTGCGCAGCGCCTTGAGACCTTCGCCTTTGTCTTTTTGCCAGCCCGTCACACCCTTGGGGAACAAAACGCGGCCCTGTTCAAACCAGTTCACCGCCTCCAAGGCACGGTCAAACTTGCTTCCATATCTCGGCGTTAGCTGGACGTTTACTTTGATCCCAGCCTCGCGCAGTTTTGTGCGCAACATCGATTGCAAGGCGGCACCGACGTTGGCGTCCTCGATCGTGATGCGGCTGAAACTAAACGTCTGGCTTTCGAATTCTTTGAGGTGTTGCGCGTATTCAACCACCCAATCGGCAAGGTCAGGAAACTCGCACTGTTTGCGCTGCGCATCCAGAACGTACATGTGCAGCGGGTCGCGCTTATCGTAACCCATGGCCACAAGGCCGTGAAAGTCGCTGGTTTTTTCGCCCTTTTGGGCCGTATCGATCCGTAAATAACCGCTGGAAAGCGTCACCGGCGTGTGGATGTATTCCCCCAACCATTCCTCGCGGAACAGGGCGTCGTCGCTGAATTCGCGATATCCGCCCTCCCATACATGGTGATATGTCCGGGGAAAACGTTCGAAGTGGCTTCGGCGTTCCGCTTCCAGAACCGATGGAAACCACGGGTTGTCGGTGTAATTACATTCGACGATCAAGCTGTCGGCCGGCGGGTTCTTTCTGAACCGCTCGTTGGTGGCGCTTTCAGGGTCCAGCGGGTTCCAAGTGATCCAAATCTCAGACCCATCTTCGCGGACCGTCGGTATCAGATATTCCCAAGCCTTTTCGCTTACAGGCTCGGCCTCATCCACCCAAACCAAAAGCACCTTTGCCTTTGACTTGATGCTTTCCAGGTTGTGACGCAGGCCGATGAAAATGAAGTTGATACGGCGATCAGCGGTTCGAATGAACCGATCACCGATATCGAAGTGCGCGGCCAGTTCGGGCTCGGCTTGTATCGCCTGTTTCAATTCCAGAAAGGACGAATCCTGAATTGAATTCTGAAACTCGCGCGCGCAGATGATTGAACCACTGACACCGTTGGCAGCCAGACCCGCCGCAAATATTGCAACCGCCGTGGCAAACGTCCGGGTTTTCCCAGATCCCCTGCCGCCGTATGCCCCGCGATATCGAACCGAACCGTAAGGGTGTTTCCTGAAATCCAGCACATTAGCCAGAATGTCAGGAATTCTAACTTTCTTCGCCATCCACTTCACTGTGTCCAGCAAGGACAAAAGGCACGGTGCCGGTTGTTTCCACGGGGATTGCGCCGCCGTTCGGGCCCGAAACCTCTTTGCGTTCAACGAACATGCCGAGGTGTTTCCCTAGATCAACCAAGGCACCCTTCTTGTCGGCCAGCTTGAACTTGACGCGACGAACATCGCGAGCATTTTCGCCCCGACCTTCTTTGAAATCCTCGACTGTGACTTCAATCAGCGCGGCAGCTTGGTCGCGTGTAAGTTCTGAAAAATCTAAGAACGGATCACCATCTTCACCAACCCGCATGTAATCGGCCATGTTGGCAAAACCAATCTTTGCCAATTCCTGCACTACCATGTCTTGGGTGATTTCTGTGCGCTCTGAAATCTTGTTTCGCGCAACGGCGATGGCGGCTGAGACCTTGGTGTTGGCCAGAAGTTTGGCACCCATCTTGTTGACGGTTTTTTCGCTGTATCCTGCTCGCTTCGCAGCCTGTGTGGCGTTTAAGTCGACCAGATATTCCTCGACAAAACGTTCTTGCTTTGGTGAAAGATTAGACATTCGATTTAGAAAGGACGCCCAATGCGTAAACTGATTTTAGCACTTGCTGCCCTCCCGTCTTTTGCGGTGGCGGATATTTCCCGAGTAACTTGCGTCCAGATCGGACAAGACGTTTTAGGCATGACCCTGAAAAACGATTACGGTGCAGAATGGGAAATTTTACGCGTGAAAAAAGAACGCCTGAAAAGCGTTAGCACAAGCCTTGTCGATTGCGTTGCTGAAATCTGGACCGACGATGGTGTTCGCGAAGATATGCGAATGTGGGCCGAATGGGACGACGGGGAATATTGGGTATTCGTTGAACCCCTGCCTTAATCCGCCAACCCCATAAGCCAATCGACAACCACGGACACGCCCACCAAAACCACCATTAACCAGAACCAGAAGCCCCAAGCCGGAATGAACGACCCAGCAGCAAGGCAAGCACAGATCCGGCCCCAGTAACAAACCGGGCAGCCTGTGGGTGTTG
>JAHDCF010000021.1 GCA_020630015.1 Planktomarina sp. | reverse complement strand
ATATGCAAGTGCGCCTTCCTGTGCGAGATGGGTGTGTCATAAACCCAATTGCAGTGAATGATGTGGCCGCGTCTTACCTGACGTTTAAAAACATTCGTCACAAAGCGCAAAAGCAAGCCAAGCGGACGGCAGCGTTTATATAAAAATATGTCTTGTGAGGACGCACTGGCCAAAACCCCGTCGTTTCCATTACATGTTGCCTATGCTTGATGTTCAAACCACCGCCCTTTCTGGTGTTCTTTTGCTGACCCCGCGCCGCTTTGGCGATGATCGAGGCTTTTTTTGCGAAAGTTGGAATAAGGCCCGCATGGCAGAGGCGGGAATTGATTTGGACTTTGTGCAAGACAACCATTCATTTTCAGCCCAGAAAGGCACCGTTCGGGGCCTGCATTTTCAGTCCCCCCCCCACGCCCAAGATAAATTGGTGCGCTGTGGTCGGGGCGCGCTTTTTGATGTGGCGGTGGATATCCGCAAAGACAGCCCAACCTTTGGGAAATGGGTGGGATATGAGCTGAGCTTTGAAAATGGTCATCAATTGCTGGTGCCCGCAGGGTTCTTGCATGGGTTCATGACCCTGACCGATGATTGCGAAATCTGTTACAAATGCACAGATTATTACGCGCCAGAGTGTGACGGAGCCGTGGTTTGGAATGATCCTGATATTGGCATTGAATGGCCCCTGGACGTGACCCCCATCCTGTCCACAAAAGACGAGGCGGCACCGAAGTTGGCGGATTTTAACAGTCCTTTTTAGAAATTTTTCCTAGAAACGCATTATAAACCTACATCCCAATCAGAACGTATCTTTTCTGCCCGGACCTCGAGTGCATTTTCTATATCTTCTGCTGACTCCAAAACGATGCTGAGCGCGGCATATAGACCTTTAAATGGGGTTACTTTGTCTAGCAAAGATAGCCCATCTTCGACCGACCAAAGGTTATTTTCTATCATTAGCTTTGCGACAAAAACAAAATCTGATCCTAAAGGGTGCTTAATTCGGTCCGCCCAGATATCGACCAGCTCCAAGAGAGTGTTACGCGATACCTCCGTCCCATGTGGACATCGACAGAGTTCATCGAGAACTGCAAACATCGCATTTTCAGAAATTTCATTTGCCTGATCAATTAGTCCAACTGCGGTTTTCCGGTCATTGTATGGGAAATTGCAATCAATCAGATTGACGAACTGTATTTCATCCAAATTTCACCTCCTTGCATGAATTTAATTTCCTATTCTTTTCAATGCCTTAGAATTTTTCCGCAAAATTTCTTCAAAAAAATTACTGTCTCATGTCGAAATTTCACATCGGCAGACGTCCTAGGGGTATCAAAACACAAAGAGAAGGAATTCAAGAATGTTTACGGTAACCCCAATATACGCCCTTGCCATCGCAGCAATCTATCTTGTGCTGTGGTTCCGGGTAACATCTTATCGTGGCGCCAATGGCATTTCGATTGGTGACAATGGCGATCCGGTGTTGTTGCAGCGTATCCGCCAACATGGCAATTTTTGGGAATGGTCATCCTTTCTGTTGATCATGATGATCTTGGCCGAAGGCATGGGAGCCCCTGGCCTTTATATTCATATCTCTGGCGTTTTGTTGGTGATTGGCCGTGTGGCCCATCCCTTTGGTCTGAAAATCGACAATGCAGGACATCCCCTGCGGTATGTCGGCAACGGCACCAACATCTTGGCAGCTTTGAACATCATGATCTGCTTGGCTGTGAACATTGTGGGGCTGTAAAGGCCCCTCTCTTCCCTACTCTCTCAATATAAGGACAAAACCCATGCAATATATGCTTCTCATTTACAGCGACCCTGCCCGTGAACCAAAATATGGCACCCCAGAATTCGAAGATCTGATGAAGGGCTATTTTGACGTCAACGAGAAGATCAAAGCCGATGGCGCCATGGTCAGCGGTGAAGGCCTAAAAGGCACAGACACGGCCACATCCCTGCGCATCAAATCGGGCAAGGTGGAAACCATGGATGGCCCCTTTGCCGAAACCCGCGAATACTTGGGCGGTTACTATGTGGTGGATGTGCCCGATCTGGATGCCGCCCTGAAATATGCCGCTTTGATCCCATCTGCCGCATTTGGCACCATCGAGGTTCGCCCTTTGATGGATTATAATCCCGCAGGTTAAACCCATGACCTCAGCCGCCTCCAAAGCCATCGCCGTACAAAACGCCTTAACACAGGTGTTGCGCGACGATCGGGGGCGGCTGATGGCGGGATTGATTTCCCGTCTTGGGGATTTTGGGCGTGCAGAAGACGCCCTGCAAGAGGCTTCTATCGCCGCCCTCAAACATTGGGGGCGGTCTGGCATTCCCGCCTCTCCCATTGGGTGGTTGATGAAAGTGGCCTTAAACAAAGGCATTGATCGGATCAGACAATCCCAAAGGGAGGATCACAAAGCACAAGAGGTATCCCATCTCATGGCCGAACATGATGCAATCGACACCGCGGAAGATATCCCCGACGAACGTTTGCGTTTGATCTTCACCTGCTGTCACCCTGCTTTGGAAGAAAAGTCCCGCATCGCCCTGACTTTGCGCACTGTGTGTCAGCTGACCACATCTGAAATTGCCAATGCATTCTTGGACACAGAAGCCACCATGGGTCAGCGGTTGTCGCGGTCCAAAGCCAAGATCAAATCAGCGGGCATTGGCTTTAAGGTGCCAGATCCGGAAGATTGGGCAGAGCGGTTGGAGACGGTTCTGGCCACCCTCTATCTGATTTTCACCACGGGATATGTCACGCAAGAGGTGGGCGAACGGGATTTATGTGCCGAAGGCCTGTTTTTGGTACGCCTTTTGGACCGACTGCGCGCAGGCGACCCTGAAATCCAAGGGGCTTTGGCCCTGATGCTGCTGACAGATGCACGCCGTCCCGCCCGTATCGGGGCAGATGGCGCCAGCGTTGCCATTGAAGATCAAGACCGCAGCCTGTGGCAGGGCGAATTGATCGCAGAGGGGCAAAGGGTTTTGATGGGGGCTGTGGATCAGCGCGCACCGGGCCCCTTTCAAATCAAAGCCGCCATTGCCGATTGCCATATGGGCGAGGGTGGCCCCGACTGGGCGCAAATCTCTCTTCTCTATCAAAGTCTTTGGGCGTTTGAGCCGACGCCCGTGGTGGCGTTGAACTGGGCGGTGGTTCTGTCGGAGTTGGGCCATACCGAGACGGCCCTCACAAAGATCGACTCCCTGTCGGGGGCCTTGTCTCAGTTCCAGCCCTTTCATGCCGCCCGCGCCGATGTTTTGCGCAAATTGGACCGGGGGGCAGAGGCCGCAAGCGCCTATGCCACCGCCATTGAGATGGCTCCCAATGATGCGGCTAGGATTTTCTTACAAAATAGGTTGGCCCAAATTCAAATCACCAAGGGTTTGTAACAAAACGGGCCAACCCGCGGCCCCAAAAGGCGGGAAATCTAACAATTTCCCCTGAAATTCGCCGAAAAATCCTGCCCCATTCTAACGCTCCTGTGATGCACGGGCTTGTGAGTGGAAGGGACGGCGTCTGATTTCCTACACCTTGGGCGTACCTTGTTTGTACGATCAAAACACAAAGGAAAATTCACATGTCCACGACTGCAAAAAACATCGTTATCGCCTCTGCAATGGCTGCTGCCATGACTGCTGCTGTTGCCCCTGCGGCCCATGCTGCTGGCAAAGAAAAATGCTATGGCGTGTCATTGGCAGGTAAAAACGACTGTGCCGCTGGCCCAGGCACAACCTGTGCCGGTACATCAACCGTTGATTACCAAGGCAACGCGTGGACATTGGTGCCCGCTGGCACCTGCGCCGATATCGAAGTTCCAGCAATGGCCGATGGCACAGAGCGTATGGGATCTTTGGAAGCGCTGGAGCGTGACCTGCCGGCATAAGCCCATCTTATGGTATGGGGGCGGCACAGGGTGTCGCCCGCAGCTTCCCATGATAACAAGGCGATATGATGTTTGATTATACCCCAAATTCGCTGCCCACCTCAGTGGGTGTTGGTTACAAACCACAGCATTTTGAAGATGTCATTCGCGACCCAGGCCCTGTTCAATGGCTTGAGGTTCATGCCGAAAATTATATGGGCCAAGGCGGCCGCCCCATCGCACAGATGAAAGAGTTGTCTCAAAAATTTGCAATATCCGCCCATGGGGTTGGCCTGTCGATCGGGGGCGAAGGCCCGCTTGATCCAGACCATTTGAAACGACTGCGGCATTTGATGGATTGGCTGAACCCAGCCAGTTTTTCTGAACATCTTGCCTGGTCATCCCATGGGATCTTTTTCAATGATCTTCTACCCCTGCCCTATACAGACGCGACCCTGACGCGGGTCGCCGATCACATCAATGACGTGCAACAGACACTGGGCCGTCAAATGCTTTTGGAAAATCCATCCAGTTATCTTTGGTTTGATGACAGCACCTATTCAGAGGTGGATTTTTTGGCCACCATCGTGGCGCGCACGGGCTGTGGCCTTTTGCTTGATGTGAATAACGTCTTTGTCTCTGCGACCAATCTTAAGATGGGTGCGCGGGAATATATTGATGCCTATCCCACAGAATATGTCGGCGAATTACATTTGGGCGGGCATGATGAGGACACAGATGATACCGGCGCCCCCCTGTTAATCGACAGTCACAGCCGTGAAGTGGCCGATCCCGTGTGGGATCTTTATACCTATACCTTGGCCAAAACCGGCCCCACGCCCACCTTGATTGAATGGGACAATGATGTGCCCGATTGGAACGTCTTACGGGCCGAGGCAGACCGGGCGGCAGCTGCGCTGACACCCGCGTCATGACAAACCACCAAGATTTTGGCGCGGCCCTGTTGGATGCCGATCATCCCACCCCCCCAAGATTAAGCGACGGACAGGGCCGGCCTGCCGGCAAACGATTTGATGTCTACCGCAATAATGTGGCGGTTTCGCTGAGCGATGCGCTTGAGGTGGCCTTCCCTGTGATCCGTCGCTTGGTGGGGGAAGATTTCTTTCGCGCCATGGCGGGTGTGGCCTTGCGCCGATATCCGCCGCAATCCCCATTGATGGCCGCGTTTGGTCAAGACATGCCCACCTTTTTGGACAGTTTCCCCCCTGTGGCCCATCTGCCGTATCTGGCGGATGTGGCGCGGGTGGAAAATGCGTTGCGCCGGGCCTATCACGCGGCGGATGCAACTGGCATGACAGGGGATGATCTGGCAGGCCTTGATCCTGATCTTTTTGCCACAATGCCTTTTACCTTGGCCCCCTCAGTAACGGTCATCCGATCTTCTTTCCCGGTTGGAACTTTGTGGCAAAACAACCAACCCAACGCGGATCCCGCCCCCTTGACCGGGCCAGAGGATGTATTGATCAGCCGCCCTGAGTTTGATCCCTTTGTGGATGTGTTGCCCGCAGGGGCCGCAGATGTTTTGGACGCCTTAGATGGCGCAACCCCGTTGGGGCAGGCCCTTGAAGCCGCCCCAGAAGGATTTGATTTTCCCACCTGCCTAAGCCTTTTGGTGACCCGGCAGGTGCTGATCCCCTAGTTTGAAGGACCCCTCTCCCATGATCCAGATCTATTCCCGCTTTGCTGATGCCGTAACAGATGTCGCGGGGCCCCACCTGCCCCTTCTGGCACGTTTGATTTTTGCTGGTACGTTGCTGGTCTATTATCTGAAATCGGGAATGACCAAACTGGGCGATGGGGTGTTGGGCCTCTTCCGACCCTCAGATGGCGCCTATATCCAAATTTTTCCCAAAGCGATGGAAGCCGCAGGATATGACAGCTCTCAATTGGGTGTGTTCCATTGGGTCGTGGCCTTGGCGGGCACTTGGGCTGAATTCATCTTGCCAGTGCTGATTGTGCTGGGCCTTTTCACCCGTCTGGCGGCCCTTGGCATGATTGGTTTTGTGGCGGTGCAATCCATTGTTGACATCACTGGCCATGGATTGGGTGGCAAAGATATCGGCACCTGGTTTGATGGAAACCCATCCGCCTTGATCGTGGATCAACGGGCGTTCTGGGTGTTTGTCTTACTGGTGCTTGTGGTCAAAGGGGCGGGTATGTTGTCTTTGGATCGGGCTTTGAAAATCGATTGATCAGGGGCTTTGCCACAAAGGTTTAAAGGAAATTTGTTTTAGCCCTTCATTGTCCCCTTGATACCGAATATCCCCTAGGTGACAGCCGCCCTATACCATGGACGGCAGACATAAGGATTAGGTATTTTGAAACTACTTGTGACAGGGGGGGCCGGGTTTATTGGCTCAGCCGTGGTGCGACAGGCCATTCGCGATGGGCACAGCGTGATCAATTTGGATGCCCTGACCTATGCGGCCTGTTTGGATAACGTCGCAAGTGTTTCAAACGCGCCCGGGTATGTCTTTGAACAGGCCGACATCCGCGATCGTGCGGCCCTTGATGCCATCTTTGAAAAACATAAACCCGATGCGGTGATGCATCTGGCCGCCGAAAGCCATGTGGATCGGTCCATCGACGGGCCCGGCACGTTTATCGAAACCAACGTCATGGGCACCTTCCAGATGCTTGAGGCCGCCCGCGCCTATTGGGTGGGCCAGGGCAGCCCGGAAGACTTCCGCTTCCACCATATTTCCACGGACGAGGTTTTTGGCTCCCTGCCCCATGACCCATCGGTCCAGTTCACGGAAACCACGCCTTACGATCCGCGCAGCCCCTATTCGGCGTCGAAGGCCGCGTCCGACCATCTGGTACGGGCCTGGGCCGAAACTTACGGCCTGCCGGTGGTGATGACGAACTGTTCGAACAACTATGGCCCGTTCCATTTCCCCGAAAAGCTGGTGCCGGTGATCATCCTGAATGCTCTGGCGGGCAAGCCCCTGCCGATCTATGGGGATGGATCCAACGTGCGTGATTGGCTTTATGTGGAAGACCACGCCGATGCTTTGCTATTGGTGGTGCAAAAGGGCGAAGTGGGCCGCAGCTATAACATCGGCGGCGAAAACGAGATGTCAAACCTGGATCTGGTGAAAACCCTCTGCGCCATTTTAGACACCAAACGCCCTAAGGCAGACGGGTCAAAGTACGAAGACCAAATCACCTTTGTGACCGATCGCCCCGGCCATGACGCCCGGTATGCCATTGATCCCACCCGCATCGCCCAGGAACTGGGCTGGCGCCCATCGGTGACGGTTGAGGAAGGTCTAGAAAAAACTGTGGATTGGTATCTGGACAACGAGGCCTGGTGGAAGGCTTTGCAAAACCGTGACGGTGTTGGACAGCGCTTGGGCACGGGATGATCCTTGTTTTCGGAAAATCCGGCCAGGTGGCCACTGAACTTGCGGCCCTTGAGGGTACAACCTGTCTGGGCAGTGCGGCCTGTGATCTGATGATACCGGGCCGTGCGGCCGATGCCATTGCAACACATAAACCCAAAGCGGTGATCAATGCCGCGGCCTATACCGCCGTGGACAAGGCCGAAGACGATGAAGAAAATGCACAACGTCTGAACGGTGATGCCGTGGCGGAAATGGCAAAGGCCTGTGCGGCACTGGGCATCCCACTGGTGCATATTTCCACCGATTACGTGTTCGAAGGGGGGGGCACAAAATCCTGGACACCAGATGCACCCACCGGCCCCTTGGGGGCATACGGGCGCACCAAATTGGCCGGCGAAACCGCCTTGCGCGCCAGTGGGGCAACCCATGCCATTTTGCGCACATCTTGGGTGGTGTCCGCCCATGGCAATAACTTCGTCAAAACGATGCTGCGTCTGGGCGCTGAACGTGATGCCCTAACGATTGTGGCCGATCAGATCGGCGGCCCAACCGGTGCGGCCGAAATCGCCGCCGCCTGCCATACCATTGCGCATCAGCTCATTGTAGATCCGGATAAAACGGGAACCTATCATTTTTCCGGGCACCCCGATGTCAGCTGGGCGGATTTCGCACGGGAAATTTTTGTCCAAAGTGGGATCAGCTGTGCTGTCACCGATATCCCCACATCAGACTATCCGACCCCCGCAACACGTCCCTTAAATTCGCGTATGGATTGCACCACAACCGCCACCACATTTGGCATTGGTCGCCCCGATTGGCGCGTGAGTTTGAAAAGGATTTTAGCTCAGCTTTAATCAATCAGGCGCGCCAGATACTGCCCATATTCATTTTTGGCATACCGTACAGCCTCTGCCCGGAGTTGCTCTTTGCTGATCCACCCTGCTTCAAAGGCAATTTCTTCCAAGCACCCGGTTTGAAGCCCTTGGCGCGATTGAAGTGTGCGTACAAAATTTCCAGCATCCAACAGGCTGGCATGGGTTCCGGTGTCCAGCCAAGCATATCCCCGGCCCATCCGTTGCACATTTAATCCCCCCTCATCGAGGTAGGATTGTAAGAGATCCGTGATTTCCAATTCACCCCGGGGCGAAGGTTGCACTGCGCGCGCCCGTTTGGGGGCATCACCATCTAGGAAGTAGAGCCCCGTAACGGCTAGGTTTGAGGGCGGGACCGGCGGTTTTTCGACGATGCCATTAACAGCGCCTTCCTCATCAAAGGATAAAACGCCGTATCTTTCTGGATCCACCACATGGTACCCAAAAACCGTCCCGCCTGAACTTTGGTCTGCGGCGGCCAGTAAATCTGGCAAATCATTTCCAAAGAAAATGTTATCCCCCAAAACCATGGCCGATGGGGCCCCATTCAAAAAGTCCTCGGCCAGAATATAGGCTTGCGCCAAACCATCAGGGCTGGGTTGTATGATCCATGTCAGATCAATCCCGTATTGGGATCCATCTCCCAAAGCTCTTTGGAATTGATCTTGATCTTGAGGTGTGGTGATAATCGCAATCTCACGGATACCCGCCAACATCAAAGTTGACAGCGGGTAATAGATCATCGGTTTATCATAAATCGGCATGAGTTGTTTTGAAACACCAATGGTGATTGGATAAAGTCGCGTGCCGCTGCCCCCTGCTAAAATAATCCCTTTGCGCTGCATCTTTTCCCCTGCCTTTGGTCAAGCTCGACCCTGTCTTATATCCTGTTTCTTATGATACTCTACTTAAGTCTCAAACATCAGGGCTTTTCTGCGCTTTTCGTCCCCGTCTGTTTGGCCTAAGGTCCTCTTATGTATTGTGTTTGGGGGAACGCTATGAAAATTTGGCGTATGTCTTTGGCCGGGGCGGCTTTGTTTGGAATTACAACCCCTGTTGTGGCCAAAGAAACATTAACCTATGGCCTGTACGGAACCCCGGGTTTGATCGAAATGCCCACGGCCCAGTCCGCGCCAGATGGGGAATTGGCATTTACATTCAGCTATGGGGCCAAAAGCCTGCGGTCGACCATGACGTTTCAGTTGACGCCGCGCCTGTCCACGACATTCAGATACACCCAAGTTACCGATTGGACCGCAGATCCCACATCGCGGTATTATAATGCCTATTATGATCGGTCTTTTGATCTGCGGTATCGCTTGGTGGATGAGGGGCGCATTCGCCCAGCCATCGCGATTGGCTTGCAAGATTTCATCGGAACTGGGCTTTATTCGGGCGAATATATCGTGGCCACCAAAACCTTTGCTGAGGGCAAAGTGCAAGCCAGTGCTGGAATTGGCTGGGGCCGATTGGGCGCCCATAACAGTTTTTCCAATCCATTTGGCGTGATCAGCGATAAATTTGATACCCGCAACACCGGTTTCACTGGCACTGGTGGTCAGGTGGAAAGTGCAAAATGGTTTCGGGGGCCTGCCGCAGCCTTTGGTGGCCTGAGCTGGAAAGCCACCGACCGGTTGACCGCCAAGGTGGAATATTCATCTGATAATGTGCGCTATCAAACAGACAGCGGAAACACATTGCGATCTTCGCCCTTTAACTATGGCCTTGATTACAAAATGGGCAAACGGTCCCATTTGTCGGCCTACTACCTTTATGGATCTGATTTTGGGTTGGGCCTGACGTTTACCACCGATCCCAAATCCAGCCCCACAGGGGGCACACACGAAGGGGCACCGATCCCCGTTTTGACCCGTCCGGCGGGGGCGGCAAATGATTTGGGCTGGGCCCAAGGGGCCGATCAAACCCGGGATGTGCTGGTCAAAGGCTTGGCCCCTTTGATGGCCAAAGAAGGTTTGGTTCTGGAAGGGATGGAACTGTCTGGCCGCACTGCCACCATCCGGGTGCGCAACACCAGATACAGCGCAAATGCCCAAGCCGTGGGTCGTACAGCGCGCATTGTGTCAAATGTTTTGCCCCCTTCTGTGGAAGAAATCCGCATCATCTTAATGAAAAAGGGTATCCCCACATCACAGGTAATTTTACCTCGCAGTGGTTTGGAGCGATTTGAAAATGATCTGAATGGATCGGATCAAATGCTGGCGGCCACACGGTTTGAAGATGCCGCCCAAGTGGACCGCCGCGCGGGATTAAACACAGATCTGTATCCCAAATTTAATTGGCGCCTTGGGCCTTATGCCAAGGCCAGCTTGTTTGACCCTGACAACCCTGTGCGTGTGGATGCGGGTCTTGAATTGGCCGCGGAATGGAACCCCACGCCGGGGCTTTATGTCTCTGGTGCGATGCGCAAGCGAGTTTTGGGCAACCTCGATACGTCGACACGGGCGTCAAATTCTGTGCTGCCGCATGTGCGCTCTGACGCCAATGTTTATGATGCAGAAGGGGACCCAAGCCTTGAATATCTGACGGCGGCCTATTTTTTCCGGCCCGGAAAAGACCTGTATGGGCGGGTGACCGCAGGGTATTTGGAACGGATGTATGGGGGCGTCTCGGCCGAGGTTTTGTGGAAACCCGTGGGCAGCCGTTTGGCCTTTGGCGCCGAAATCAACGCTGTTAAACAGCGCAGTTATGATGACATGTTTGGCTTTGTGCCGAAAACCATCGATGGCAACGCCAACCCAATTCTGCAACCGCTCAGCACCTATGCCGATCGCGAATACAGCACGGTCACAGGGCATCTGTCGGCCTATTACCAATTTGGCAATGGGTTTCATGGGCAGTTGGATGTGGGCCGATATTTGGCTGGGGATTGGGGAGCAACCGTCACCTTGGATCGCGAATTTAACAACGGATGGGTTGTGGGGGCTTATGCCACGATCACCGATGTATCTGCCGATGAATTTGGGGAAGGGTCTTTTGACAAAGGTATCCGCGTGGTTATTCCGGTGGATTGGCAATTGGGGACCCCAACTCGCAAGAAATCAACCACGGTGTTACAGCCGTTGACCCGGGATGGGGGCGCGCGGCTGAATGTACAAGATCGCTTGTATGAGCTGACCCGCGATGCCCACCAACCACAGCTAGAGGCCCGCTGGGGCCGGTTCTGGAAGTAAGCGATGCGTTATTTTAAACATGTGATTGCGGGTTTGGCCCTTGGGGCGATAACCGCCTGTGGAAACACCGATACAGGGCCCAGTGTTGGGGCAGCTGTGTTGGGGGGCATCACTTCGCGTGTTACGCAAGGCAAAGGGGCGGCCCCTGCCCCGGTTGAAATTACGCGCGCCTCTTTGGCGTCGGTCACCAGCCCTGTTTTGATCGCCCAAGTGCCGGTGAGGCAATCCCGTGGAACGTTGATCCAAGCCCGCATGAACCAAGGGGTTGGAACCTATTTGTCGGCCGATAATATTGCGGTGATGATCCGGGATGGGGGAATTGTCGTAGGGACCCGCGGGTTTGGCGATGATGTTATGGCGGCTTCTGTCCCTGGGTTGATGGGTGCGTTGACATCGGGGGGTGGTACGGTGACCCGCACCGTTCAATTCCTGAATGGGGAAGACCGTATCGATACCTATACCTTTACCTGTAAGGTAACGGCCGCAGGATCAGGCGATATCACAATTTTGGGACGCACACATGCCACCCGAAAATTTGCCGAGGTCTGTTCGGGAACTGGGGGGCAATTCACAAATACCTATTGGGTTGGTGGGGGCGTTATTTGGCAATCCCATCAATGGATCAGCCGGACCGTTGGAAGAATGATTTTACAAAAGGTAAAATAAAGTCTGGACGTAAACCGCGTTTCCTGACCAACAGGTTTCATCCAAACATAAAAAAAGCCGATCCAAAAGGATCGGCTTTCTTCTTCCCGAAGGAAGGTAAGTCTTAGCTGCCTGAAGAGGCGGCTGCCAACAGACCCAGCAGCAACAATGCTGGCAGAACGCCACCACCTGAAGAGCCAACTGAACCAGCTGAAGAGCCTGCTACTTCTTCTACAGGTGCCATGATTGCTTCGTCTACGACGATGTTCTCAGGCTGACCCGCGAAAGCAGGAGCGGCAAGTGCGGCAACGATAACCGCTGTACCAAGGATATTTTTCATAGTCTTCTCCAGTACTAGAGATGCAATTGCATATTAACGCCCGGTGTACAGCCGAGCTGAATGCACCTTATAGGGTGGATTTAGGAATAAAAAGCACCAAATTGTCTATTTACGGGGAAAAACACCCTTTTTAGACCAATGTCTGATGGCGCAAACACTAAAATCACAGCTTGTTTGCTTGTCCTGCAAGCCCAAAGACAGATCCGATCAATCCAAAGATGGTTCTGGCGGCTGTGATCGGGCTTTCTGAGACATAAATCAGGTCTTTAGATTCGATATTGAAGGATCGTGCTGCAAACAAGCCTTCTGCATTTGTCAGATCTAGGGCAAATACCACGTGATGATGGGCCGGGCCTTTGCCGACTGCAGATTGCGGATAATGGCGCAAAATTAACAAGCCCTTGGGGGAGCCTCGGCTATTTTCCACCCCCCCCATAATGGAAATGGCGTCCAAGGCGCTGACCTTATCTTTGGTGAAATTATGCAAGCTTTCACTGCCAGCTGCGCCCAAAGATAAAAAATATCTGTCATCAGCTTCGATGATGATTTTATCGCCACCCCGGACAGGCACATTCATCTTTGGATTTTCAAACAATTTGGCGACAGAGGCGCCATAAAGTGTATGCCCACGCTGCAGGCGCACTTGGGGATTGCGCAATCCGGCTGATACGCCACCACCAACAGAAATGGCATCCAAAACGGTGATGTTAGAAGTTTCCAACGGATACCGTCCCGGTTTGGCCACACCACTCACCAAATTGAATACACTGCCAGTGCCTGATGTAACGTTCAGCTGCACTTGGGCCGATGGGATCAGATTGCGTACCAAACCTTGGATTTTGGATCGCGCGCGTTCCGGGGTCAGACCAGACACTTTGACACGATCAATATAAGGCACAAAAATACGCCCATCCGCCCCCACTGTGACGTCGCGCAAATCCACCACCTTTTGGCCAGGGCCTGCAATCAAGGTGTTTTCGTTACTGTCCCAAATACTGATGGAAATTTTATCCCCGGCAGAAATTTTGGGCACACTTGATCCATGGGAATGTTTCAACCACGGGTAATATTTGCCCATGGCCCGTGGCCATCCATTGATCTGTGGAAGGGTTTCACTTGTGATGGGGTAAACCGCGAAATTGGCTGTGCCATCTTCGTCAGCGGCCAAAACTTCTTTTTGCAGGGCAGCACCACGGGGTAAAACGGCACAGGCCGACAGCACCAGCAGGGCCAAAAGGCCACACCAAAATCTAAACTGCATCGTATAAACCCTTCACAGACATCATATTTGCAAAATGAATGCCCAAAAAGGATTCCATCTTGCCCCCGGGCCAAGATACTACAGTTGGAAGCTGGGTCAATCGAAACACATCCGACAAAGGTGGGGAACGCAGGCGTGCAGGTTTTAATTTTGGGGGCAACAGGCCGATTGGGGCAAATGTTGCAATGGGCGTGGCAAGGGCAATCAGACCTGCAGCCCCTGTGGCAAACCCGAAGCGTGCCCCGTGGACCACAAGCCACATCCCGCCGTTGGGTTGTGGGGGATCCCCTGACCCCGCAATCAGATATCAAGCAGGCCTGCCAAGCGGCAGATGTGGTGATCAACCTTTTGGGCGTCACCCCCGGCCCTGACCGGGACATGAGCTTGAACGTGGATTTGGCCGCCGCACCCTTTGAGATGGGGGTCAAGGCCCCTGTGATGCTGGCCTCATCGGCGGCGGTTTATGGCGCGCAAAAAGGGCTGTGCCGTGAAGAGGGATCAACAAATCCGTTGCATCCTTATGGGCAGGCAAAACTGACCATGGAACAGGAATTTTCCGGGTGCGCCTTGATGGGGCGGATTGGAAATATCGCGGGGGCAGATCAACTGCTGGGCGGGTTGGAACCCGATCGGACCCCGGTTTTACATCAATTCCCCGACGGCAGCACACCTGTGCGGTCTTACATCAGCCCTCGTGGATTTGGGGATGTGATTGCCCGCCTGTGCCACAAGGCAGAGGCGTGGCCCGATATCATGAATATTTCAGCCCCCCTGCCGGTGGCCATGGGGGATCTTTTACAAGCCGCCGGTCAAAAATGGACCCCGGCCCCGGCCCCAGACACCCTGCCCAAAACGGTTGCGTTTGACACCACCCGCTTGGCCAAGTTGGTTGATATTCAGGCCATCGCCACCACAGCGCCTGACATTGTAAGCCAGTGGCAGGAATGGCAGACAGACACAGGGGGGGCGTCATGAGCTTTTCAAAGCGTTTGTTTGATGTGGCGGTGGCCCTGCTTTTGACAGTGATATTGGCGCCGGTGATTGCTCTTTTGTGCGGGGTTTTATTAATCCGTCAGGGCCGCCCGATCTTTTATGCGGCGGAACGAATGCGGACCCCAACGAAAGGGTTTGCCCTCATCAAATTTCGCACCATGACGGTGGTGGATCATGACAGCGGTGTGTCTGGCGGGGACAAAACTGCGCGGATCACCCCCATGGGGGCCATGATGCGTCGCACCCGATTGGATGAACTGCCACAGCTTTGGAATGTTATCAGAGGTGACATCAGTTTTGTTGGCCCCCGCCCCCCTTTGCGCCAATATGTGGATCAGTTTCCCGATCTTTATGCCCAAGTCTTAAAATCACGCCCGGGCATCACCGGCCTGGCCACGGTGGTTTATCACGCCCATGAAGAACAGCTGCTTGCGCGGGCCAAAACGGCGGGCGAAACGGATGCAATCTATGCCCGTGCTTGTGTGCCACGCAAAGCCAAACTTGATCTGATCTATCAACGTCGCAGGACCTTATGCATGGATATGTGGCTGATGGTGCGTACTGTGATAAAGTGACAAGGCCATAACTGACGGCACGCTTTTGGGACGTTTTTTAAGAGGCAAGGTTGGTTCACGAAGTGTGTTCTTCTTATCACCTAATCCAAAAGTAGAGTAGCCCTTCAAAACATTGACTGATATGAACCAGCATACTGCATCAAAATGGCTGCTCACGTGCAAAAACTATATGCTTTCATAAAGTCGATGACCCGACAGCAAAAACATGCGGTCCTCTTGGGGGTGGATACCCTATTGGTGCCTGTGTCTTTGTGGGGCATGCTCTTTCTTTTGCAGCCCCAGCTTGATCTGGCGGCCCTTGTCACCCTTATTCTGCCCACACTTCCTTATTTGATATTACTGGCAGGAACATTGTCATGGGCTTTGGGCCTGCCACAAGTGCGCTTGGCCGCCTATGAAACTCGAGCTGTGGGGCAAACTGCTAAATTGACCCTGGCTTTGATGGCGGCCCTTTGGGGGCTGACGCTCATTAACCCTCTGCAGGGGGATTTGCGGGGTGTTGTGGTTTTTGGGCTGATTTACTTTATTGCGTCTGTCACCCTGCGCATGACGCTTTTGCAGGTGGTCAATACATTGTATTCACTGGGCAAAGATCACCGCAACGTTTTGATCTATGGGGCCGGCACCACAGGGGTGCAGCTGGTGCAAGCCCTTAAAGTTCATGATGAAATTTTACCCGTGGCCTTTGTGGATGATAACACATCATTGCATGGGGTGACTGTGGCAGGCCTGCCGGTTTATCCGGCTTTGGATATTCCAAATGTGGTGGCCAGCAAGAATATCGACCGGGTTTTGTTGACCATGCCGTCTCTGTCATCCCCCAAACTGACACAAATTGCCCGAAAGCTTGAAGGGATGGGCCTTGAGGTGCAAACCCTCCCTTCTTTTGCCCAACTTGTTGGAGAAGAGGCCCTGGTCGATAAGCTGACATCGGTTTCCCCACAGTCGTTTCTAGGGCGCGACAATTTGGGAAATAATCTTTTGACCGGTCTGTCTGATTTTACAGGCAAAACAGTGCTGATATCCGGGGCTGGGGGATCCATCGGATCAGAATTGTGCCGCCAGGTCTTAAGTATGAAACCGGCAAAGCTGATCTTATACGAACTGTCGGAACTGGCCCTTTACACCATTCACCAAGAATTGGAGCCACTGGCAGCTGAAACGCAATCCGAGTTGACCGTCATACTGGGATCTGTTGGCAATGAGCATCAAGTAAAAGATGTCATGGATGCCCACCGCCCAAATATCGTTTTGCACGCTGCAGCCTATAAACATGTACCCCTTGTGGAAACCAATCCATTGACGGGTATCGACAATAATGTGTTTGGAACACAGGTATTGGCAAAAGCGGCCCAAGATGCGGGTGTCGAACGCTTTACGTTGATTTCCAGCGACAAGGCTGTGCGCCCAACAAATATTATGGGGGCGTCAAAACGGCTGGCTGAACAAGTGATCCAAGATATGGCCTCCCGATCCACCGGCACTTTGTTTTCAATTGTCCGCTTTGGGAATGTCTTGGGATCGTCAGGATCTGTTATTCCATTGTTTCAGGAACAAGTGGCACGTGGCGGCCCAGTCACCATCACCGATCCACGTATGACCCGGTATTTTATGACTGTCCAAGAAGCCGCTTGCCTTGTCCTTCTGGCAAGCACCTTTACGGAAGGTGGAGAAATCTTTGTGTTGGATATGGGACAGCCCGTGTCGATCATTCAACTGGCACAGCAAGTGATTGAAAGTGCTGGGTTTACCGTACGTGATGAACACAACTTGGACGGGGACATCGAAATCGTCATCATTGGGAAAAGATCTGGTGAGAAACTCTATGAAGAACTGACCATTGATGGGCGCCAAGCGTCCACCCTGCATCAAAAAATATTTATCGCACGGGAGGCACATCCCTCCGAACTAGAAACAGCAAGCACGTTGAAAAAATTGCGCAAAATCGTGGATCAACGTCAACCTTCAAACCTTGTTAACGTTTTGTCCATCTCCGTCGAAGGATATGCACGGAAAAGTACAATAGATTCAAAAAGTATCGCCTCAGAGATACAGGTGCAAATTAGTGATTAAAGGATTGCAGAAATGACCACATACACGTTGCCCGGGTACGATATATTTGGATCGACAGTTGAAGAAGCCACCCTTCGCATCGTTACCACCAGCGACAATACCAGCTTCAGCTATTTTGCCATTACGTCCGAACCTGGAACAATTCCTCTCGTCGACCTTGATCTCGGCATAACATACATGGTGACAGATCAGACAGGTCGTGACCTTTCTGGCATGGATTCTTGGATTGGTACATTTACTTGGGGCGCAAGCGGGCAATACAGCACAACGGTGCTTGTGCTTGGCAACTCTTCCCTCAACTGGCAAGAATATCTGTTTGTATTGGATGGCGATCCTTTGCCATCAACAGCAAATTTTGTGTCAGATTTTTTCAATACAATCCAAAGTGCAAGCGCAGTCATCAGTGGGCCCTTTACCCCCAACACAGATATTCCCGTCAATTCCGTTCAAGGCCTTACCTTTACCGAAGACGACAATATCGAAGGGACAAACACCACCAATGTTTTCCTTGGCGAAGCCGGGAATGACACCATTACGGGTGAGGGTGGGATCGATACATTGGACGGAGGTCTCGGCGACGACAGTATTTTTGGTGGGGCTGATGCCGATTTTATTTTTGGGGCGGATGGAGTCGACAGCCTTTTTGGTGGGGCTGATGCTGATGCTATTTATGGTGGCGCCGGGGATGATAGTATTGAAGGCGGCGCTGCAAACGACACCCTTCAGGGGGGCGATGGGGATGACACCCTGTGGGGTGACAGCAGTCAAGATCCAACAGGTGAATTTGCCGCAGACGGGCAAGATACCCTAATTGGTGGGGCGGGCGATGATATTCTCTTTGGAGGGCTCAAAGGAACCGCTGACAGTATGGTCGGCAATAGTGGCGATGATGTTTTTGTAGTGGATACGGCAAATGATACCGTCGTAGAGGCCGCCGACGAGGGCTTTGATTTTGTCGTGACGACTCTTGAAGAATATACCCTTGGGGATAACATCGAAGGCCTTATCGGTGTTCAAGGAGTGAACTTAAATGGGACTGGTAATTCCCTAGACAATGAGTTGATCGGCGACACTGGAAATGACACGCTTGATGGCGCGCGTGGGGCCGACGAATTGTTCGGGGAAAGTGGCGATGACTATCTTTACGGGGATGGTTTAGGTGTTGCGCTGACTGGTGATATTGCTGATGCGGTGTATCGTTTGTATCAGGCGACGCTGGACCGCACCCCCGATACAGCAGGTCATGCGGGCTGGACCCGTGCTATTTTCGAAGGTGAACTCACCTTGGATCAAGCGGCGGCTGGGTTTGTAAACTCGGCAGAGTTCCAAAGTGTCTATGGCGCCCTGTCCAACAGTGACTTTGTCACACTGCTTTATAACAACGTTTTGGATCGCGCGCCCGATGCGGGGGGCTTTGCAGTCTGGAACGACCGCTTAGATAGTGGCATGACCCGGGTTGAAGCCGTCTTGCGGTTCTCAAACAGCCAAGAATTTATCAATAATACCATCGACGATTCAACCGCATATTCTGAGGCACGCACCGCATCCGTTTGGAGCGATGAAGTCTATCGGCTTTATCAAGCGACCTTGGATCGTGCGCCCGATTTGGCAGGGTTCACCGCGTGGTGCGAAAACCTCAGCACTGGAATGACATTGGAAACCGCTGCGGGGCGGTTTGTAGATTCGATCGAATTCCAAAACGTCTATGGCGCCCTGTCCAACAGTGACTTTGTCACACTGCTCTATAATAACGTGCTGGACCGGACCCCAGACGCAGGGGGATTGGCCGCTTGGACAAACCTTTTGGATGGCGGCATGTCACGCGCCGATGTGGTTTTGGGCTTCTCTAACAGTCAAGAATTCATCACCAATACAACGGATGACTTGAATGCTTGGATCACAAGCCATGGCCCACATGATTTCCTTGGCGGCGACGGTGGCGAAAACCATATGATGGGTGGCATCTTGTCAGATACATTTGCATTCACCACATCCTCTCCAAGCACAAACGTTATCTACGACATGGAAGCCTGGGATGATCTGATGTTTGACGGGTTCGGATATACATCCTCTGCCGAAGTCTTGGCAAACTTTACCCAATCTGGTGCTGATGCAGTCTTCTCAGACCAAGGTGTCACAGTCACAATCACAAACACTCAAGTCTCAGCCCTCACTGACGACATGTTCGTCTTCGTGTAAAATAAAGTACTAGGGACACGCCCCCATTTTGGCATAAACTGACTTTACCTTTGCACAATCAAAGGTAAAGTCGGGCTTTATAAACTATCCACGATAGTTTTGGCCAAATATTCAATGTGCTGGGGGGCAACATGCTAGCGACAAAATCTGACCAATTCGACTTTTCGACATCTGGGGTTTTTAAACAAAACGTCCCGGTTCAAACGGAATTTACAGACGCCCCTGCCGGAACATGGACCCCTTACTCGATGAGTTTGGACACGCAATTTGATGGAAGGATTTCCTCGGGCTCTGACGTGGATGTTGTGGCTGTCAATTTGACGGCTGGTGAAACCTATGTTTTCACCGCATGGGGGCGTGGCGGGAGTAATAGTGGCCTCAGCGACAGTATTCTTGCCCTTTACAATCCCACCGGCGGCCTCATCACCAGCAATGATGATGTTAATCTCTCTGGTGGAAATCGCTTCTCTGCCATTGAATATACAGCCATATCTTCCGGCACCTATTACATCAGTGTACAGGGGTATAATTCATCAATCACTGGTCCCTCCACCGGGAATTATACCATCCAATTCGCCGATAACGTTTATAATGTCGAACAAATCGCCGATTATATGACTGAAATGGATTGGGGTGTACCAACTCCTTTGGCCTTTGATGCATCCCCGGGATCGATACTGACCTACAATACCAGCTTCCTCACCAGTGAAGGCGCGCAATTGGCAGATTGGGCCTTTGAAATCTGGGGTATGATTACTGGAATTAACTTCCAAGAAATTTCCAGCTTCAGCGCCGCTGATTTACGTTTGAATGATAACCAATCAGGGGCCTTCGGGGGCCCAAGCAGTTTCAACCCTGCCACTGGCGAAATCATCTATTCTGACGTTAATATTTCAAGCTCTTGGATCACAACGTATGGCAGTACGATCGACAGCTATTCTTTCCTGACCTACATGCATGAAATTGGCCATGCCTTGGGTTTAGGGCATGCTGGACCCTATGATGGGTCGGCGACTTTTGGAGCAGATAACCTCTATTTGAACGACAGCTATCTGATGACCATCATGTCGTATTTTGATCAAACAACAAACACGAGTGTTGATGCGGATTTTGCCCTGCCTATCACCCCAATGCTGGCTGATATCGTGGCCATCCAAGACCTGTATGGTGCGTCTAATTTCACCATCAACGGAGGCAACACCATCTGGGGCGAAGGCAGTAATGTCACCGGTTTCTTGGGTGACATCCAAGGCGTTCTGTTTGATGGAGAAACCAACGCGAGTATTTATGACGGCGGCCCAATTGCCTTTACCCTTGTGGATACAGGTGGTGAAGATCTGGTGAACTTTGCGAACCAAGATGGCGATCTTGTCATCGATCTAAACCAACTTGCCTTTTCTTCTGTTGGCGGGCTGACAAACAACGTCACGATCGCCCAAGGATCTGTGATTGAGAATGCCGTCACCGGTTCGGGTGCTGATGAGATCTATGGTAACAGTGCAGATAACACATTGTCCGCTGGTGACGGCGATGATGAAATATTTGGCCGCGGCGGCAATGACGTTCTGGATGGCGAAGCTGGTGCAGACGCGCTAGTGGGTGGTTCTGGAACAAACTATCTTTACGGGGATGGTTTAGGTGTTGCGCTGACTGGTGATATTGCTGATGCGGTGTATCGTTTGTATCAGGCGACGCTGGACCGCACCCCCGATACAGCAGGTCATGCGGGCTGGACCCGTGCTATTTTCGAAGGTGAACTCACCTTGGATCAAGCGGCGGCTGGGTTTGTAAACTCGGCAGAGTTCCAAAGTGTCTATGGCGCCCTGTCCAACAGTGACTTTGTCACACTGCTTTATAACAACGTTTTGGATCGCGCGCCCGATGCGGGGGGCTTTGCAGTCTGGAACGACCGCTTAGATAGTGGCATGACCCGGGTTGAAGCCGTCTTGCGGTTCTCAAACAGCCAAGAATTTATCAATAATACCATCGACGATTCAACCGCATATTCTGAGGCACGCACCGCATCCGTTTGGAGCGATGAAGTCTATCGGCTTTATCAAGCGACCTTGGATCGTGCGCCCGATTTGGCAGGGTTCACCGCGTGGTGCGAAAACCTCAGCACTGGAATGACATTGGAAACCGCTGCGGGGCGGTTTGTAGATTCGATCGAATTCCAAAACGTCTATGGCGCCCTGTCCAACAGTGACTTTGTCACACTGCTCTATAATAACGTGCTGGACCGGACCCCAGACGCAGGGGGATTGGCCGCTTGGACAAACCTTTTGGATGGCGGCATGTCACGCGCCGATGTGGTTTTGGGCTTCTCTAACAGTCAAGAATTCATCACCAATACAACGGATGACTTGAATGCTTGGATCACAAGCCATGGCCCACATGATTTCCTTGGCGGCGACGGTGGCGAAAACCATATGATGGGTGGCATCTTGTCAGATACATTTGCATTCACCACATCCTCTCCAAGCACAAACGTTATCTACGACATGGAAGCCTGGGATGATCTGATGTTTGACGGGTTCGGATATACATCCTCTGCCGAAGTCTTGGCAAACTTTACCCAATCTGGTGCTGATGCAGTCTTCTCAGACCAAGGTGTCACAGTCACAATCACAAACACTCAAGTCTCAGCCCTCACTGACGACATGTTCGTCTTCGTGTAAAATAAAATCGCCCCCAAAATAATGGGGGCGAAACCGACCCTAGAAATATAGCGAGATAGCCTTACAGGCAAACGTCAAAGTTCGATCCTCTAACGATGGTATTTTGGTTTTTTCAGGAACTTTGAGTTCAATATTCAGAATATTAAGATTATCGTTAAAAACTTTTTTGGGCACCTTAATGTTCTCGGCTCGGAAAGTGCCACCCATGTTTAGTTTTCCAATCTTAGTGCCATTGGCAAAGACGAACAAATCACCTTCCACAATTCCTCGACAATTCAAACCAATAGACTTAGGAATATTGTCTTTCGGAAGTGGGATATTCAAACTCGCCTGCCGCTCAATCGCCCAGACATGTGACTTTTCGGGGGTGGCCCACCCGTTTTCAAGAATACTGTCCCCCGCCCCAAAACCAAAAAAGATATGATCCTCTTTCGGGGCCTTTATGTCTTTCGCAACGCCGTTTTTATCACTCAACTGCGCCTGTAGTTCGGACCAATGCCCTAACATGTGACACAGATGTTTATTGTTCTGCAAAGCGGCGGTATAGTTGGCAATTCCCATTTGATAGGCAGCCAACAATTCTTGGACAGCGGGCACCAATTCAGGAAGATCGGGGACAACGGCCTGATCTGCATTTTTCACAAAGTCACAAATACCACCATGACTATCTTTCCACGCTTGATGTCCTACAGCCACGGACAATTTTGCATTTTTTGAAATCTCGGCAAGCCGATTATGGTTTTCTTTCAAGGGGATGTTAGACACTTGATCCGAAAACAAAATACCATTCGTCCAGTTTGATATATATTCATTATGGGTTGGGAGATCATGCGCAATAACCACCATACCTCTTGCCATTGCTTCTAAAAAAGCATGCCCAATGCCTTCAGCAATACGAGGCGCCACAAACACATTACACCCATCCATGATTTTTGTGAAATCTGAATGGTGTTCAAACCAATCAGATGTCGTGACATCACACCCCATCCCTTCAAGAATTTCGGGATCAAAAGGGGTCCCATCATCTGTAGGCGTATGCACATGCAAACTGTCGAGATCATTTTCCAACAACTTGCGCACCTTAGGCAAATTTAGGTTTGCATTCGGCAATCGCTGCCAGAAAAAACCTCGCAATGTGGAAAAATCTTGTTCACCAGCATCTGAAATTGGCTCTGGGAAATAGCGCACCAAATGGCTTTTGGCCCCAAGGGCAATTGCCCGCGCATGCAACGAAACCGAAAAGTTCAAATACTGGACCTGACGGTTCAGTTCAAAATGATCATCAGGTAACCCAGCCGACCCATCATACATCTGCACAACAGTCACACGTTTCCCCCACACCACAAATAGAGGTGTCAGAAAATCCATTTGGGCGATCACAACATAATCTGCTCGGTCTTCTAGCTGCTTTGTATCAACGGGCTCAGCAGGGTCGATATAAACAACGATGACATCAAAAACATCTTCAAGAATTTTGACCAAAAAATCAAAGGAACGTGTCTTTGTATGAAAGATATGATCCACGAACAACAAACGTGGTTTCTGTGTTTTAGATTTCAGAAAATTCTTCATTATAACGCCCCCGAAATCCAAGTATCGCAGGCGCTTTTGACGTCTTGCAAATATCTGTCCCGTGCCATTTTGGCATATATGTTAAGCTCTGCGGGCTTCATCATCGCATAAGCGCAAATGGCCTCAACGAAATCGTCATCGGTATTGCAAACTTGGCCGGCATTGTACAAACGCGCTTGCTCGGAAAACCCTGTGTTGGATTGGCAGATCGTCAAACGCTCAAATAACATTGATTCCATCAACATAGCGGAGCCCCGCCACTCATACACCGCAGGATCATAGGGCATTAAGCCGACGTGACTGGCATTAAAAGTTCTTTGAATTTCAGAATAAGGAATTTGGCCCGAAAGAAGCTCTACGTTGGGTTGGGCATAAAGCGACCGAATATAGGATATGTTTTGATGCCATTGTTCATCTGGCAATCCTTGCACAATAAAACGCGCTTTATGTGCGCCTATTTGTTGATTCACCTTTGTAATAATTGAATTTAGGCGAAAAAATCCTTTGTCAGGACGGGCACTTCCCCCAGATAAAAACGTAACGGGACCTGCGACAGGCATGGCAGTGGCATCCACATCTGGTGAGAAATATGGAACAGTTAGAACTTCGAAACCCAACTCATTTGACAATCGGCGGCTATATTTCGGGGTTTCGCCACAAAGGGTCATCCTTCCCCCTTGCCGATGATATCCCTTTAATCGATTGATCAAGTCGTTAAAGGCCTGTGGCGCAGGTAAATCCAAACAGGCAGTTTCCATCACACCAATTAACCGAATAAGCAAATGTGGTGCTTGATCGGGTGCAATTCCTTCCAAGACTGCCAGAATACCAACTGCGCTGTAATAATCGATACTCGGGAAAAGCAATGTATCATGCGCCGTGATGTCATGTTCCAAAAGTAACTGATTAAAATCAGCGGCCGATACCGCCCGTGGACTTCCGACTTTGCGCGCAAAGGGCAGCAACGGTTTAGGCGCTGGTCGTCTATCAATTTTCAAAAACTGATCGTATTGAAATTCAAAATGCCGAACGATGGCGTCTTGAGACATTTCACCCGGTAGGTGCTGAGACGCGACCATAATTGCTTCATCAAACGATGGGGCCGCCATATCTTTGAAATATTTCAACGCATTCAGGCTGTGCCCATATTCCATGGCACAAACGGGATCAATCACGAAAAGTCGAGACTTTGGCACTCTGTTTTCCTTTAGCAGAAATTAAACTTTGTATATCTCCGCGTCAGGTAAAATACCACGCTGATACAGTATTTTGACGGCGGCATAGTAGAGTTTTTGGTCAAGCTCAATATGTGGGGCGAGCGCCATGTCAAGCTCATAAGTCAATGGAACATGGGCAACAGGTTCAAACCATTTACCTGTCTGCAAGTTCTCTTTCAACGTGTTTGCGTGGGGGAATATAGTATCCTTTGGCAAGCCCAAACTTTCGAAAAGGAACGGAAACGTTTCATCTTGGGCTTCTAATAATCCGATCGCAACCATACTCTCCAAATGCTTAGATGCACAGGCAAGAGCCCGCTTTGGATCTGTCTCCACTAAGCTGGGGGCAACCCGCCTCGGCAAAACACTTTCCCAATATTTTTGCCCGACAGGACCGGAAAATTGGCGTGTTATCGCATTATTTATGCTTGGATGGCTTACAAGAGTTGGGTGTTCAAAAAAATCTTCCGCTGAGAGACGCCGCGCCATTTCAACCAATTTCATATTGCGGCCTTGCACCTCAGCAGCCTTAGGGGAAATAGAGCGTAAATATCGATACAATGACATCAATCGTGATTTAGGATCCCGTAATACAGTCACAACCTTTAAGCCTGTAGCAGGAATAAGTGCCAATGATGGGGTATCATAATGGCCTGAAAACAAAGTTCCTTGAGCCAAGTCACCAACAGCCCAATTCGCCAACCCATTGTGGCGTTCAAGAAAGGCCTTGCCAAAATTGGCCTCTAAAACCTTATGTAAACTGGACCCACCACATTTGGGAACATGCTGGAATACAATTACCTGCCGATCAAGCTGGATGGATGCCATATCTGCCCAAACACGCTGTTTCGCGACCTCATCACGAAACCGAGGTAAGTTCATTATATGCTGACGCAGATGAGACGGAGATTTAAAACCACGGTGCGCAACGACCATCTTTTGGGGGACATCTTTGTAACCTAATAAATAGCGGAAAGCTGCAATAATTTCGCTGTCGTCAATCATACAAAATCCAAAAACTTTTTTTTGCGGATCCCCAAAAAATCCTTTGAGGTATAAAAACCATGTGTCATCTGCTTTTCAGGAAACTTTTCAAGATAGAGTTATACAGGCATGGCAGGAAAGCCCATTAAAATCAGCACCGTGGATAAGATAGACCACAAAAAACAGTTGATTGTTTTCACTCATATTCCCAAGTCTGGCGGAACGTCTTTCCATGCGGCACTTAACGCAATTCTAAATCTTAATTATTTACATCTCATCCCGGGGCACAACAATCCTCCTGATATTGATGCTCTCTCGGGAATAGGGGGACATTTTAATTTCGAATCCCCCAGCATTAACCACTCTGAAAAGGACCGCATCTATACCACCCTGGTGCGCCATCCTGTCGACCGCCTGGTTTCATTTTACAAACATGTTATTGCCCGCCCAGGGCACCATCTTCCCGTACAAAACCCCGATCTTCTGGAAATGGATGCGCTTAGCTTTTTCAAAGCACTTTCAGATTTAGGCAACAACGAAGTCGACAATCTGCAATGTCGTCTTTTGTGCGAACACGGACCATATACTGCACAAAAAGCAATCCAGAACATAGAAGATTTTTACGCCGTTTGTTTGCCTTTGAGCGCACAACAAAAAGCAATCAATACGATTGCAAAAATGTGCAACAGAAACAGTTTGAAAGTTCAAAAATTAAATACTTCCACCCCAAAATTGAATGTTGAAATAACACCCGAACTTATTCGCTATATTGAAAATACAAATTCAGAAGACATGACTTTATATGAACATGTGCAAAAACAAAGTGCATAAGTTTAGTCTGAGCTCCCCCACAAAATCGCTTTGTAACTTTGAAACACTTTCGATAGGAAGCGCGCAAAGTTAATTTGATGAGGGTCATTCGTTGAATAATAAAAAGATATGGGTTGCGGGTCATCGTGGAATGGTGGGATCAGCCATTGTTCGACGCCTTCAACAAGATGATTGTGATATTCTAACCGTGTCCCGCCAGGACTGCGACTTGACCGATAACGCCGCCGTTGCAGAATGGGTGGGTGATAACAAACCCGATATGGTTGTCTTGGCCGCCGCCAAGGTTGGCGGTATTTTGGCCAATGACACATACCCTGTTGACTTCCTTTACGAAAATCTGGCCATTCAGAACAATGTTATTCGCAACAGTTATGACCACGGTGTCGAAAAACTACTGTTTCTGGGATCGTCTTGTATTTATCCAAAACTTGCAGATCAGCCAATCACGGAAGATGCGCTTTTAACGGGTCCTCTTGAGCCGACCAACGAATGGTATGCCATTGCGAAAATCGCAGGGATAAAGTTGTGCCAAGCCTACATGAAGCAATATGGCGCACGTTTTGTCTCAGCCATGCCAACAAATCTGTATGGACCACATGATAACTTCAACCTTGAGACCAGCCACGTCATCCCCGCGCTGATGCGCAAAGCCCATCGCGCCAAGAAGGCCGGCGAAAATGGTATGGAAATTTGGGGAACCGGCACCCCATTACGTGAATTTTTGCACGTAGACGATCTTGCCGATGCTGCTGTTTATGTTCTTAACAACTATGAAGATATGGAACATATCAACATTGGCAGTGGCACCGACTTATCCATTTCAGATGTTGCTAAACTCGTCATGGAGGTAGTGGGCCTTGAGGGAGACTTGCGTCATGATCTTGATAAACCGGATGGGACGCCCAGAAAATTGATGTCTGCATCTAAGCTGCGCGCAATTGGATGGACCCCCTCCATCGAATTACGTGATGGCCTTATGCAAACATACGAATGGTTTCTTGAACACGTCGAAAATTAAATTCATACAATCGCAATGTTAAAGACGTGCCCGCGCATCTCTATCACATTGTAAACTTAAATCTCACTTGTCATCAGGCAGGCGAAAACGAAGGTTAACGCAAATGAAAAAAGCATTCATCACAGGGATCACAGGGCAAGATGGCGCCTATCTCAGCCAATTCCTTCTTGAAAAAGGCTATGAAGTGCACGGCGGTGTTCGTAGAATATCTCAACCTGAAACCGTACGTTTGGAACAGTTAGGTGTTGAAAAAGATGTTCATCTTCATGAGTTTGATTTGTCAGAAGGCAATAACATTTTTCGGATCATACGCGATGGTGAATATGATGAATTCTACAACCTTGCGGCGCAAAGTTTTGTGGGATCTTCATGGGACCAGCCAATTTATGCTGCGGATGTAAATGGTGTGGGTGTTGCGCGAATCTTGGACACATTGCGCACAATTTCACCACATACTCGCTTCTACCAGGCGTCTACATCTGAAATGTACGGGTTGGTACAGGAAGTGCCTCAGTCTGAAACAACGCGCTTCTATCCCCGCTCTCCCTATGGGGTGGCAAAGGTGTATGGCCACTATATTACAACTAACTACCGTGAAAGTTTTGACATGCACGCTTCGTGCGGCATTCTGTTCAATCATGAAAGTCCTCTGCGTGGCAAAGAATTTGTAACCCGCAAGATTACAATGGCATTGGCAAAAATCGCACATGGCAGTGATGACCCCGTTGTATTAGGTAATCTCAACGCCAAACGGGATTGGGGTTTTGCCGGCGATTATGTCAAAGGCATGTGGGCAATGTTGCAGCAGGACCAAGCTGATGACTATGTTTTGGCAACCGGTGAAACCACTACAATTCGTGATTTTGTCACCTTCGCCGCCGAAGCCTTGGACATGAAGCCTGAGTGGGATGGCGAAGGCATTAATGAAGTTGCCGTGGACGCGAATACAGGTAAGCGCATCATTGAAATCAGTGAAAAATTCTTCCGGCCTGCAGAAGTTGATCTGTTAATCGGGGATCCGTCGAAGGCACAAAAAGCCTTAGGGTGGACAGCCTCCGTCGACGTTCGTGAACTGGCAAGCATGATGGCAAAGGCAGATTACGACAACCTTTCCTAAGACAGGATAATACAAACAGAAAGCCAGGCATGATGAAGCCCAGCAATATTCCATTGCCTCAAGCTCTTAAAACGCGCTTGAGGCCTTTGGCACAACGGCTCAACGTTGGGAACCGAAAAGGCCCATATCAAGGATATGTAGAGGGGATCGCCACTGATGGGGTTTTACGGGGCTGGGTCATTGACAGACGCAGTCAAGAAGGGCGCATACAAGTTGGTTTCTTTGCCGGTGATCTGTTGGTGGGGACAGCAGAAGCCAACCAGCGCCGAGACGATGTAAGAGCGGCCTTAGGTTATGATGCTATTTGTGGATATGAATTCTTAGTCACCGGAGAAATTAAAAATAAGCTGGCTGAACACGGCAAAGACATTACGGTAAAGGTGCTGGGAGCCAAAGACGTTGTTTTGGGATCAGCCCATGTCGAAACGACAAGCCAAACGACCCTCGGAAAAAGTGATAATACCCTACTACGGCATGCCATAAACGGCGACTTGATTGATTTGCTTAATCTTTTGCAGGCCCTCCCTCAAGATGTCCAAGCGCCAAAACCTTTTGAACCCGCCCCGCTGAAAATTCACGAGAAAATGTTCAGCACCGCACCCATCCTGCCGGACGTTCCCCAAAGTGGGCAACCTGCTTATATGGATTATGTTCGCTACCGCTACAGAATGGATGAAAACTATGATGTCGCACCCGGCTTGGAAGTAGCGGACCGTTTCTTGTTTTGGTACCTTACCGCTTATCGTTCGCAAGAAAAACGCCGCATACCTTTGTCGGCGGACACATTGGAATACCTGAATTCCCCTTTGGTTATGGGGGGGCAGAAAAATGCCATCAGTCGGATCATGTGGTGGCGCCTTGCGGGCCGTCCAGATTTATTGGCCAACACAAATCTGAATGATCGGGATAGCTACCTTAACACATTGTTTTGGTGGGCCCATCAGGATTGTCCGCATCTCTATTTCGAAGATTGCCTCGTCCCAGATCGTTTTGCGGATATGTTACGTGGTGTGCACCCTTCACGGCGCTTGGATGCATATCCACTCAGTTATTTTACTGAACGGTTTTTCAATCAAACACCCGCCTTGCATTTTTTGAATCCCGGGACAGATGAAGGCCGCAAAAACCTGGCCTTAACCATGCTTATCAAAGCTGTGAATCGCCCAGATCTTCTAAGATATATCCCACATCAAATCTTGGAAAAACTACTGGATGATACTCAAGAAGGCGGATCTGACTTATCTAAATTCATCTCAGCCATGTGTGCGGTTGAAACCATGAAAGATAAGATAGACCCCCCGTATGATCGAATAACCAAAGCACAATTTGCACATGTTTTACGTCAAAAAGAATTTGATCTCACAAGTCTTAAATTTTTGACACGCAGCCAAGAAGGGCATCGTTTTGAGGCAGCGGCAATGCCCAGACCAGAGACAGGAACAGAGGTAGATGTCCAACTTATAGGTCCCTTGGCCAAAGCCTCTGGCTTAGGGCAAGCCACACGTTTGTCTGCAAGTATTCTGCGAGAAACAGATCTCAGTGTCCGAGGCGTTGATTTTGATTTAGATAACCCTGCTCCAGAAGGGTTTAGCTCTGACACAATGATAGAAGAGTATGGGCCTTCAAAAATTAACATCATTCATTTGAATGCAGAATCCATACCACTCGCATTTGCCTATCAGCCCGATGTATTCTCAGACCGATACAACATCGGATATTTCTTTTGGGAGCTCGATCGCCCTGCCTATTGCCACTACCTTGGCATGGATATGCTGGATGAAATTTGGGTTTCAACAGAGTATGGTGTTGAAATTTATACCCCAGATTCAAATGGCAAACCTGTCATCAATGTGGGCATGTGTTACGAAGACATCCCAGACATTTCAAAAAAAGACGCTCGAGATTTCGTAAATGGAAAATTCCTGTTCAACACGCAAAACTATGTCTGCCTGGTAGCCTTCGATAGTTTTTCATTTGTTCAACGCAAAAACCCTGTGGCCGTTCTTCAAGCCTTTCAAAAGGCCTTTGAGGGCGTTCCAGAGGCTCGTTTGATTGTAAAAACGCAAAACCGTGACAGCGTTTTTGACACCGTACAAATGCGTTTATGGGATCAAGTCGATGCCATTACATCCAAAGATTCCCGCATTGTCGTATTGAACGAAACCTTAACATATAATGATCTGTTACGCCTTAAGGCCGGGTGTGATTGTTATATTTCTTTGCACAAATCCGAAGGTTGGGGCTTTGGCATGATCGAAGCCATGAATCTTGGGGTCCCCGTTGTCTGCACCGCCTATTCCGGAAATATGGACTTCTGCTCTGACAAAACCGCATGGTTGGTAGAAAGTACCCCATCACGTTTGCAACTTGGGGAATATATTTTTGTACGCAATGGATCGATGTGGGTTGAACCCTCTGTTGACCATGCAGCCCAACAATTGCGGGCGGCCTATGACAATCCGAAAAAACGGTTACAAAAAGCAAAAGCGGCCCAAAATTACATCCGCAAAAACTTCTCTGCAAAAGCAATCTCAAAGCGATATGGTACTCGCATTAAAGAAATATTGAGAACGTTATGAGTGAGACTCGCCCCCCAATGGACGCACTTTTCCATTACTATTGTGAGTTCGATGCACTCGCATTACTTCATCAGTTTCACGTTCAAAATCCACCGCCAAACCCAACAGCCGTCACCAACTTTTTAGGCGCCCAAGTGGAGCCCAAAATATTCCCCCCCATCTTGGGGCCCATGACCGGACAGGTTGAAGGGTTGCCCATTCCTGGCAACTGGCATGCTGATATTGCTGAATGGGCGGCCGCCCTTCGAACGGTCGCTTTAGCGAAGGAAACATACCGGATTGTAGAACTGGGATGTGGCTGGGGGTGTTGGCTGGTCAATATGGGTGTCGCAGCCCGCGCTTTAGGTCTTAGAGTCGAATTAATCGGTGTGGAAGGTGATCCAAATCATCTACAAAATGCTGCCAGCACATTGGCACTCAATGGGTTCGATCCATCACAATATACCCTTACGCACGGCATTGCAGCCGCGCAACCTGGGCATGCCATTTTCCCAAATCCAGAGGCAGGCAGTGCCGCTTGGGGGGGCGAAGCTATCTTCTTTCCCGACAATGAGACATTAAAATCTGCCCGCAAAGACCCCAGCAAGCAAGTGTTAGATTGTTATACACTTGAAACCCTTGGGTCTAAAAACATTATCGATTTGCTGCATATCGATATTCAAGGCGCAGAACTTGACTACGCCAAGGGAAATCAAGACCAAATGTCAAAATATGTACGTCGGGTCCTTATTGGCACCCACAGCCGCGTCATCGAAGGGGCACTTCAAGAGCTGTTTTTAGGGTTGGGATGGCGCCTTGAAATGGACAGACCTGTGATTGCCCCTTTAACAAATGGGCGCCCTGTCACAGGAATTGACGGTGTACAATTATGGGGCAATCCAGACCTAACATGATTTTTTTGAAACCACATATATTACGTAGGGTAATTGCTTTTACCCAATACGATAAAGGACAGCGGTAATGACACTTACTGCAGAGGAAGTCTCTTTTGGCTATCGGATGTTTTTACAGCGCTTCCCAAATTCCGAGGAAGTAGAGCGCATGATCCGCAACATTGAAACTGTGGACGCAATGCGTGACACGTTTCTGGCTTCCCCGGAATTTCACAGAAAAGCAAATTTGGTTCCGCGGCAAAAAACGGCTACAAAAGATCAGGTTCTGATCCACCTTCACATTCCCAAAACAGCAGGGACAAGTCTGACCAAATTACTGACCGCACAGTATGAAAAGAAAGAATATGTCACAGTCAATGAAGGGTCCGTAGATCAGCTCAAAACATTGACAGCCCCACAGATAAAGCAACTAAAACTCATCTTTGGTCATTTACCATATGGAACCCACGAACGGATCCCTCAATCCCCACAATACGTATGCGTTTTACGCAAACCCGGGGAACGCATTTACAGCTTTTACCGCTACTTGCTACGCGATGTAAGCAACCCAATTCACAAAACATTGGTCGCCAAAAACCCATCTTTCGGAGAGTTTCTGGAATTTGCCCGTGATGAGACGACGTTGCGACCTGCAATAGACAACGGGCAAATCAGACAATTGGCCGGAAAAACAGGTGTACCAAGCCTATCACATGAACCCACTCTTTTGAGAGCTGCCTTATCAAATATCTTACGTGAAAATTTCACATACGGCTTCACTGAAGAATTTGAAGATTTTCAAGATCGTTTATTGAAAAAGGGATTCATCTCAGAAAAACATGATGTCCGAGAAAATGCAGCAAGCGATGGTTTAACGCTACAAAACGCCCTTGAACACCTAAGCGACAGTCAAACAGATCTTTATAACGCGTTTACGAGTTGGGATGGATATCTGTACGATATCTGTCATGGTCTATATCACTCTACTACATAAAAGGATTATGGTTTCATGATCACCCCCGTTCTTCTCTGTGGCGGCTCTGGCACGCGCCTTTGGCCTCTGTCTCGCAAAAGCTTTCCAAAGCAATTTGCGTCTATTTTAGGGGATGAAAGCCTGTTTCAAGCCTCAGCCAAACGGTTTTCAGGAGACGGGTTTGAAGATCCTTTGTTGGTCACAGGGGATGCATTCAGATTTATCGTCGGCGAACAGCTTGAGACCTGTGGGATAAATCCCCAAGGCATCCTCATCGAACCAGAGGGGCGCAACACGGCCCCCGCAGCCGCAGCCGCGGCCCTGATGCTGGCAAAAAGTAATCCAGATGCTTTGATGCTGTTGGTTCCCTCGGACCATGCAATCACTGATCCAGAGGCGTTTCGCAGCGCTGTCACAGCTGGGGCTGCTGCTGCCAATGATGGGCAGATCGTGACCTTTGGGATCGCACCTACCCGCCCAGAAACCGGGTTTGGTTGGCTGGAAAGTGGGATGGAAACCCATCCCCATGTGATGAAATTGGAACGTTTCATCGAAAAGCCGGATACAGCCACCGCCAAGGATCTGTTGGCTGACAAGCGGTATCTGTGGAATGCAGGTGTGTTCTTGGCCCGCGCAGATGTGATGGTTGCTGCGTTCAAAGCGCACGCACCAGAGGTTTTGGCCGCCGTTAAAACTGCCATGACCCAAGCCAAAGACGATCTGAATTTTACCCGCATCGACCCAGATGCATGGGCCAAGGTGCCAGATATTTCTATCGATTATGCCGTGATGGAAAAGGCAGACAACGTCAGCGTTGTGCGCTTTGACGGGCAATGGTCCGATCTGGGCAGTTGGGAAGCGGTTTGGCAGGAATCTGGCCAAGATGATCAAGGCAATGCCTTGACCGATCACACCACCGCCTTTGATTGTGAAAATACGCTGTTGCGATCTGAAAGTGATGAGATCGAATTGGTGGGCATCGGCCTGAAAAATGTGGTGGCGGTGGCCATGCGTGATGCGGTGATGGTGGCAGATATGTCTGACAGCCAAAACGTAAAAACAGCGGTGCAGACCCTGAAATCGCGCGGGGCCAAACAGGCCGTGCAATTCCCCGTCGATCACCGCCCTTGGGGCTGGTTTGAAACTTTGATCCTGTCCGATCGGTTTCAGGTGAAACGCATTCATGTACATCCCGGTGCAGCCCTGAGTTTGCAAAGCCATGTGCATAGATCAGAGCATTGGATTGTGGTGGCCGGAACTGCCCGGGTAACGGTGGACGATGAAATCAAGCTGTTGGGCGAAAACCAATCAGTCTATATTCCCTTGGGGGCAGTGCACCGCATGGAAAACCCGGGCAAAGTCCCCATGGTTTTAATCGAAGTACAAACGGGCGCATACCTGGGTGAAGATGACATCATCCGGTATGAGGACGTTTACGCGCGAACTTAAAACCACCGACTTTCCGTAAATAGCTCACATCACCACATGATGGTGTGAGCCATTTTTCTTACGCGCAGGGGATCACCATTCCCCTGTTGCAGTGATTGTAACATCCGCAGTGATCCGCGCTCCGTTCAAATCATAGACAGAAAAATCGCAAGATGTCAGACCAATGGTATCAACAACGGCGATGGCAGGGGCGCTGTGGACGGCGCTCACATGAACCGATGTATTGGTGGATCCAAAACCTGATGGGAACACCCATGTTGCAGGCCCCGCGTTTGAAGATTGTCTTTGCGTTTGACAGGTCATGGAACCATCCGTGAAACGGGTATAGCGTCCATTCGCATTTGTACGACCAAAAGGTGTTAATGGGACCCAATCGCTCCAAACGGCACCATTGTTCTTTGTATACCGTAACCACATTTCATTTGCTGTGGGGGCAAAGGCAATTTGATTCACCCAAAGATGCGCATATCGAATAACAAGAACTGCGCCTCCCGATGCTATCGGTTTATCAGAATCTACCGCCGAAAATTTATGAACACCGGATGACAATGCTTGGTTCAAAGGTGTCGTCGGTAAATTATTGTTAAGCACCCCCCAACCAAAAGCCCCAACCTTAAGAAGCTTTCCCACAGTCGTATCATGAAAGCCATTTTGCACGGATTGCCCCGCAACAGCCCCATCAAGTGTCACATCAGATGGAAAAGTTACATGGCCGGTGGTTGCATTCGCTTGCAAAACAGAAGCCCAATCAGCCCCATCTGCGCTGACCTTTATCCCAAAATCATCCGACCCGATTGTGCCCATTTCCGCACGGCCCGAAAACCCCGTTTGAAACATCAAACTGGCTGTATCTGCGGAAGCGGCTTTATTAACCTTCAATTGATGGTCTTCGCCCACATGGGTGAACAAACTGGCGTCTGACGCCACGGCCAGTCTATTTGTGGTATCGGCCGACGTATTCACCCCAACCTTATCAAACTGTCCCAAATCAGGGGTTTGCCACCCGGCCCCATCTTCAAAAACAACTTGGGCGTTATGCGCCAAAACATGCGCCCGCCATCCAGGCTTAGGCACAACAAAGACCCAAGCCGCATCTTCAAATGTGGCAATGGCATCCTCATGGCCAACCCAATCGCCCGTGGGTGTTGGGCCAACAATATATGTTTCCCCCTGAACAGGGTTTGCCGGCGGCGCAGATGCAAACCGATCCTGCACAACCAATTGCGTAATCTTATCCAAGACCCGCAAAGCTTCATTATGGGTGATATGTTTTTGCGCTTGGTTTTGCTGAATATAAGGCAGCCCCAAAACAGATGAGGTAGATGACATTTGAAAACCGAGCCCCGTTTTGTGAAAATCCTCCAAAAGTTAGAAACCAAACGTAAACAACATCTTTTACGACCGTGCGTTGCAACCCCCTGTGGAAGCCTGCATATGAAGACAGCGGTAAAATAGGGTGATTTTATGCCACCAAAATTTGGGACATCTGGATTGCGTGGATTGGTCAGCGATCTGACCTCTGATCTGATAAAAGATTATATTCAGGCCTTCGCCACGGCCTGCGACATTGGGGATACCGTGTACGTTGGATGGGATTTGCGACCCTCGTCCCCAACAATTGCAGAGGATGTCATCACAGCTTTAACCCACTGCGGCAAGAACGTGGTCTGCTGCGGTGCCCTGCCCACCCCCGCCTTGGCCATGGCGGCCCAAAATGCACAGGCAAGCGCTGTCATGATAACCGGCAGCCATATCCCTGCCGATCGCAATGGGCTAAAGTTTTATGTCCCACAGGGTGAAATTTCCAAACCCCATGAACAGGCCATCACAGCGGCCCTTGGCAGACCTATCCAATCTGTTTGCACAGGAACAACAACGCAAGATACCACAGCCACGGAAAGCTTTGTTCAGCGGTATATAAAAGCCTTTGGTCCCAATGCCCTTAGGGGGATGACCGTAGGGATCTATGAACACAGTTCTGTTGCCCGTGATATTATGGGGGATGTTCTTTCTGGATTAGGCGCCAAAACCGTGGCGTTGGCCCGCTCTGATATATTTATCCCCGTTGATACAGAGGCTGTCGACCCACAGACACGCCAACAATTAGCCAACTGGGCGAGCGCGCATAACTTGGACGCCATTGTATCCACAGATGGGGATGGGGATAGGCCAATGGTGGCAGATGCAACAGGTCAAATTGTACCAGGTGATGTTTTAGGGCCTCTGACTGCGCGGGTGATTGGTGCACATCATGTGGCCACACCCGTGTCTTCAAACACATTGGTGGATCATGTGGATTGGATATCGACGGTTCATCGAACTAAAATTGGATCCCCTTTTGTGATTGCAGCAATGGAACAAGCCATTGCACAAAATCCAATCACCCCCATCGCAGGTTATGAAGCCAATGGCGGGTTCCTCGTTGGGTTTACTGCCCAAGGCCCCAACGGCCCTCTTCCCGCCCTCATGACGCGTGACAGCATCTTGCCCATGGTGGCCCCCTTGGTCGACGCCCACAAAAACCAACCCTCCTTGCAAGCCCTTGTAACAACCCTTCCCCAACGGTTTGCCGCTGCAGACCGACTGCAAGGGGTTGATATGGACGCAACCGCACAGCTTTTGCAAAACCTGACACATTCTTCCCAAGATCGCCGCACCTTCTTTGACGGGCTAGGATCAGAAGACAGCCTTGATACCACAGATGGTCTTCGCGTGCAGTTTACATCTGGGGATGTTGTGCATTTACGCCCCTCTGGAAATGCACCAGAATTTAGATGTTACGCCGAAGCAAACACCGCAGAGCGCGCCCACGAATTGGTCAGAACCCACCTTGCAAAAGTTATCGCCTAATTCCCCCACAGATACGCCACGTATGGCGATCTTGTTGTGCACCTACAATGGAGCCCGCTTTCTGCAAGAACAGCTCAACAGCTATTTAACCCAAACCGATACGGCTTGGGATCTTTGGGTATCCGATGATGGATCAACAGATGAGACCCGCGATATCATCTTGGCATTTCAACAAAAGGTGGCGGATAAACACAAAGTTCACCTCCTTGCCGGTCCGCGAAAAGGCGCAGCTGCAAATTATCTTTTTTTGATGACACATCCTGACATTCCCACGGGCCTTACGGCCCTGTCAGATCAAGATGACATCTGGCAACCCGACAGGTTGGCCCGCGCCCGAGCTGCCCTGAGTGGCCAAAACGGGGCCACCCTTTATGGTGCCCAAAGCCTGTATTGTGGTGCCAATGGGCACATCACAGGTGCGTCCTCTGTCCCCAAACGCCCTCCATCTTTTGAAAATGCGCTCGTCCAAAATATTGTCAGCGGTCATACAGCCGCATTTAACGCTGATGCTTTACACCTGATCCAAAAAGCAGGCCCACCAGCCCAGCCAATCCCATTTCACGATTGGTGGATATATCAGCTCATCACCGGCGCTGGTGGGCATGTGATCATTGATCCCAAAACGACGGTTATTTACCGCCAGCATGACTCTAATGCGATCGGAGCAGCAACAAGGCTAAACACCAAAATACTCAGACTATGGCAACTTCTGAACGGCACTTTTTATGATTGGATGTCTTTAAACCTGACAGCATTAAAAGCTGTTTCCGTACTTTTGGAACCATCCGCTGTGACAAGAATTACCTTGCTTTTGGCACACCCCCGCAGGATCGGCTTGCGACGACTTTCTGCATTCACGGGCCTTATCCGTCAAAGTCGTGCGCACACCGCCCTATTGTTAGTCGCAGTTTTTTTGGGACGCCTCTAAAAGCAATTTAACCCTGCCCCATGTTTCTATTGTGTTGAGAAATAGCTTCTTCGACATCATCATAATAGTGTAGCTGGCCATTTTCGAGTATCGCAGCGGCATCACAAAGTTCACGCACTTGCCCCATAGAATGGGTCACAACCACAGCCCCGGCATTTTCTAAGCGCTCCAAAAAAACGGTGCTACTTTTACTTCTAAATGCGGCATCACCGACAGCTGTGATTTCGTCCACCAAATATGTGTCGAAAGAAATCCCCATCGATGCCCCAAACGCCAAACGCGATCTCATCCCAGAAGAATAGGTTCTAAACGGCAGCCTAAAATGGACCCCTAGCCCCGCAAAATCCTCTACAAAATCACAAAGCTCATCTGTATCCACACCATAGATCCGCGCCAAAAACCGGACATTCTGCGCACCGGATAATTCTGGGTGAAAAGATCCAGCAAACCCAACAGGCCATGACATTGTACCCGTTGATGTAACCTGACCGGATGTCGGATCGATCGATCCAGCAATCATGCCCAACATGGTTGACTTACCCGCGCCATTGCGCCCCAAAAGAGCCACAGATTTCCCAGTGGGAAACACCGCATTAATATGGTTTGCCACAACCTTGCGCTTCCCATCCAATGCAAAAACTTTCAAAAGATTTTCGAAACGGATCATCGCCCCTGACTGTCTATCTACGGTCTTTCAACGAATATGACACCAACACCAAGATCGACCAAATCAAAAACAAGAAAAGGCTGATCAAAGCCAATAACGTAAAGCGTTTGGGGTGTATCGCTGTTTCAGCCCGGGTAGGCTGCATATAAGCGGCCAAATATCGGCTTTTGCGGCGCAATTCAGCCTGAGCAGAATCAAACGTCGCCAAAGCCGCGACATAGGTTCGCTCTGCAAATTCACGGTCCACAATAAGGCGTTCGTATTCCCCCACAATATTTGCAAACGCCGTATCATCCCCGGTACCAGCGGCCAGGCCCAGCTTCTGACGTTCTTCGACAATTCTTTGTTCAATAACCGCCAAACGCCGCCGAGCTTGTACCATGCGCGGGTCACCATTTCGCAGTGTCTCACTCAACAAATCAAGCTCAATTTGGACGGCAACGCGTTGACTTTGTAATGTCCCCAAAATTCCGGCCTGTGATTGCAGATCAATCTTAGGATCAACCAATTGATAGGTGTTTCGAAACTCTGTCACCGTAGCCCGCGCCGATTTTAATCTTTCAACCGCGGCATCCAGCTCTTCTTTGGCATATTGAATTGAATCCTCGCGCGCGATGGCATTCAAATCATTTATCATTTGAGAACTGCGATTAAGCAAAGCTTCTGAAATAAGGGTCGCATCTGACGCCGTGAAAGCGCGCACTTGCACTTCGATCAAACCGGCCCCTGCCCCATAACTGATACGCACCATCCTGTTCCAATAATTCACTAATTCTTCAATGGAAGCATCTTCTGAAACAGCAAAGACAGGATCATTCTCTGGCTTGGACCAAATCTTGCGTAATCCAAGGGATTGGTCCAAATCATTCACCAGCTTTTGGCTTTGCAAAAATTCAAACAATATATCAGTGTCCGACGAACTGTTCCCGCCAAGGCTTGTAAGCCCCCCTAAAATATCTAAGGCTGAGGTGGTGTCTTCGCGACTAACTGAAAATCCAACTTTAGAAACATATTGATCTGCCGCAAACCGCCAAAGATAGATGCCTGAAATGATCATAGGAACCAAAACCATGACCAGAAAGCTTAGCACCACCAAAACATGCCGAGTACGACGATAGGCAGCCGCCACAGGTGGTCGGACCCCGCCAAGCGAAGGTGCGCCATCCCCAAGGACAGGAGCAACGGTTTTAACAGGCGGGACGACGGACAATGGCTTCACCTTAGGTGGGTCTGGGAAATCTGGTCTTCCTGGCGCCGGTGGTGACACTGGAACAGAGAAACCTTGTTCCTTTTGTGATTTTTTATTTTTTGCCACAACCGTTATCTTATGAAATTTCAAGTCTTCTAAGTCTATATTATTGTCTGGCTTTTGACCAGAAGTCTGGTAGGCATGTCGCCCATGTTCAGCAGCAGTACTCTTCCGGCATCTAAACCTTTCCCAAAACGATCTTTCGCAATGGGTCGGGCCGTTATGGCGCTCATGTTACGTGAAATGAGTACCACTTATGGCCGCTCCCCGGGAGGATATTTATGGGCCGTCCTAGAGCCTGTTGCGGGGATTGCCCTATTAACACTGGTGTTTGCAGCAGCCTTCAACAGCCCCCCTTTGGGCGTAAGTTTTGCCATGTTTTATGCAACTGGGATGATGCCATTCATGATGTTCAACGATTTGCACAATAAAATTGCAACATCCCTTTTATATTCCAAACAATTGCTCACCTACCCAACGGTCACGTATATTGATGCCATTCTTGCACGCTTCTTTTTAAATTTGATCACGCAACTTTTGGTCTCTTACCTTGTTTTGGGGGGGATCATGCTGTTCATGGAAACGCGCATCGCACCGAATATGCCAATCATCATTTTAGCATTTTCCGTAACAGCCTGTTTGGCATTATCCCTTGGAATATTAAACGCATACCTGTTTACACGATTTCCTGTTATCCACCGAGGGTGGTCCATCATCATGCGGCCGATGTTTATCCTGTCTGGTATTTTTATGCTCTTGGAAATGGTGCCCACCCCCTATGATGGATGGCTTTGGTGGAACCCGCTCATTCACACTATTGGCTTGATGCGGGCCGGGTTCTACGACGTCTACAATCCAACATATATATCTCTCAGCTATGTCTTGGGGATTTGTGGCATTTGCTGCGCTTTGGGACTTGTCTTTCTAAAGCGTAACCATCGGGAACTCATTAACAATTAACCTCGTTATATAAGGTTCGCTCGCTCCATAAGACCTCTCATTTTGTCAGAAATCCTTAATCCAACCGTGCCCTTAAGGCGCCATTGACTGTCTAGGTCTAGCAAAGTTTCAAACACCGTTCTTAAAACTTTATCCCAATCCTTCAGGTCCGCACCCCCCCCCGGTTTATCAGGAAGAGGTGGCAGGTCTTGGTGAATAGATTGGGCAACCTGAGATATGCCACGAACCATCACATCATAAAGACCTGGCAAATCTGCCAACCTATGCAACGGTGTTGGCCCTTTTAATATCTCTTCATGATATGGTTTTTCCATTCGCCATCGTTTGTCCTCATAAAACTCTGCAAAAACCGTCTCTGGCAAAGTGGTTTCAAGCCATTTCAAAGTTTTATCTGCAACCGGGCGCATATGGTGTACGTGATGCGCGGCGATCATCCATGGTCGCCTTTCTCCGGTCGGTGGGCACCATCTTTGAAACACAAATTCGGAGGCGGCGTCATTCCCTGTCAATCGAAATTGGCGGTTTCGCAATAAGAACCCAATCAAACTCGGCGGGGACGATTGATTGCGCAGGCCTTGATTAGGAAGCTCTGTATCATACAGCTTACAAAACCGCGCCACGACATCTGGACGCGCTGGATATACATGCAGTGTCACATTTCGAATATCTGACCATCGCTGCAAATCCGTGGCAAATGAATATTGCAAACCATTCATCATCCAGTTCTGCATCAAATCAAAATTCCAAACACCCCACTGCCAAAAAGACGCATTCAACCAATCAACAGGAGGGCGCAAATAAGCCAAAACATCCAATTTAACTCTGGGGGATTGTGCATCAAAAAATGCGCCAAATGCGCGTCCGTTTTTGATCCATCCTTCACTGGACAAAAGTGCACTATGACCACGCCGTCTTGTTTTCTTTATTACGCTTTGCAATGCTTGCCCCAAACTGTGTGGTATATGATCGCCCACAAAATTTGGATACGAGGCATACCCATAGGGTGAAAATTTTGCCCGCCGTGATAAGAGATGCCCCGTGACGGGAAGCAATCTTTCCCGACCCAGTTCTGCAGTAGCATAGTATTTTATGCGGTGCCCTTGGCGTGTGCGTAACGTGGGATTATGGCTGAGGGCCGTTTGAAACGCCGAACTGCCACATTTCCCAGCACCGACATGTAAGATAAGAGAAGAACACATGGAAATTCAGACATGTCCCAATGGAAAATTTAACCCATGAATGCGTTCAGGCATCCCGAACCCCTATGACATCTAATATATTCTTTGGATCCATCTCTGAAATTGTAGAGATCGGCAAGACATATCCATTAGTTGCAGCGCGCGCAGCCTCCCCTTGGGCCCCAAGATCGAAGGTAACAACTGGTAATTTCGTTGCCAAAGCCTCATGCGTTGTAAATGAAAAAGTCTCAGGCCAAATGGACGGTATAAACCACCCCTGGATGTTGTATCGCGCGACAAGCATAGCCAAATCCTGGATATTGTATGATCCATGCACATGGCCTGCAGACCCCAATGAATACATTGGATCCAAATTTCCCAAGATTACCACACGGCCAAAACCAGAAGACTTTAGCTTCTTTGCCAATTCACACACAACGTCCGCGCCTTTATGAAATCCTATATTTCCTAAAACCCCAATTGTTGGACCACTTGCACCGACTTTGGGCCGTTGGATTGGCATGACCTGCGCATTAATTTGATGCGGCTGAACGATGATTTTATCTATGGCTTCCGGAAAAGCCTGTGTGACAATATCGCGGCTATTCTGTGAGAAAACAACGATCCTATTGGATCGGTCAATCAACCGCCCCCACGCGCGTTGCCACTCTTTTAAATCCACATCACCAACGTCTGCAGAAACAGGGTGATGTGCTAAATCCCTAGAGGTTTCCAGTGTTGGAACCCCCCTAAAAATCCCGTCATGATCAAGCAATACGTAAGACGGGCTAATCGGAAAATAATCATGGAAGAGAACCTCCATATCACCATTAAAAGGAACGAGGTCACACAAAATATCAGGCAATGATATCGCATGACGATCCCCCACCCCGCAGGAGTACACAATACGGCGGCGAGGTAATCTGCTCAAAAGATCTTGAACCATCTGGGTGTCATCCGTAAGGCCCGCTGTGATCCCCCACGGAGTGTGCGCTTCTATTTGCCATCTAAAATCTTGTCCAACGCGCAAGACAACACCACCTCCACTTTTTATGTCTAGTGCAAGCTGTTCCTCCAACCACATATCTGCCCCTCCTCCCAAGGAGTGCGCCAAATAGACCGGGACCTGAGAAACAGTCGTCGTGATGTCTAATAAAGCCAAAGCCAGCGCCAAACGGGCTGTTGCAAGGGGATCATCCAACCAAAACCTTTGTACTTCGCTGGCATATGATGGATATCGCTTTTCTAGTTTTACTGCATTCTTTTCGATAAGTTTCCGTTTTTCTACGGATCCAAAAGACGTTCCACCGCGATGTTCTACAAACAAGTTAGGTAACCCAACGTGAACACCACCAAGTGCCCTAACCTTTTGACACCAGTCCACTTCTTCGCCGTATCCCCGGTCAAAAACAGTGTCAAACTCTGGGACTTGAGCCATAAATTTTGGCGAAAGAGCCATACAAAATCCAACACCCGTCGGAATAGGAATCCCCAAATGCCCCCCCGGCAAAGCGGCAGCAATTTCATCTAAAGCATTCGCAACACCATCTGGAAGCGACGCACTTTTGCAAATTACTGGAACGCTGAGTATCTCCCCATCATTCGACATAGGGGTCACAGACGCAATTTTAGGATCAGATAATGGTGCCAACAAACGCGATGCCCAATCTTTGGGCACCAAAGCATCCGAATTTAGCAAGACGATAGGTCGGGAATCTCGAAAATCCAACTCCGAAAAACAACGATTTACAGAACCGACAAACCCCAAATTCTCTTCATTGGTCAACAACCGAACATGAGATCTCAAGTCAGAACGATCTGCCCATGCTTCAAGCCATGGTCGCACTCTTGGATCGGTTGATGCATCCTCTACAACAATCAGCTCCCAAGGTATCTCGGTGTTGACCGCAACCCGATCCAAGGCCTCACACAGAACATCAAATGCATTATATACCGGCATTATTATCCGCACCCCTTCAAAGGGGGGCTGCAAAGATCTTCCCTCCACAGGACGCAAAATAGAATCCGACAACGGAATACCAACCCTTGGGCGAGAGAAGCCAAGTCGTTTTTTCACAACTTCCCGTGCAGACAAATCGCCATGCCACTTCCACTGAAAAATGGTAGGTAAAAGAAGAAAGAGGGTACCACAAAATCGCCCGGCAAGAATAAAATAATGCCACTTTATGCGCACTGTGGAAAAGGTAGGTTGGGAAAGGTTTAAAGACTGCCCTTTCCCCCTTAAAGTCATCTTTAAATCAGAAGGGGAATAAGGCAAATCAATGGAAATGTCGCTGAATTCAGCACCGTTCTGTGGCGGGGAAATTGCCACTTCGACACTTCCATCCTTCACTTTCAAAGACAAAGAGTCACCCTTGACCGAAGCATTTATTCCCAAACGATTTGCGCTCAAACTTAATTTAGAAATCCGTCCAAAAAACTGACCATCCGCATTTTCGAAAACACGTCCTTCACGCGACAGATCAACATGCAAATCCCGGTAACGTAAAAAAACTCTAAATATTCGCCCCAGCACCAGTGTCCCTTTCATGCTTCAGATCAGCGAAACAAGTGCACCATATCACCCTGTTTCGCAGTGAAAATGTAAATTTTTTATTGTTTATTATCAATAGTTTAGACGATTTTGTTTCGCGCGCGAAACATTCCCAGCGGGATGTTTCGCGCCTTCCCCTACCCGACGGTGCGCACATTGATCTTTCGCTTGG
>JAHDCF010000020.1:39449-45617 GCA_020630015.1 Planktomarina sp. | reverse complement strand
CCAAATCACGCTCGGTCAGGCCCACTTTCTCTGGCCGGCCACCCACGTGCATGTTGGACCGGGTTTCGCCCGCTGCGGGCACGCGGTTGATGGCGCCCACGGGTTCGCCATCGATCAAGATCACCCGTTTGTCGCCACCCGCGACGTCGGGCAGGAATTTTTGAATGATCAGCGGTTCGCGGTTGATGCCGGTGAACAGCTCATGCAAGGAATTGAGGTTGCGATCCTCAGGCGTGAGGCGGAACACACCTGCACCGCCATTGCCGTAAAGCGGTTTGACGATCACATCGCCGTGGCGATCACGGAAGGTTTTTAACGTGTCCAAATCCCGCGCGATCATGGTGGGCGGGATTAGGTCGGGGAATTGCAGCATCAACAGCTTTTCGGGGTAATTACGCACCCAAAACGGATCGTTCACCACCAAGGTTTCACCCGCCAGCAGATCAAGCAGATGGGTTGTGGTGATATATCCCATGTCGAACGGCGGATCTTGGCGCAGCCAGATCACGTCCATATCGTGCAGGTTGATTGTTTCAAATTCACCAAGGTCAGCGTGATCGCCTTGCACCTGTTGTAAGGTCATGGAACGGCCTTTGGCGATCAAGCGGCCTTCGTCGATGGCCAGCATATCTGGAGTGTAATACCAAAGGGAATGCCCGCGCTTTTGTGCTTCAAGCGCGATCCGGAACGAGCTGTCTGCAAACACATCAACGGTTTCAATTGGATCCATCTGAAATGCGATTTTAAGGCCCATGGCTTTCCCCTTTGTCTGCCCCCTAAATGGCAGTGACCGGGGCGGGTGGCAAGATCAGGCGGTGATGGCATTTTCCAAAACTGCGACGCGCCCCATTGGATCAAGACAGGCCACATCAAATCGCATTGGGGTTTCCATGCTTTGGCCTGTCAAGGCCAAAAAGGACAAAGCGGCGGCCATCACCCTTTGTTGTTGATGGGCAGAAACGGCCTGCATCGCCCGTGCATGGGTCTTGCTGTACTTTACTTCTGTGAAAATCAATTGGTCGCCAAGACGCAGGATCAAATCAATCTCACCTTCAAGGTGTTTCCACCTTCGGCGCACCACTTCATAACCGCGGGCCAGATACCACCGGGCGATCTGATCTTCGGCCGCTATTCCCGCGGCGTGGTTAATCGCGCCTTGTTTTTGAAGTGTCTGATGGCTGTGTTTCATCGTGTGATGCATCCTTCAACGTCAAAGCGCGTTGGTACACTTCGCGCTTGGGCAGACCAAATGCACCTGCCACGGTTTCAGCTGCATCTTTCACACGCATGGTTAACAATGCCTTACGCAAGGCTGTGTCCAGATCCCCATCGCTGGCGCCAGATTGTGACACCGGCCCGATCACCAAAACGACTTCGCCTTTAACAGATGTGCTTTCCAATTCTTCGATTAATTTCGAAACTGGTCTGGGGCGAATATCTTCAAATCGTTTGGTCAATTCGCGACACAAAGTTACGGGATGGTCGGGGCCGGTTTGATCTTTGATATCTGTGCACAAGGCCAAAATGCGTTTGGGCGATTCGTACAAAACCAAGGTTGTTTGGGTTTTTAACAGGGTGGAAAGTTGTTCGACCCGTGCTTTTTGTTGGTTCGGCAAAAATCCTGCGAATAAGAATCGGTCTGTGGGCAAGCCAGCCAATGTTAAGGCCGTGATAACTGCGCTTGGGCCGGGTGCTGTTGTCACGCTAAGATCATTGCTTTGTGCGTCTGTCACCAACTTAAAACCAGGATCAGCGATCAATGGAGTTCCAGCCTCTGAAGCGTAAGCCACTGATTTTCCTTCTGTAATCAAGGCGATGATGCGATTGCGATCAGAGGCGGAACTGTGATCATGATAAGGAATCATGGGGCGCCCTTGCAGGTCAATCCCATGAATATCCATCAGCTTTCGCAAGGTTCTTGTGTCTTCTGCCACCAAAATATCGGCCGAGGCCAAGACATCCAATGCGCGCAAAGTGATGTCACGCGCTGTCCCAATGGGTGTTGCAACCAAATAAAGACCAGCCGGAAGGGGAGAAGTTTTAAATTTCAAGCCTAGAACCCCTTTGGTCATTCCAATACAGTCGCAAGATAACGTTTTGTCTTTGATCGGTGGGAGAGTTTTTGATCATGACGTCCTTATTCACGAGATATACCCGCAAAGCAAAGGCTGTCTTGCTGACGGCTGCTTTGGGCCTTTTGGCGGCCTGTGATCCTTCTGCCGTGACAACCCAATTGGGCCTTGGTGGAACGGCGAAGGTCGCGCTTTTGTTGCCGAAAAGTAATTCACCCGCGGCCGGTGTTGCAGCAGCAGCCGAACGTGGTGTTCGCTTGGCCATCGCCGGGATGGGGGAAGACGCAAACATCGAACTAAAAGTATATGATACGCAGGGAGAGGCGAACATCGCCGCCTCAGTCGCCAGCACGGCAATTGCCGATGGGGCACAAGTGATTATCGGTCCATTGTTTGCTGAAAACGCCATTGCGGTGGGCAATGTTGCCGCCGCCTCTGGCATCAGTGTTTTGACACTTTCAAACAACCCCGAAGCGGCAGGTGGAAATGTTTTCATTTTGGGAAACACTTTCCGCAACGCTGCGGACCGGTTGGTATCTTATGCTTTTTCACAGGGCAAAAAACGCGCGATTGTTGTACATGCAAAAAACATCGCTGGAAATGCAGGGCGTGATGCGTTGTTGCAAGCCTTGGCAAAGGTGGGTGTGGCACCTGCGGGTGTCGAAGGATATGAATTTACGCCAGACGGTATCGTATCTGCATCTGGTCGCGCTTCAGCAAAGGCCAAGGCAACGGGTGCTGATGTTGTGTTGTTGACTGCTGATTTTGGTAGTGGCGATCTTCAGATTTTGGCTGAAACCCTTCCAGAGGCGGGTTTGAACCCAGCAACGGTTCAATACGCTGGTATTACCCGCTGGGATGCAGAAGTCGCCCCACGCGGCTTACCTGGTATTCAAGGGGGATGGTTCACAATGCCAGATCCGCAACGAATGGCAGCCTTCAACAGCCGCTATAAGCAGGCATATGGCGTTTCGCCGCATCCTTTGGCCTCGGTTGCATTTGACGGAATGGCAGCGGTCGGCGCTTTGTCTGCACAGCGACGTGCGAAGTTCGATCCAGCAAGCTTTACCATTTCATCTGGTTTCCAAGGTGCCGCTGGCATTTTTCGCTTTTTGCCTGGTGGTACCAACCAACGCGGATTGGCCGTCGCTACGATCCGTGGAAACGAAGTGATCATGATTAGCCCTGCACCGGAAAATTTCCGTGGCGCAGGATTCTGATCAATCCATTGAACTGAATTTTGATGCGCCGGACAATTTGATTTGTCCGGCGCATCAAATTTTTGACGGTGGGTCTTTGGCCGTTGAATTGCAGCAGGCCCTGCAAACCGCCGCTGACAATGCCGGGAAACGGTCTGTGATCGTTTCGCATTTGATGCAAGTGCTGAAAGATGGTCGAAAAACCATCGCAGAAGCATTTGAAAATCATCCAAAACAATCGCGCCCGACGACCCAGGCTTATGCCTTTTTAACAGATTGCATTGTTCGCACTGCGTTTGAGGTGGTGACCACCCAAATCCATCCTGTTTCAAATCCAACAACATCTGAACGTTTGGCGGTTGTCGCCGTGGGCGGATATGGCAGGGGTGAAATGGCGCTGCATTCGGATGTCGATCTGCTTTTCCTGACGCCCTATAAGCTGACGCCTTGGGCAGAAAACGTCATTGAAACCCTTCTTTATATTCTGTGGGATCTTCGATTGAAGGTGGGGCACGCCAGCCGAACAACAGCTGATTGTGCGCGCCTTGCAGGTGAAGATTATACCATTCGCACATCATTGGTGGAAATGCGCCACCTGGCGGGTGACCAAACCGCGACAAGCGATTTGCACGATCAGTTGCGCAACACATTGTTTGCCAAGACACCCCGCGAATTTATCGAAGCCAAATTAGACGAAAGGGACGCGCGCCACGAAAAACAAGGTGGGCAAAGATATGTGGTTGAACCAAATGTCAAAGAAGCCAAAGGCGGTCTGCGTGATCTTCAATCTCTTTTCTGGATCGGGAAATATGTGAATGATGTACAAGACGCCGCAAATTTGGTGGATTTGGGTGTCTTTCAATCCGAAGAATTCGAAACCTTTGTGAAGGCAGAAGATTTTCTTTGGGCTGTGCGGTGCCATTTACATATTCTTACAAACCGCGCCATGGATCAGTTGACCTTTGATCTGCAAGTCGAAGTGGCCGCCCGCATGGGATATCAATCAACGACTGGGCGGCGGGCCGTTGAATATTTTATGCAAGATTACTTTCGCCATGCCACACAGGTTGGGGAACTGACACGCATCTTTTTAACGGCGATGGAAGCGGCCCATCTGAAGCCAGAACCACTTTTGACGCGCGTTTTTAAGCGCCGGCCGAAAGTGAAGGATGGGTATGTGGTTCGCCAAAATCGAATGGATATCGCAGATCCAACCCAATTCTTAGGCGATCCGTTAAACATCTTACGCCTGTTTGAGGAAGGTTTGCGAACGGGTCTTTTAATTCATCCAGATGCGATGCGATTGGTGTCTGCCAACTTGCATAGAATTGACGACAAAATGCGCAATTCTGCAGAAGCTGTGCGCATCTTTTGCGATCTCTTGTTGAAACATGGCAATCCAGAGCGGTCGCTGAGACGCATGAATGAATTGGGTGTTTTGGCGGCATTTATACCGGAGTTTGAGCCGATCGTCGCCATGATGCAATTTAATATGTATCACAGTTACACCGTGGATGAACACACAATCCAAACGATCAGCCATCTGGCGCGCATCGAACGTGGTGAATTGGTGGAAGAGCTTCCCGTTGCCTCTGGGATATTGGAAGAAGGGCTGAACCGGAAGGTCCTTTATATTGCACTGTTGCTGCATGATATCGGCAAGGGGCGGCCCGAAGATCACTCCGTTTTGGGGGCAAAAATTGCCCGCAAGGTTGCGCCGCGCTTGGGCCTGAATGCGAAAGAAGTTGAAACCGTTGAATGGTTGGTTCGGTATCATTTGTTCATGTCTGATATGGCGCAAAAGCGCGATATCGCTGAACCAAGAACGGTTGCGGATTTTGCGAAGGGTGTGAAAACGGTTGAACGTCTTAATCTTCTGACGGTGCTTACTGTTTGTGATATTTCTGGTGTCGGGCCGGGGGTTTGGAACAATTGGAAGGCGGCCCTTATCCGGGCTTTGTACCGCCAAACGAAAGAGGCCCTTGAAAATGGGTTAGAGGCGTTGAACCGTGAAAACCGCGGCGCTGAGGCCAAACGCAAATTGAGAAGCTTGTTGCCAGAATGGTCTGGCAAAGAACTGACCCAAGAAATTCAGCGTCATTACCCGCCGTATTGGCAGGGTCTGCACTTTACCGCGCATAAGATTTTTGCACAGCTTTTGCGGGATCTTCCGGATGATGAAATCCGATCAGATCTGCAATTGGATCCGGATCGGGATGCGACAAGGGCGTGTTTCGCCATGACGGATCATCCCGGCATTTTCAGCCGGATAACAGGGGCATTGGCGCTTATTGGGGCCAATGTGGTGGATGCGCGTACCTTTACCACCAAAGATGGGTTCGTCACGGCGGCCTTTTGGATACAAGATGCTGATGGCCATCCATTTGCAGCCAGCCGTTTGGACAGATTGCAACAGATGATCGGTAAGACCCTGCGTGGCGAAGTGGTGGCCAGAGATGCCGTTCGATCGAAAGACAAAATCAACAAACGAGAACGCAAATTTCGCGTGCCCACATCGATCACCTTCGACAATGAAGGGTCAGATATCTATACCATTATAGAGGTGGATACACGTGACAGACCGGGCTTGTTATACGATCTAACGCGCACCTTGGCCGCAATGAATGTGAACATCGCCAACGCATTGATCGCGACATATGGGGAACAGGCGGTGGATACTTTTTACGTGAAAGATACCTTCGGTCTGAAGTACCATTCCAAAGATAAACAAAAGGCCTTAGAGGCACGTCTGCGTACCGCGATCGAAGAAGGCGCAGAAAGAGCATTGTCATGAAGCCAATTTCCCTTCTCAAAGGGTTTTTCACCGTTGGTGGTTGGACATTGATGTCACGCGTTTTGGGTTTTGTCCGAGACGTGATGATTGCCGCGGCTTTGGG
>JAHDCF010000020.1:14554-39349 GCA_020630015.1 Planktomarina sp. | reverse complement strand
GCCTTTCCCTATATTCTGTTCATTTCCATCGCGGCATTGTTGTCAGGTGTGTTGAATGCCGGGGGGTATTTCCGGGCTGCGGCCGCGGCGCCGGTTTTGTTGAATCTTATATTTATCAGTGCCTTATGGATGGGTTCCCAGCTTGGGTGGGATGTTGGCCTGACGTTGGCTTGGGCGGTTCCAATTGCCGGGATTGCACAACTGGCCTTGGTTTGGATGGCTGCGGCAAGATCGGGTTTTAAGCTGATCCCGCGATTGCCGAAATGGACGCCAGAGTTACGCAGGCTTGCCATCATTGCCGGTCCGGCTGCTTTGGCGGGCGGGGTTGTTCAGGTGAACCTTGTGATCGGGCGGCAAGTGGCCAGTTATTTTGAAGGTGCAAATGCATGGCTGTATTACGCCGATCGTTTATATCAGCTTCCTTTGGGGGTTGTGGGCATTGCGGTCGGCATTGTGTTGCTGCCGGAACTGTCGCGCAGATTGGCGGCCGATGACACCACGGGCGGTCGCGATGCGATGAACCGGGCAGCAGAATTTTCCCTTGCCCTGACGGTGCCTTGTGCCGTGGCTTTGGTGGTTATGCCCCACGCCTTGGTCAGTGTTCTGTTCGAACGCGGAAGCTTTGGTGCGGCGGACACCGCGGCAACGGCGGTGGCCACCGCGATTTATGGGTTGGGTCTTCCCGCGTTTGTTTTGCAAAAGGTTCTTCAGCCTTTGTTCTTTGCGCGTGAAGATACGAAATCTCCGTTTTATTATGCGATTGTCGCTTTGGTGATCAACGCCGCCTTGGCGATTGGATTGGCCCCGGTGGTTGGTTACACATCCGCCGCAATTGGGGCCACGTTGGCCGGGTGGGGTATGTTACTCTGTTTGTGGTGGGGCAGCCGCCGATTTGGCGCTGCGGCCGTGGTGGACCAACAATTGAAAAAAAGGGCCCCACGCATCGTATTGGCCAGCCTGGTGATGGGCGCGGCCCTTTGGGCCGGGGCGATGGTGTTGGGCCCATGGATTGCGATGGCGGGTGTGCGGTATTTGGCATTGGCCGGGCTTATCTTGGGGGGCATGGTTGTTTATGCACTTGCCGGGCAAATCTTGGGCGCGTTTTCACTGGCAGAAATGAAGCGCGGTGTGCGGCGTTAACACACGCTTTTCGTCAAAAAACCTTTTATTTCAATGATATAAGTGCGACAAACACCCATGATACCATGGCCATGTCATCAACATCTTGGTGGGACGCGCGCCCCGTTAATTTTTGAGGGAAATCCGCAGTGACGTGTACACAATCCGTACACAACCTGTACACAGCCCGTACACCGGCCACGCCATGGACCTGCATTTACCAACATTAAAGATGGGTTAATTCAGCCCCGGCGAATCTTATTAAGCAAGATTTGAACCCCACCGGGCCGCAAAAGGGCCGCGGTTGCAAAGCCAAAAAGCGCCGCCGCCAGTTCCGCAATCCAAGTGTTTGCGGCACCAAAAAATAACGTGAAGATCCAGTTCAGAACCATCAACACGCCCAATAATTGGAACGCACGCAATTGATGGGTCAGCATCCCACCCGCCCGCGTGAACAAAACAAAGCTGAAAGCCCCGATAAGGCCAAACGCGGCTGGAAATGCCCCCACAAGCGGAAAGGTTTCGGCGCTGAGGAAGGTGTAAATCAGTGCACCAAAAATGGCCGACAAAAAGAAGATCGCCACAAAGGCCATTTCCCCCAAACTGTCGGCGACGAATTTGCCCAATGCCAAGGTCATGACGCCACTAAAAATGGTGCCCAAAAAATCGATGTTGATGAAATTGAAGCTGAAGAACCGGATCAAGACATCCATCCCCCAAGCGCCGGTTTGGGCGGCACGTTCGGTGACGGCGGGCCAATATCCGTATTCCTGTATCCAAAAGACGCGCACACCTTTTGATCCGAATAATCCGGCCTCAACCCCCGCGAAATATCCTTCGATTAATACCATTGGTAAAAAGACCAAAATCACGGTGGCAGGCAGGGTGTTCACGATGGGGGCATTGGGGTTTTGCATCGGGCATTCCTTGACGACAATCGCCCCCCCAGCTAAGCGATTGCGACCCAATTGACCAGCAAGATCGGAGGCCCAGCCATGGCCAGCCAATATACCCCACGCGTCTTTTCCGGCATTCAGCCATCCGGCGGTTTGACCTTGGGCAATTATCTGGGTGCGATGAAACGTTTTGTGGACATGCAAAACACCGGTGATTTCGAAACGGTGTATTGCATGGTGGATCTGCATGCGATCACGGTCTGGCAAGACCCACAGGCCCTGTCACGGAACACCCGTGAATTGTGCGCTGGTTTTATCGCCAGTGGGATTGATCCTGAAAAATCCATTTTGTTCAACCAATCCCAAGTGCCCGAACATGCGCAGTTGGGTTGGGTGTTCAATTGCGTTGCGCGCATGGGCTGGATGCAGCGTATGACGCAATGGAAAGATAAGGCGGGCAAGAATTCGCAGAATGCATCCCTTGGCCTGTTTGGATATCCATCGCTTATGGCGGCGGACATCCTGATCTATCACGCTACGCACGTGCCCGTGGGCGAAGATCAAAAACAACATCTGGAACTGACCCGCGATATCGCGATCAAGTTCAACAATGATTATGGCGTGGATTTCTTTCCGGTTACAGAACCTGTCATTGAAGGGGCAGCCACACGGGTGATGAGCTTGCGCGATGGATCGAAGAAAATGTCAAAGTCTGACCCTTCCGATATGTCTCGCATCAACCTGACCGATGATGCGGATGCGATCGCCAAGAAGATCAAGAAGGCGAAGACCGATCCAGAGGCATTGCCATCAGATGTGGATGGTCTGGCCGACCGGCCCGAGGCGCGCAATTTGGTGAACATCTATGCCGCCCTTGCCGACAGCACGCCTGAGGCGGTGTTGGCAGAGTTTGGGGGGCAGCAATTCGGCGCCTTCAAACCCGCGCTGGGCGATTTGGCCGTATCGAAACTGGCCCCGATTTCGGCCGAAATGTCACGTCTGATGGACGATCCAGCTGAGATCGACAAAATCCTGCGCCGCGGGGCCGAGCGGGGGCGAGAGATCGCCGCACCGATCTTGGCAAAGACGTATGAGATCATTGGGATGGTAAGGTAACGCATGTTGGATTGGACGGCCTTGCAAGACCAATTGCGCAATTGGCGCCATGATTTGCATCGTCATCCCGAATTCGGTTTCGAAGAAGTCCGAACATCGAAATTTGTTGCACATACATTGCGTTCCTTCGGTTTGGACGTCACCGAAGGTGTTGGTGGAACAGGTGTCATTGGCACCCTGACACAAGGTTCATCGAACCGTTGCATCGCGTTACGCGCAGATATGGACGCGTTGCGAATTTCAGAGGCAACAGGTTTGGATTACACCTCGTCTAACGACGGGGTTATGCATGCTTGTGGGCACGATGGTCATACGACAATGCTGTTGGGTGCTGCGAAAGTATTGGCCGAAGAGGGTGGTTTCGACGGAACAGTACGTTTCATTTTTCAACCGGCCGAAGAATGGGGGCAGGGCGCCCTTTCGATGTTGGCAGATGGCCTTATGAACAGCCATCCATTCGAAGAAATTTATGGTCTGCATAACATGCCGGGCCTGCCGATTGGTCATTTTGAGACGCGCGCAGGCGCGATTATGTCAGCCGAAGATTTGTTCGAAATCACACTGATAGGGCAGGGTGGACATGCCAGTTCCCCCCATTGGGGGCGCGAAGTGATGGTGCCGGCCTGCGCGTTGGTTATGGAACTGCAGTCCATTGTTTCACGACGCCTGTCCCCCATGGATAAGGCGGTGGTATCTGTGACTGAATTGGTGACGGATGGAACGCGTAACGCTTTGCCCGGTACCGCGCGTGTACTGGGCGACGCCCGAAATTTCGATGCAAATGTATCTGCAAAAATCGAAGCCGAGATGCGATTGATCGCTGCTGGAATTGCGACGTCCTATGGGATTGATGTTGCCGTCAGTTATACTCGTGAATTTGTACCTTTGGTGAATGATGTTCAGTTGGCCGAAGCATATGCAACCGCCGCAGCGACGGTATCAGACCGAGTTATCGATCGACCGGAACCCATGGCCGCATCCGAAGATTTTGCGCAGTTCCTAAAATATGTTCCGGGGTGTTTCGCCTTTATCGGGAATGGCGAACATTCTGCGGCCCTGCATGCCCCAACGTATGATTTTAATGATGATGCGCTGATGCACGGGGTGAAGGCGCATGTGGCCATCGCGCGTGCGCGCTTACCCGAGGTCGGGTAACGCCCAAAAACAGCCGACAAAACAGATTTTTTGGCGGCACTTGAAATACCTGACAATAATACTCAGATAAAGAATCCGACACTGAAAGGATGCCCTCATGACTTATACTGTTCACCCCAAAACCCGCATTGGCCATATCCATTTGAAGGTTAGCGATCTTGACCGATCCGTCGCGTTTTACCGCGATGTGCTGGGGTTCGACGTCACGCAAAAAGGCACCGACATGGCGTTCCTGTCAGCCGGCGGGTACCACCACCACATTGGTTTGAATACATGGCATTCCAAAGGGGCAGGGCGCGCACCATCGCGTGCGCCGGGCCTGTTCCATTCTGCTTTCCTCTACCCAACTCGTGCGGCGTTGGGCGCTGCGGTGAAAAACGTTGTTGAAAGTGGTGTGGAACTTCACGGTGCCGCCGACCACGGTGTGAGCCAAGCCGTGTATTTCGAAGATCCCGATGGGAACGGCGTTGAATTGTGCTGGGACCGCCCAGAAAAAGAATGGACACGCCATGCGAATGGCGATTTGGCGATCTCAAGCCGGCGATTGGATTTGCAAGACCTGATCGATGCGGCGGATGATCTTCAGCCCGCGTAAGACAGATGGCCAATTTTGGGGGCGGGGTGTTTTAGAACAATTCTAAGTTCTTGACACTTTGCCCCCCGCTTCGCATATCTTTTATCAACCAAGAAAGGTCGCGCCCATGTTTATTCAAACCGAAAGCACCCCAAATCCAGCCACGCTGAAGTTTCTGCCCGGCCAGACGGTGATGGATATGGGAACGGCTGATTTTCCAAGTGCGGAATCCGCGTCCGTATCCCCCTTGGCGCAGCGTTTGTTTGCGGTGCAGGGGACAACAGGTGTGTTTTTTGGATCTGATTTCGTAACCGTGACAAAAGCCGATGATGTGGAATGGGATCACATCAAACCCGCTTTGTTGGGGGCCATCATGGAACATTTCGTTTCAGGCCAACCGGTGATTGCAGACGGTGAAATGACCGCCGCCGCCCATTCCGACAGTTATGATGAGGCCGACGAACAAGTGGTTGGTCAGATCAAAGAATTGTTGGATACGCGTGTGCGCCCGGCGGTGGCCCAAGATGGGGGTGATATCACGTTCCATGGGTTCGATCGCGGGGTGGTTTATTTGCACATGCAAGGTGCTTGTGCCGGGTGCCCATCGTCCACATTGACCCTTAAAATGGGCATCGAAAACCTGTTGCGCCATTATATCCCCGAGGTGGTGGAAGTGCGCCCCGTGGCCGCCTGATCACCCGGTGTCACAAACCATTGGCAGATGTTATTGCGGGGCGTGTGCAATCGCGTCAAATGCAAAACCCTTGGTGGTGACATTTTGCCATTGCCAAGATTGCAAACGGTGGACAGGGGCGGCCGCGCCGGTGTTCGCCGGGTTTGATCACAAAACACTTCAAATTTCTGGCGCGGAGGATGGCACCAGATTTGACAGCGGTGCGCACCGCTGGATGTGCCCAAAATGTGGGTCACCCCTTGGTGCGACATTTCCCTATTTGCCGGATCAGATTTACGTTCCGGTTGGGGTGTTAAATGATGCCGCTGATTTGCAGCCCAGCCTGCATTGCCATGCGGGGCAGGCCCTTCATTGGGCCACGCCAGATGATGGGTTGCCACATTCCGATGGCACTGGACGCGACGTTTTGAATAAGGCCTCTCAATGATCAGCCTTGGTTTTGATACCTCTGCCTCGCACATCAGTGCGGCTGTGATATCGGATGATGATGTTTTGGCGGATGTGCATGTGGATATGGCACGGGGGCAAGATCAACATTTGTTCCCGATTTTGGAAAAGATTTTGGCACAAGCGGGCCTTGGCTGGGCGGATCTTCAGGTGATCGGCGTGGGCATCGGGCCGGGAAATTTTACGGGCATTCGCATTGGTGTATCTGCGGCACGTGGATTGGCGATGGGGCTTGATCTTCCAGCCATGGGTGTGTCGTCGTTGGATGCACTTGCGTTTGGTCAACAGGGGCTTGTGACAACCGCCATCAAAGGCCCGCGCGATCAGGTGTTTTTGGCAGGACATCCCGATTTTTCGGACCCTGGGTTGTTTCATTTAGATGATCTTCCCTCACATCTGTGCGCGATTGAACGGGATGTTGTTGGATCAGGTGCGGATCAAATGGTTGAACGCACAGGTCAAACCGCGCGTCCATCGGCCCATACCCCGGGTATCGCTGTTGCAAAACTGGCCATCGCCCGGTTCGATCCGAATGCCCCGGCACCAGCCCCTTTGTATCTTAAGCCCGCGGATGCCGCACCATCCAAGATCGAGGCACCGGTGATCGTCGAATGAAGACAGCGGCTGACATGGCCGCCCTGCATGCGCAGGCCTTCCCAAATCGGCGCATGTGGACAGAGGATGAATTCGCCGCCTTTCACGACGATCCCAACAGTCACATCGTGACAACTGATTATGGTTTCGCCATTTTGCGTGTGATCACAGATGAGGCGGAAATCGTTACCATTGCGATCGACCCAAGGATGCAGGGTAAGGGATGGGGGCGTCACCTGTTGGCGAAGGTTGTTACGCACGCACAATCGGCAGGGGCCAACAGCATCTTTTTGGAAGTGGCCGAAAACAATTCCGTCGCCGGAGCGCTGTATAATTCCGCTGGGTTTTCGCAGGTCGGGCGTCGAGTCGGATATTACAAAGATTTGGACGATAATCGCTGTGATGCGCTGGTTTTGCGCCGAAACTTATCCACAGTTGACGCAACGACCAACTCTAAACCCTAAGTATTCCTTAATTTTTCGGCCAATAATCCCAGAATCAGGTTGACCAGCCCTTGCCTTGCCGGGCTAACTTGGAATTGATCACCTGATCTGCTCGACCGCGGGGAAGACCTCGCAAGTTTCTGGGAGAATTCGAATGAGCTTTATGAAATCTATTCTTGGGTCCGCTGCTGCTTTGGCGCTGAGTGCTGGTGCTGCTTTGGCTGACCCCGCCATTATTTTTGACCTTGGCGGTAAATTTGACAAATCCTTTAACGAGGCCGCATTCAACGGCGCCAAAAAATGGGCTGATGAAACCGGCGGATCATTCCGTGAAATCGAACTGCAAAACGAAGCCCAGCGTGAGCAAGCGTTGCGCCGTTTCGCCGAAGCAGGGTCCAATCCAATTGTGATGGCTGGTTTTGCCTTCGCATCTGCGCTTGGTGAAGTTGCAAAAGATTACCCTGACACATCTTTTGTGATCATCGACATGGTTGTTGACTCACCAAACGTGCGTTCGGTTGTGTTCAACGAACATGAAGGCAGCTACCTTGTGGGTATGATGGCCGCTATGGCATCGAAATCCAACACCGTTGGTTTTATCGGCGGTATGGATATTCCTTTGATCCGTCGTTTTGCCTGTGGGTATGCCCAAGGTGTGAAAGCCGCCAACCCAGACGCAACTGTTGTGGCCAACATGACAGGTACAACACCTGCCGCTTGGAACGATCCTGTGAAGGGTTCTGAATTGACCAAAGCGCAAATCAGCCAAGGTGCTGATGTTGTTTATGCCGCTGCTGGTGGGACAGGCGTTGGTGTTTTGCAAACGGCCGCTGACGAAGGTATCTTGTCCATCGGTGTGGACAGCAACCAAAACTATCTGCATTCCGGTAAGGTTCTGACATCTATGATGAAGCGCGTAGACACAGCCGTGTTCAACGCATTCTCTGATGGTCCGGGTTTGGAAACTGGGTTCAACGTCATGGGCTTGGCCAATGGCGGAGTTGGATACGCGGTTGATGAACACAACGCATCTTTGGTGTCTGCAGAAATGACACAAAAAGTCGAAGCTGCGAAGGTGAAGATCGTCTCAGGTGAATTGGCTGTTCATGATTACATGAGCGACGAATCCTGCCCTGCGCTGGACTTCTGATTTTGAAATGACACAGGGGCCGCGCGGGTTTCGATTTGCGCGGCCCCCTTTTTCTTTCAAGTATTTGGATCACCCATGACCGACCCCGCCATCGAACTGATCGGTATTTCAAAGGCTTTTGGGCCTGTTCAAGCAAACAAAGATATTTCAATCCGGGTGATGCCCGGCACCATCCATGGGATTATCGGCGAAAATGGGGCTGGGAAATCCACGCTGATGTCGATCCTGTATGGGTTTTACAAAGCAGATGCTGGCGACATTTTTATTGGTGGCAAAAAGACCCTTATCCCCGACAGCCAAGCCGCGATTTCAGCGGGCATTGGCATGGTCTTTCAGCATTTTAAGCTGGTCGAAAATTTTACAGTTCTGGAAAATATCGTTCTGGGGGCAGAGGACGGGGCATTTTTGGCCCCATCCCTGCGCAAAGCGCGCAAAGAGTTAACCGAACTGGCCGCTGAATATGAATTGAACGTCGATCCAGACGCCGTGATCGAAGAGATCGGTGTCGGCATGCAGCAACGGGTTGAAATCCTAAAGGCCCTGTACCGGCGCGCAGATATTCTGATCTTGGATGAACCTACGGGCGTGTTAACCCCGGCAGAGGCGGATCAATTGTTCCGGATTTTGCAGCGTCTGAAGGAAGAGGGCAAAACGATCATTTTGATCACCCATAAGCTGCGCGAAATAATGGATGCCACCGATACCGTCAGCGTGATGCGGCGGGGTGAAATGACGGCGACTGTAAAAACGTCTGAGACCAGCCCCGAGGAATTGGCAGAGCTTATGGTCGGGCGCAAAGTGTTGTTGCGTGTGGACAAAAAGCCCGCAAACGTGGGTGCCCCAGTTTTGGAAGTTGAAAATCTGAACGTTGTGGATGACGCAGGGGTGCACCGTGTAAAGGATGTGTCTTTTTCCGTCCGTGCGGGTGAGATTTTGGGCATCGCTGGTGTGGCCGGGAATGGCCAATCGGAATTGCTTGAAGTGTTGGGCGGATATCAAACCGCCACAGGCATTGTTCGTGTGAACGGCACTGAAATCGATCTGACAGGCAAGCACAGCGATGGCCAATCGCGCCGCAATCGCGGCATTGCCCATGTTCCCGAAGATCGGCAACGCGAAGGCCTGATCATGGATTTTCATGCTTGGGAAAACGTTGCCTTTGGGTATCACCATGATCCTGCCTATCAAAAGAACGCTTGGTTGATGGATAATGCGGCCATCAAAAAAGATACCGCGGAAAAAATGGAACGCTTTGACGTGCGCCCGCCAAACCCGGCTTTGAACGCCAAGAATTTTTCCGGTGGTAATCAGCAAAAGATCGTTTTGGCCCGCGAGATCGAGCGCAATCCAGATCTGTTACTGGTGGGTCAACCCACACGGGGTGTGGATATCGGGGCCATCGAATTTATTCACCAGCAAATCGTTTCCCTGCGCGATCAGGGTAAGGCGATCCTGTTGGTAAGTGTTGAACTAGAAGAAATCATGTCTTTGGCGGATCGGATTGCCGTGATGTTTGATGGCAAAATTATGGGCGAACGCTTGCCCCAAGACACAGATGAAAAAGAACTAGGCCTTCTGATGGCCGGGATGAGCGGGAGGGCCGCCTGATGAAACCGATCCCCCGCTGGGCCGATGTTGCCTTGATCCCCCTTGTCAGTGTTGCTTTCGCAGCGATCTGTGCCGCCCTGTTGTTGTTGGCGATCAACGAAAAACCAATTGAAGCGTTGATGCTGATGATTGATGGAACGTTGTTCCGGTCCTCTGGCTGGGGCTTTATGCTGTATTACACCACCAATTTTATCTTTACGGGTTTGGCGGTGTCTGTGGCGTTTCATGCGGCGCTTTTCAACATCGGTGGCGAAGGCCAGGCGATGTTGGGCGGCCTGGGTGTTGCCTTGGTTTGTTTGTTCATTCCTTGGCCCCATTGGACGCTGGCAATATTGGGCGCAACGGCAGGGGCCATGTTGTTTGGGGCGATGTGGGCGGCGATCCCTGCCTATTTGCAGGCCAAACGCGGCAGCCACATTGTGATTACGACGATCATGTTCAATTTCATTGCGGCGGCTTTGCTGAATTATCTTTTGGTGAATACGCTGAAAAAGCCGGGATCGATGGATCCCGCGACGGACAGCTTTCCGGTGGCGACACATCTTCCAACATTTCAAGATATGTCCGCCCTTTTGGGGTTTGAAAAAATGTTCCGGGGATCGCCTGCCAATGTCAGTTTCTTTTTGGCATTGATTGCCTGTGTTTTGGTTTGGTTCTTGATTTGGCGAACGCGCCTTGGGTTTCAGATACGCGCATTTGGCAAATCCCCCACGGCGGCAAATTACGCCGGGATTTCACCCACATGGATTATCATGATTGCGATGGTCATTTCAGGGGCTTTGGCAGGAATGATGGCGGTAAACACCACACAAGGCGAAGCGGAACGCTTGATCCTGAACTTTACCGAAGGGGCAGGATTTCTGGGCATCGCTGTTGCCTTGATGGGGCGCAGCCATCCATTTGGTGTTTTGGTGGCGGCCCTGTTGTTTGGGTTCTTGTTTCAAGGTGGGGCCGAACTTGGCTTTTGGACGTCGATCCCGCGCGAGTTGATCTTGGTGATCCAAGCCTTGGTCATCCTGTTCGTAGGGGCCTTGGACAATATGGTTCGTATGCTGGTGGGCCAGATTTTCGCCAGCCTTGGATATAAGGGATAAGCGGCGATGTTTCTTGATCTTGTCCAAGTTTTCGACAGTTCCTTCAGAATGGCCACACCCTTGTTATTGGCCTGTTTGGCGGGTTTGTTTTCCGAACGCGCTGGAATTTTTGACATCGGCCTTGAAGGCAAGATGTTGGCAGCGGCGTTTCTGTCGGCCGCGGTTGCAGCCATGACTGGATCGGTCTGGTTGGGGCTTTTGGCTGGGATCGGCGCGTCTGTTGTTATGTCGGTTGTCCATGGTTTGGCTTCGATCACCTTTCGTGGGGATCAGATTATTTCTGGGGTGGCGATCAACTTTTTGGCGGCGGGTCTGACGGTTGTCGTCAGTCAAAGCTGGTTTGGCCAAGGGGGGCGCACCCCGCAATTGACGGGCGCTGGGCGGTTTGAAACGTTGGATATGCCCGGTGCGTTACAAGGGGCTGAAAAAGCGTCAGCCAACCCAATGATGCATCTTTATTCTGAATTGGTGTCTGGACACACGATCCTTGTCTATCTTGCCCTGCTGATGGTGCCTTTGTCATGGTATGTCTTATACCGCACGCGGTTTGGCCTTCGGTTGCGGGCGGTTGGTGAAAATCCCGCAGCCGTGGATACGGCGGGTGTGAACGTGGTGTTCCTTCGGTATTCTGCCGTTTTGATTTGTGGTGTTTTGTGCGGGATTGCTGGGGCGTATCTGGCCACTGCATTGCAAGCGGGTTTTGTAAAAGAGATGACCGCAGGACGCGGGTTCATCGCGCTTGCCGCCTTGATTTTCGCCAAATGGCGGCCTTGGCATGCGCTGTATGCGTGTATGTTGTTTGGGTTCCTTCAGGCGCTGGCCTTGCGGCCTGATCTGATCGAAAAATATCTGGCCATCAAAGTGCAAGTCCAGCTGTTGGATGCTTTGCCTTATATCCTGACGGTTGTGATATTGGCCGGGCTGGTCGGCAAAGCCACCCCACCCAAAGCCGGTGGTCAGGCTTATGTGAAAGAAAACTAGGCCACGTTTCGATTTGGCTGCTGACCTTGTGGAATTCGAAAGCTGATTGCCTCTGCCAAGTGGTTTCGCTTGATGGCCGGTTCACCGGCAAGGTCTGCAATGGTTCGGGCTACACGCAAGACGCGGTGGTAACCACGGGCCGACAGGGCGAAGCGATTTGCGGCTGTTGTTAGAAACCCCCGTCCCTCCGGATCAAGTTGGGTGGCTTCTTCCAAAACGGCACCTTCCGCATCGGCGTTTACGTTAACGTCGGGATTATCCGCGTATCTTTCGGTTTGCAGATCCCGCGCGGCGCGTATGCGGGTGGCAATCTGCGTTGATGTTTCCCCGGATGCTGGAATGTCCAGATCGCTGAAGGCCACGGGCGGGACATCCACGCGCAGGTCGAACCGATCCATCAAGGGGCCTGAGATGCGTGAAAGATAATCCGCCCCGCAATCAGGCGCCCGCGCACAAGCCTTGGACGCATCGGCCATATGGCCACATCGGCACGGGTTCGCCGCGGCGATCAACAAAAATTTGCAAGGATACCGCACGTGGGCGTTGGCACGGGCCACCACCACGTTGCCGGTCTCAATCGGTTGGCGCAGGGTTTCGAGCACCTGACGGGGGAATTCGGGGAATTCATCCATGAACAAAACCCCATTATGCGCCAAAGAGATTTCGCCCGGTCCGGCCTGACGCCCACCCCCCACAATCGCGGCCATGGAAGACGTGTGATGGGGTTCGCGAAACGGACGTTCGCGGGAAATTCCGCCGTCTTCCAACAACCCGCAAAGGGAATGGATCATGGATGTTTCCAGTGCCTCTTGCGGGGTAAGGGGGGGCAGAATGCCCGGCATGCGCGCGGCCAGCATGGATTTCCCCGATCCCGGTGATCCGATCAAAAGGGTATGATGACGCCCGGCGGCGGCAATCTCTAAGGCGCGTTTGGCGCGTTCTTGGCCTTTGACCTCGGCCATGTCTTTGGTTTGTCGGGCTGGGGCCACATTGCCCGGTTGGGCGGGCTGCAACACGGCTTGCCCAGAAAAGTGGCGCAACAGGGCCCCCAGATCGGTGGGGGCAATCACCTCGGCCGCGTCCACCCAAGCGGCCTCTGACCCGCATGCATCGGGGCAAATCAGACGGCGGTTTTCTTCTGCCGCGGCCATGGCCGCGGGCAGGCAGCCGGGCACCGGAATGATCTTTGCATCCAGCGACAATTCCCCCATGACCACGCTGCGGCGCGCTTCATCCTCTGGAATAAGGCCAAGGGCGGTTAGCAACGCCATCGCAATGGGAAGATCAAAATGCGGGCCGTTTTTGGGCATATCCGCCGGAGACAGATTCACCGTTATCCGCTTGGCCGGCAAAGCGATCGAAAGATGTGACAGCGCGGATCGCACCCGTTCCTTTGCCTCCGTTACCGCTTTGTTGGGCAGGCCCACCACCTGAAACGCAGGCAGGCCAGGGGCGACGGCGCATTGAACCTCTACCGGTTTTGCATCCACCCCTTCAAAGGCGACAGAATATGTAATCGCCACCATAACCGCCCCCTGTTCATGTTGGTTAACAGAACTTTAGCGGGGCAAGCGTTTAAGATTGGTAAATGGCCATAAAGGCGGGCCATGCGGCTGGATCGTGCAGGGTTTTATCGCGGCAAAATGGATTGCAGAACCCAAAGACACGCCCGTCAATTTCCAGATAATCGGTGACGGGATCACCGGAATATGGGCACGTCGCATTTTCGGACGGGCCTTGGGGGGCTGTCTTTGAGGGGATGGGGGCCGGGCCGGGCCAAGGACCTTCCTCAAGTGGCAGGCGATAGGGTTTTGGATCCAATGGTTTCGTCAGACCCATCGCCCGCCATTGGCGAAACAGATCATGCGACAATTGTCGATCAACATAAGCCTGCGCCTGATCGGAAACGGCCAAGCCATGCCCGGCGATGCGCGCCGCCACCGGCGCGTAAAAGACATCGGCCAAGGAATATTCCCCGAACAACCATCCATCGGATCCGGACATATCAAATGCCATCTGCCAAAGCAGATCGATCCGGGCAACATCGGCTTTTACATCATCGTTGGCTTGAAAGCCACGCCAGCTGTGTTCAAGGTTCATGGCGCATTCAGATCGCAATGCGCCAAATCCGGAATGCATTTCCGCAACCATCCCGCGCGCCAAGGCACGATGCCGCCGATCATTGGGCCACAACGCGGGATAGTCTTCGGCAAGTGTTTCCGCCATCGCCAGCGTGTCTTGCACCGCAATGCCATCTGGTGTGCGCATGGCAGGCACCAATCGGGCCGGGGCCAGATGCGCCAGATCCTGTTGCAATGTGCCGTCGTACAATCCCACCATATGGGCGCGAAAAGGAATGTCGAAGGCGCGAAACATCAACCATCCACGCATTGACCAGCTGGAATAGGTTCTGTCGCCAAGATAAAGATCATAGGTCATTTCATCACCATAGATGCGGATCGTTTCTTGCCAAAATTCATTTTTGTGATGGGGCTATCACGGCAAGTGATTGATGGTATTCACGGACCAAACACCCTGATCGACGCTCAGGTGCGTTATGGAAAAGTTATCGATCTTATGGGCCAGCGCCTGATACGGGGTGACGCCCATGGCGCGTTGCACCTGTGTCAGGATTGCGCCGAAATGGGCCACGGCAATGATTGTGTCGTGGCGTGCGGACAAGTGATCAACGGATGTGTTTATCCGCGCCGCCGCTTGGTTCCAGCTTTCCCCGCCGGGTGCTGACACATCGCCGGGATTTTCCCAAAAAGCACGCGACAGATCAGGATCACGTTCAGCCACATCAGAAAAGATCATCCCATCCCAATGTCCAAAATCGAATTCACGCAAATTGGGATCATGTGGCAGGCGTGTTCGGCCCGGCGCCACCGCCGTTGCGGTGTCCACCGCCCGGCTGAGATCAGAGGAAATGCAAACCGCATCACTTGGCAAGAAATCAGCCACCCGTGCAATCAAATCTGTGTCAGACAGATCCGCCGGGATATCACGCCACCCGGCAAAGGCTTTGGCGTGTGTTGGGCCATGCCGCACCCAATACCAATGGGTCATTTCAGCACCTGTGGCAGGCCGGCGGTGACCATCAATACCTTACCTGCAGCGGCGGCAAGGCGGGCATTCAATTTGCCCTGCAGCCTTCCGAATGATCGGGCAAGGGGGTTGGCGGGCACCCCGCCCAGGCCCACTTCGTTACTGACAATCACAAGGGGGCAGGGGCAGGTGTTGATTTGCGTCAACAGCGCATCGGTTGCGGTGTCGATATCGGCGTCCGCCATCATCAGATTGTTCAGCCACATGGTTGCGCAATCGATTAAGATGGCTGATCCTTCGGGCACTTGCGCAATGGCACCGGCCAGATCAAGGGGTTCTTCCAACGTGATCCAACCCGATCCGCGGTCTGTTTTGTGATCTTCGATTTTGGCGGCCATATCATCGTCAAAGGCCTGCGCCGTTGCGATGTAATACCGGGGCAGGTTTGTTTCACGTATCAGTGTTTCGGCGACAAAGCTTTTCCCGGAACTTGCGCCCCCTAAAACCAGTGTCGTTTGATCATATTTCATCTTTTTTGATCCAATCCGCATTGGCCCCCGTACCAAGTGTAAAAGATCGGAAACACAGGGCGTCGACAAGGGGGAACGTTCATGGCTTTTGACGGATTTGATAGCAGAGCAATGTCCCGCATTGCGATGAAGGCCGAATTGCTGGATGCAGACACAGAGCTGGCCCTTGCATATGCTTGGCGGGATCAGCGGGATGAGGCAGCGCTGCACCGATTAATCACAGCATATATGCGGTTGGCGATTTCCATGGCGGCCAAGTTCAAGCGATACGGCGCGCCAATGAACGATCTTATCCAAGAAGCGGGTCTTGGCCTGATGAAGGCAGCGGAAAAATTTGATCCCGATCGCGGTGTCCGGTTTTCAACCTATGCGGTGTGGTGGATCAAAGCCTCGGTTCAGGACTATGTGATGCGCAATTGGTCAATGGTGCGCACGGGTTCGACGTCTTCCCAAAAATCGTTGTTCTTTAATATGCGCCGTGTGCAAGCAAGGCTTGAACGTGAAGCAGCAGCAGTTGGAGAAAAGTTGGAGGGTCACACCCTGCGCGAGATGATCGCGGTTGAAGTGGGTGTCCCCCTGCATGATGTTGAGATGATGGAAGGCCGCCTGTCGGGGTCTGATTTTTCACTGAACGCAACCCAATCCACAGAGGATGAAGGGCGCGAATGGATTGATGCGCTGGAAGACGACAGTGAACAAGCCGCAGAACAGGTGGAACGCGACCATGATTTGGCCCAATTGCGCCAATGGTTGTTAGAGGCGATGGCCGCCTTAAACGAACGGGAACAATTCATTGTTCGCGAGCGTAAATTGATTGATCAACCGCGCACCCTTGAAAGCCTTGGTCAAGAGATGGGATTGTCCAAAGAACGTGTTCGCCAACTTGAAGCGGCTGCCTTTACCAAAATGCGCAAAACGCTTGAATCCGATGCTTCTGAAGTGAAGGCGTTCTTTGCCTAAGGGGTGGGCAGTGTGGTGCGATCAAACCCTTGAATGATGGGCATCCGCTGCGTAGGTCATATGTATGACTGGAAAACGTATACTTTTGATCATCACGGGTGGAATTGCGGCATTCAAAGCATTGGATCTGATCCGACGCGTGCGTGAACGCGGTGTTGATGTCACCCCTGTTTTAACAAAGGCTGCTCAACAATTTGTCACGCCTTTGTCTGTGTCTGCCCTGTCTGCATCCAAGGTTTATACCGATCTTTTTGATCTGACCGACGAAGCAGAGATGGGCCACATCGAATTAAGCCGATCTGCGGATTTGATTGCGGTTGTGCCGGCCAGTGCCGATTTTATGGCAAAGATGGCCCATGGGGTTGCGGATGATTTGGCATCGACCCTTGTGTTGGCCACAGACACACCCGTGTTGATCGCACCGTCCATGAATGTTCGAATGTGGGATCACCCTGCGACCCAACGCAATTTGCAGACGGTTATGTCGGATGGGGTAACCGTTGTCGGGCCCGAGGAAGGGCCCATGGCCTGTGGCGAATTTGGCCCCGGCCGCATGAGCGAGGTTCCCGATATCTTGATGGCGTTGGAAACCGCCCTGATGGATGGTCCGTTGTTGGGAAAACGGGTTTTGGTAACATCAGGCCCGACCCATGAACCGATTGATCCCGTGCGATATATCGCCAACCGATCCTCTGGGGCGCAAGGGGCGGCCATAGCCGCAGCGTTGCGTGATTTGGGTGCAACGGTGGAATTTGTCACCGGACCGGCCGATGTTCCGCCGCCTGCGGGGGTCACAGTTCACAAGGTTGAAACGGCGCAACAGATGCTGGATCAGGTGCAAAGCCTTTTGCCCGTGGATGCAGCGGTGTGTGCGGCGGCGGTTGCAGATTGGCGTGTAACAGATGCTGCTGATCAAAAGATCAAAAAGAATGCTAAGGGCGATCTGCCGGTTTTGTCCTTTGCCGAAAACCCCGATATTTTGGCAACCATCAGCCAAGGTAAGAACCGCCCGGCGCTTGTGGTTGGATTTGCCGCAGAAACAGATGATGTGATCGCCCACGCCACGGCCAAACGTGCGCGTAAGGGATGCGATTGGATTGTGGCCAACGATGTGTCCCCGGAAACGGGCATCATGGGGGGCGCGCGAAATCAAGTGACGCTGATTGATGAAGATGGGGCTGAAGCGTGGCCCGATATGCCCAAAGCCCAGGTTGCCACGCGTTTGGCGGACCGGATTGCGAAGGCCATCGCATGACCATATCGGTTGAATTTGTTTGGGATGACGGCGCCGATACATCTGTGGCTTTGCCATCTTATGAAACAAAGGGTTCTGCCGGGGCGGATGTGCGCGCCAATTTCGCCAATCGGCAGACAATTACATTGGCCCCGGGGCAGCGGGCCTTGGTGCCAACGGGTCTGCGCGTGGCAATCCCACAGGGATATGAATTGCAGGTGCGCCCCAGATCAGGATTGGCTTTGAAACAGGGGATCACCATTCCCAACGCACCCGGCACAATCGACAGCGATTATCGCGGTCCTTTGGGGGTGATTTTGTTGAATCTGGGGGATGCCTCATTCGATATTGCCCACGGGGACAGGATCGCACAACTGGTTTTGGCCCCCGTCGTGCAAGCCCGGTTTGATCACGTGGCGGCCTTATCCGACACCGATCGCGGGGCAGGTGGGTTTGGATCAACGGGCGTGTCGTAAGTGATATTGGTTCTGTCCATGTGTGCGGCCCTTTGGGGCATAGGCGCGGCCATGAAGGCGCCGCGGCAACAGCGGTGGATCATGATCGGTTTCTTGTTTGCCGTAGTGATTGCGTTGCATTTGATTTTGCCCAATGGACATCCAGTGCGTGAAAACACGGGCGGGTCTGCTGCGCTTTGGGCGATGCTGGCCGCGTTTGGTGGCTTGATCTTGATCTATCGGCAGGGGTTGCGGTGGTTGCGATCCAAACAACAGCCGGTGGAGCCGACCCAAGGCGCAGACGTACCCAAGCCAACTTTTTCTGAATCAGAACTTGATCGATATGCCCGCCACATGGTGCTGCGTGACATTGGCGGTGTTGGACAGAAAAAGCTGAAACAGGCCCGTGTTCTGGTGATTGGCGCGGGTGGTTTGGGCAGCCCGGTTTTGATCTATCTTGCGGCCGCGGGTGTTGGAACGCTGGGCGTGATCGACGATGATGTTGTCGACATCAGTAATTTACAAAGACAAGTGTTGCACGGCGATCAGGATCTGGGTCGGCCAAAGGTGCAATCTGCGGTCGATAATTTACACCGCATCAACCCACATATTACCGTGCATGCCTTTGAACGTCGTCTGACCAAAGACATCGCGGAAAAAATGATGCAAGATTATGATTTGGTTTTGGACGGAACAGACAATTTCGAAACCCGCCATCTTGTGAACGCGGCATCGGTTGCCACGAAAACACCCCTCATCAGTGGGGCGTTGGGCCAATGGGATGGCACCGTCAGCTTGTTTGATCCAGCCAAGGGGGGCGCATGTTACACATGTGCCTTTCCGATCGCACCCAGTGGTGATGCCGCCATAAGCTGTGCAGATGCAGGTGTGTTTGCACCACTGCCCGGTATCATTGGTTCCATGATGGCGGCTGAGGCCGTAAAGCACATAACCGAAGCTGGTGATACATTGCTGGATCGATTGTATCTTTATGACGCGCTTTATGCCACGTCGCGTGTTCTGACGATAAAGAAAAACCCCGATTGCCCCATTTGCGGAGGATCCCATGACCCTGCTTGACCCTTGGAACACCCCTTTTGATATGCCGCCCTTTGGCACGTTTACGGACGATGATTTCGCCCCCGCGCTGGATGCGGCATTGGCCCAAGCACGCGCGGGCATCAACACCGTTGCCGCCGATACGCGCCCCGCGACATTTGAAAATGTGATCGAGGCAATGGAACACGCCGAAGATGATCTTGGGCGGGTGGCGTCATTGTTTTTCATCCTTGCCGGTGCTGACAGCACGCCCAAACGCGAAGAGTTGCAGCGTGAGTTTTCTGCAAAATTCGCAACCTACGGGGCAGAAGTGTCGTCCAACCAAGCCCTGTTTGCCCGGATCGACGATCTGTGGAAACGCCGGGATTCTTTGGGTTTGAGCGCTGAACAAATGCGCGTTTTGATGTTGTCGCGGCGCGGATTTGTGCGCAGCGGTGCACAGCTGAAAGGCCCCGACGCCGATCGGATGAAAGCGGTGAAAGAACGTTTGGCCGCCCTTGGCACGCAGTTCACCCAGAACCTTTTGGCCGATGAACGATCTTGGTTTATGCCCTTGGGTGAAGATGATCTGGACGGTTTGCCCGAATTCGTGATTGCCACCGCGCGCGCCGCAGGCCTTGAAAAGGGGCAAGACGGGCCTGTGGTCACCCTGTCACGATCTTTGATTGTGCCTTTTTTACAATTTTCCACCCGGCGTGACCTTCGCAAAACCGCGTTTGAGGCATGGGTGGCCCGGGGCGCAAATGGGGGTGAAACCGATAACCGCGCCATCGCCGCTGAAACCCTGTCTTTGCGACAGGAACGGGCAAATTTGCTTGGCTATGAAAGTTTCGCCGATTTCAAGTTGGAAACTGAAATGGCCAAAACCCCGAATCGGGTGCGGAATTTGTTGATGCAAGTCTGGGCCCCGGCACGTACGGCGGCCATAGCCGATGCACAAGTATTGGAAGATTTGATGGTTCAAGACGGGATCAACGGCCCACTGGAACCGTGGGATTGGCGTTTTTACGCAGAACGCCGCCGCAAAGCCGAACATGATTTGGACGAGGCAGAACTGAAGCCATATTTGCAATTGGATAATATGATTGACGCGGCCTTTGATTGCGCCAGCCGCTTGTTTGGTTTGTCGTTCAAGGCGCTGGATGTTGCGATGTATCACCCGGATGCCCGCGCATGGGAAGTCACCCGTGATGGCAAGCATGTGGCGGTATTTATGGGAGATTATTTCGCCCGCGGATCAAAACGATCCGGTGCGTGGTGCACCGCGTTTCGATCACAAGCGCGCAAACCAAAGTTGCAAACCCCACTTGTCCTCAATGTATGTAATTTTGCCAAACCCGCAGAGGGGCAGCCTGCATTGTTAAGCTTTGATGATGCGCGCACCTTGTTTCATGAATTCGGGCATGCATTGCACCAGATGCTGAGTGATGTGGATTACGCCAGCGTATCTGGCACGTCGGTGGCGCGTGATTTTGTGGAACTGCCAAGTCAGCTTTATGAACATTGGTTAGAGGTTCCTGAGGTTTTGTCAAAATTTGCGGTTCACGCGGAAACTGGCAAACCGATGCCACAGGATTTGTTGAAAAGAATGTTGGGTGCGGCGACATTTGATATGGGTTTTCAAACGGTCGAATATGTTGCCTCTGCCCTTGTTGATTTGGCCTTTCATGAAGGGACGGCGCCGGCAGATCCCATGGCCAAACAGGCCCAGGTTTTGGATGCCATCGATATGCCGCCTGCCATTCGTATGCGCCATGCCACCCCGCAGTTTGCACATGTGTTTGCCGGGGATGGGTATTCCAGCGGGTATTACAGTTACATGTGGTCCGAAGTGATGGATGCGGATGCGTTCGACAGTTTCAAAGAGGCAGGAAGCGCATTTGATGCAGACCGGGCTGCGGCCTTGCACGATCATATCTTATCGAAAGGCGGCAGCGAGGATGCCGAAGATTTGTACCTAAAGTTCCGCGGCCGTATGCCCGATGCAACGGCGTTGTTGCAAAATCGGGGATTGGGATAACAGCAGGGTTTCGTTAGTCGCGAATTTCGTCTGGATATACGCCCCAAACATCGGTTTTCGGGGCCCAACCCTTGTATCCTTCGGCCGAAAGCCGACACCAATAAAGGTTGCATTCCCCCAAACGGGCCACGACACCGCCTTCGAACCGGGCGCGGACTTCGGAACGGCGATCAGGCTTTGCGTATACTTCCAACAAGTCCGGCATGATGACCACGGTGCGCGTTCCTGACAACAGGGCATAATGCACCCAACCACCTGCGCCGTGCATATCCATCACTTTGCGCCAGTGCCCGTGTTCCGCGATAACCTGCAGTGGCATGTTGCGTCGGGTCAAAACCCAATCAATCCGGTGGGTCAAGGACGGCCCACGCCGCATATTCCCTTCGGAAGCTTTCAAAGACACAAAACGAGGGATGGGAAGATTGGTCACAGGACCTTTTGCAATTTCTGCCGCAGCAGTATTTGCAAAAAGGAGACAGCAAAGGGCCCAAAGAAACTGTTTCATCTGACGCAGCTCAACCACAAAATTGGCACAAAGATCGATCTTATTGGCGGGGATAGACCCAAAAGTGATCAAAAATACGCTGCAAATTGGGCAAAATCAGGGCGCATCCGCCCTGATTGATCGTGATGTGGGGCTTAAGCCGCCTCTGACTTTAAGCGCACTTCGTCGCGCGCTTGTGCGCCTGGCATAAAGGCACGGCGCATGGCGATTTCAGGGAAGATCATCATCAGTTCTTCTGCAACATCCGGTGCACCGCGCAATGCGCTTGCCGTTGGTTGCCAGCTTTCTGAAACTGTGCCGTTGCAATACAACAGTTCATGGTTTTCAAACATGATCTGGATGTATTCAACTTCGCCCACTTCTGGTGCCAAGCGCACTGTTGATCCGTTACAGAACTGCACGGCCTGCAACAAATTGTCTTGCGCGCCTTTCAGTTGTGATCTCAGTTCCTCTGGCAGGCTGCCTGTGTACATCCGGTGGCGTTGGCTCAGAAGCAGATCTTCTGTGTTGCCGATGGCACCCTTTTTGAAAAGGACCGGCGTTGCAGCCCCTTCTGCCTTCATTTTGCGGCGATATATGAACTGAACTTCCTGAAATCCGTTGTCATATGTTCTGACCATATCACCGATCTGCAATTCACCCGCCTTCACCGGGCCATGCAGCGTTTCGATCGGCATATCAGGGGTGAAGCATGGAGGGGACGTTGGACAAACAGTTTGGTCATCGTCCACCAGCGCGCCTTCAATTGTGTTTTGTCTAAATGAATTTATGCTGGTTGTGGTGATTGAATCAAATGTGATGTCACCCATGCTGTCGTGAGGCAGATAGTAAGTATTTCCTGCATCTGTTGTGATGTAGTTGCCGAAGCCTTCACCAGTATTGCCTTCACAATCGACATATTCAAATTTCATATCACCGGTTTGGGTGATATTTTCACCATTGAAGATATTCCCGGTGGTACCCCCGACGGTCGCATAGGGATCACCGTTGGCATTGGCGTCTGCTTCAAACGAAACAGGGTCAAGTACAGTCGCACCGGCAAGGTCAATATTTGCACCGTTTGTCGGAGCGGGACCATTAACACAGAAGACATCGTAGATTTCGAATGTGGGCATTAGTTGTCAACCTTCATATTCATCAAAAAAACTCGCGCCCAAAGTGACGACAATGGACTGTGATCGACACATATTGGTAAAATGGGCCGCAATTTGGGCAAGAAATCGCTGGTTTCGTGGGTAAATCGCATCTTTTTTAGTTTCGCTACAACCCTGCATTGTTTGGATGGAGGACTTGAAATACTGCGAATCTTTAAATCTGCTGCACTGAGTGTCGTTGATGCAGAGGCTTCGTTGGAAAACCGGCATGCACGCATTCAGCGTTTGTCGAATATTAATGACAAATACATTTGAGCGATACGAAGCGATAGGGTGCGCGAAATCGCATTAAATTTGCGCATTGTTTTGGGAATTCGAAGAATGGGTGGTGGCAAGTCTCAAACATTTGAAACTTGCCCCGTATTCTTTCTTTGAAGAGTGTTAAGCCGCCTCTGACTTTAAGCGCACTTCGTCGCGCGCTTGTGCGCCTGGCATAAAGGCACGGCGCATGGCGATTTCAGGGAAGATCATCATCAGTTCTTCTGCAACATCCGGTGCACCGCGCAATGCGCTTGCCGTTGGTTGCCAGCTTTCTGAAACTGTGCCGTTGCAATACAACAGTTCATGGTTTTCAAACATGATCTGGATGTATTCAACTTCGCCCACTTCTGGTGCCAAGCGCACTGTTGATCCGTTACAGAACTGCACGGCCTGCAACAAATTGTCTTGCGCGCCTTTCAGTTGTGATCTCAGTTCCTCTGGCAGGCTGCCTGTGTACATCCGGTGGCGTTGGCTCAGAAGCAGATCTTCTGTGTTGCCGATGGCACCCTTTTTGAAAAGGACCGGCGTTGCAGCCCCTTCTGCCTTCATTTTGCGGCGATATATGAACTGAACTTCCTGAAATCCGTTGTCATATGTTCTGACCATATCACCGATCTGCAATTCACCCGCCTTCACCGGGCCATGCAGCGTTTCGATCGGCATATCAGGGGTGAAGCATGGAGGGGACGTTGGACAAACAGTTTGGTCATTGTCATCCCCAACACCTTCGATGGTGTTCACCAAACTCGAATTCACACTCGCGGTGGTGATGGATTGTAATTCGATATCGCCCAATGAATCTGGCGGAAAGTAATACGTATTTCCAGCATCGGTGGTGATGTAGTTGAATAGGAATTCAACGCCAGTTGTGTCCCCATTACAATCTGTGACTGCAGTTTTGATGCCACCAGTTTGGACGATGTTTTCACCGTTGAATTGGGTGCCAACGGTTGCCTGTGGGGCACCACTTGTTGGATTGGCGCCGGTGTCCCAAGCAACAGGGTCCAATACGGTGGCACCGGTTACATCAATAACATCACCGTTGGTTGGCGACGGACCATTGACGCAGATCACGTCGTACATTTGAAAGAGTGGCATTTCGAAACCTCATCACTGAAGAACAATTTTGTGCAAGAAATTCGTTTGACTGGGTTCGTGCAACTCCAAAGGTGAATTCGGTCATTTTCGGCGAATTCTTGCGCTTTTTGGGGAGTTGGCTTTGGATTTCAGAGTGAAATACAACCTAAAGGCGGTAAGCTTTTGGTGAAACGTTAAATTTAACAATCTTTGCGATGGATCTGGTTGGCACGATTCGCAAAGTCGGTTTTGGCACAATGCTGGTCGGGTGCTCTTATCCGTTGATTGATGCAAAGCGTTACATCGAAATGGACCATCGGAGGGAATCGTTGAAATGAAAACGCACGTCAAAGCGCTTGTTGTTGGTGGGGGTGCAGTTGGTACCTCAATCGCTTATCATTTGGGTAAGCGCGGTTGGGACACGATGCTGATTGAACGCGATGAGTTGACGTCGGGTTCGACGTGGCACGCGGCGGGCCTTTTGCCGTTGTTCAATATGTCTTACGCAACAACCCATATTCACAAATATTCGGTTGATTTTTACAAGCAGTTGGAAGCCGAAACAGGTTTGAACGCTGGGTTTGCGGTGGTGGGCAACCTTCGCATGGCGCAAACCAAAGA
>JAHDCF010000020.1:0-14454 GCA_020630015.1 Planktomarina sp. | reverse complement strand
GAACGTGTGCCGTCATGTGCGGAATCCGGTTTGAAAGATGATTTCAATGGTCCGATCTGTTACACCCCTGATGGAAACCCCTTGGTGGGTCCGGCACCGGGCTTGCGTAACATGTGGTTGGCCGAAGGGTTCAGCTTTGGGATCACCGCGGCCGGCGGTACCGGATATTACATGGCGCAAATGATGGTCGATGGCGAAGCCGAGATCGACATGGCCAGCCTTGATCCCAAACGGTACAGCCAGAACTGGATGACAACAGAGTTTGCAGCACGCAAAAATGAAGAGTGTTATGAGCACGTTTACATCCTGCACCATCCCGATGAAGAACGCGAAGCTTGCCGCCCGTTGCGTACGGCACCGGCCTATGATCGGCAAAAAGCACGTGGTGCGCAGTTTGGCTGGGTCAACGGTTGGGAACGCCCGAACTATTTCGGCCCGCTGGATGCACCAGACACATTTGACCATGACAGCCGGTCATTCCGTCGCGGGGCTTGGTGGGAATATGCAAAGTCTGAGGCAGAAGCCATCCGCAATGGGGTTGGCCTGATTGATGCAACGGCCTTTACAAAGCACGTTGTAAAAGGGCCCGGTGCCACTGCGTTTTTGGATTGGTTCACATGTAACAAGTTGCCGCGCGTGGGTCGCATCAACCTGACCTATGCTCTGACAAGTCATGGCACCACACGCACCGAATACACAATCGTACGCAATGGCGAGAATAACTATTACCTGGTATCCGCCGGCGCCTGGACAGAATACGATGCTGATTTCCTGCGCAAAGCGGCTGAAGACAAGATGGACGAATTTGGGTACATCGAAATTCAGGACGTGACGACACAGTGGGGCGTCTTTGCAATCGCAGGGCCAAAATCGCGCGACGTGTTGAAAGAGGTGATCAGCGATCCGGATCCGGCGACAGCCCTGTCAAACAAGCGGTTCCCGTGGTTGTCGGCCAAACAGATCGAATTGGGCATGTGCCCGGTCAATGCGATCCGTGTTGCCTATACCGGTGAATTGGGGTGGGAATTGCACCACCCGATGGAAATGCAGAACTATTTGTTCGATTTGCTGGAAAAAGCCGGTGAAAAATATGGGATGAAGCTGGTGGGCGCACGGGCGCAGAACTGGCTGCGTCAGGAAAAATCATATCGCGCGTTTGGAACTGAGTTGGGCCGCGATGCAACCCCGCTTGAGGCTGACCTGCCACGTTTTGTCGATTTGTCGAAAGACTTTAACGGCAAAGATAAGTTGGAAGAAACAGGCGTCCGTGTGAAATGCTGTACCTTGTTGATTGACGGGCCAGAAGGCGCAGACCCATGGGGCCGCGAGGCGCTTTATGATGGCGAAACGCGTGTGGGGCGCCTGACATCTGGCGGGTATTCGGTTGTTTTTGGGAAATCCATCGGCATGGGATATCTGACGCCAGAATTGGCGGAGCCGGGTACCAAGCTGAAGGTCAAAATGTTTGACGCGCTTTACGATGCTGAGGTTGTGGAAGACAGCCCCTATGACCCGAAAAACGCCAATATCCGCGTGGATGGGTGATTGAATTGAGCGGGGCCATTGGCCCCGCGCATGATATTTTGCCCTGCGCGGGCGCGGCAAAGGGGCGTTGCCCCTTTGCAAACCCCAGAGTATTTTGGGCAAAAGGATGATGGATTAATCCCGATCTTCGCCTGCAAGCATGGCGTTGATCCACTTTTTCGTTGTGGGTGTTTTAGCCAGGCGCAGGAAAGCCGCGCGTTCGCGGTCGAACATATCTTGTTCGGTGACGATTAGTTCTTCATCGCTGTCTGTATTCACAACGATTGTGGCGATTTCCATGGCTGTTGTTTTATTGTGGGGCAGGAACCATTTTTTGGCCACGCCATCGGACATGAAATCGTCCATCTTTTGCAAGATCGCTTTGCCGGGAAGGGTATAGGTTTGCGGAGTGGGCGGGGTGTAATCTTGGCCCATCTTCGCAATCCAAGCGCTGGCTTGCGTGATCAGCTTGTCGCGGTTCATCACACTGCGATCACGATCAGCCAAGAAGTAGCGGAGTTTTGTGGCTTGTTCCGGGCTTTCGCCCATCTTGCCGTAGCCCACTTGCATCCAAGCGTTCCAAGCGGCGTCTTCTGGGGAGTTGCCTACGGACCAGCGTTCAAAGGTGGTTTTCACGCCGCCGCCGCCGGGAACAACGCCCACGCCGGATTCAACAAGGCCAAGAACAGTGTTGGCGTGGATGAGTAAGGCATCGCAATGCAATAGCACCTCAAACCCGCCACCCAGGGACAGGCCAGATGGGGCGCCGATAACCGGGGCATTGCAGTATTTCAACTTTGCGACGGCCTGTTGGAAATCATTGAGGAAACTGTCCATTTCATCCCAAGCTTCGCGGTCGATAAAATCAGCAAAGCGATTCAGATCAACACCTGCTGAGAAATGCTGTGCGTCGTTATGGATGAGGATACCTTTGCCGGGGTTTTCGGCGGCGGCAGCAACGATTTTCATGCTTTCACCGGTCAGGGCGTTGGCCTTGGAATGAAATTCGACCAAGCGTATGTCACCGGGCAAGTTCCAAAGCGACGCCGCGCGGTTTTGGGCCATGGGAGTCAGCGTGCGTCGGGTGAGGGAAAAACGCTGGGTGCCTTCGGGCAATTGAACCGGCTTAAGATTTGGGGTGCCGTCAAAGGTGCGCACGTTGAGCATGCCGCCATTAGCTACATAGAACGGACCGTGTTCAATGCTGGCCGCGAGGGCCATGGGTACTTCTGCCCCTGCCTCTGTCGCCAAGGCGGCGACCGTTTCGGCGCCAAGAGCATCGATCATTTCAAACGGACCGCGGATCCAGTTGAAGCCCATTTTCATGGCATCGTCGATGTCTTGGGGTGTCGTGGTCACATCTGGGATCAGGTGCGCAGCATAAGACAGCACCCGGCCCAAGAAGTTGCGGGCAAACCTTGTGTGTGGCCCTTCGCCATCGATCATAGAGGGCAGGGTTTCTTGGGAGGCCTGCATCAGTTCCGCCGCGCGCTGGGCCGCGGGGGGCAAGTCTTTGACGCGGGGGCGGGTGGTGCCGTCGAGGTTTACGGCGACGGTGTCGTCTTCGCGATAGAAACCACCTTTGCCGGATTTTTGGCCGGTGAACCCATCGGCGATCATTTGATTGATCAAGCCATTCGCGGGATTGTTGGATCGGCCCACGGCATGGAACACATCATTTTCGGGCAAGATGTCCCCAAGGGTGTCGACAACGTCGGACATCAAATCGACACCAATTAGGTCATAAAGGCCGAAGACACCGGTTTTGGGAATGCCCATGGGGCGGCCCATCAATGCGTCTGCCTCTTCAATTGTCAGGCCTTGTTTGAACGCCTCATCCATCCCAACCTGCAGGGCAAAGACACCGACACGGTTGCCTAAGAAACCAGGGGTATCGTTGCAAGACACCACACCTTTGCCCAATACTTCGTCGTTGAAATGGGCCAGGCGGTCCATGACATCGTTGCTGGTGTGTTCGCCGCGCACCAGTTCCAGAAGGCGCATGTAACGCACGGGATTGAAATAGTGGGTGATGGCAAAGCGTTCTTGGAAGGCTTTGGTGCGACCTTCCACCAAAAGTGAAATCGGAATGGTGGAGGTATTGGACGTGACGATGCAATCGGGGCCGACTGTTTCTTCCAACCGGGCATAGAGTGCTTTTTTCAGGTCAAGCCGTTCGACGATGGCTTCTACGATCCAATCGCAGTCCGCCAGTTTGGCAAAATCATCATCAATGGTGCCACATGTGATCCGGTTGACATTGCTGCGTTGGTGCAAAGGGGCGGGTTCAGATTTTTGCAGCCGTTCCAATGCGTAATCGGTGGCATCTGTGGAAAGGTCCAGCAACAGCACGTTGTGGCCCGCGTTGGCGATTTGGCCCGCAATGCCGGACCCCATGGTGCCTGCGCCGATGACGGCGATGTTTTTGAATGTCATGTCAGCTACTCCCGCAAAGATTTTCGCAGGCGTAGCTGCGGTTTCACTGGATCACAACTGTATTTAGGTCGAAATCAGTTACCCCATCCAACCGTATCGTAGCATAGCTTGGCCCATCCAAGTACGAGCCACCCTGCGATTGCGCCCCAAATTCGATGGTTACAATGGTATGACTGCCATCTGCAGCTTCTTGTGCGTCAATCGAAACGACGTCAGCTGGGCCCCATGCGCCTACTACCAGGACGTCCTCTGCGATGTCAAAGTCTGCAATGTGCAAGTAATCAATGGTCTCATCCTGGACAGGGTTTCGAACCAAAGCTTCAAATCTGTCAGACCCGGCGCCACCCGTTACTTCAGGCGCTGCCCCTTCATCCCTAAAGAAATTCACGACATGAAAGCGATCGTCGCCGTCCCCCCCGAACGCTGTCCCGTTGCGTTCCGGATTCATGTAGTCATTGCCGCTGCCGCCATAACCGGTTGCGCCTTTGCCGATGTTGAACGTGTCGTTGTCAGCCCCGCCATAGCCTGTTGCCTTGAATCCACCAAGGTAGATTTGGTCGCCGCCTTCGCCGCCGTAAGCCAGAACGGGATCGGTGTCAGAACTTGCCCAAATTGCATCGTCACCATTTCCACCATACGCTGACGCACCAGAGTTTATCCAAAGGTCATCATCCCCTGCGTCGCCGTGCACCGTTGAATCAATCAGATCAGATTGCAGCCCGCCATAGACCCGATCTTGGGAAATAAGCCCTGTTATCCTGTCATCACCGGAACCCCCAAAAACAGATATATCGGTTGCGCCAACTTCAATGCGGTCATCTTCGCCCAAACCGTTCAACGTGGTGGCCTGACTGTTTTCAGACGCAATAATCCAGTCTTTGCTGTTCGTTCCGTTGGTGATTCCATCACTGGCATCTATTGCTGGCACCCCAAAGTGCGTTGGAATAACTTCTTCAAAGGGTGAAAACGTTTCATCTTCTTGCAGCACAGTATTATATGTGTGGCCGTCGATTTCACTGATTTGAAGGCGATAAATTGGAATGTCTTGTGGAACGGATATTGATGGCGGTTCCACCCGGTTGTCCTGCGTGGTGAAGGAACCCTCGTAATTATCGCGATCATATAAGATTTCGCCTAAATCAAATGTTGCAAGCAAAGTCAGGTTTTCTTGATCAATAACACTTTCAAACGTCAAATCTTGTCCAGACCAAACGGGATCGGTGGTGAAAGTTTGAGTCTCTGGGAGGTGATAAAACTGGAGTTGCGTCGCTAACGCAGCAGTAGTGCTATCATAGTCAATGGAATCGATTTTTAACGCGATAATGCTGCCGGTTTGACCTTCGTCCAAAGATATTGCGATCGTTCCATCGTCATCTTCGGATACTGTAAAGTCCACAGGGGGCATTTCTAAATCGGATGTACCCGTGTGGGCTGGCACGACTTCTTCAAAAGGTGAAAAGGTTTCGTCGATTTGCACCAGGCTTGCTTCAACATGGATATCGAACCCTTGGCTTTCTACGCGGTAAATCGGGGTGCCTTCGGGAACGTTAAGTGTTGGTGATTCGGTCCAATCCGGCACGTCCTCACCCGGGGCTTTTGATCCCAGGTCAAATTCAGTGATTAAGGTCAGGCCGTTTTCTGCAATCACATCGTCCAGAGTGTATCTGTTTTGCCCACCGTACCCGTCCACACCGAAGGTTTGGTTTTCGGGCAAATGGTAAAAGCCAAGGCTGGCGCTACTGCTCGTTTTACCGTTGGAGAGGTTATAATATGTGTCGAAGTGTTTAATTGCGATCAATTGCCCTGACTGTCCTTCGGCCAGATCGATGGTCACAGACCCGTCTTCATTTTCTTCGACGATGAATTCTAAGGTGTCTGGCGGGGTGTCATCTTGTGCGTTTGGGTCAGTGGTTTGATCATCTGTGGTATCGGGTGCTGTGTCGTCAGGCTGTGGTTCGGGTTCTGTATCTTCCGATGGCGTGTCTGAAATGTTTGAAGTGGAGTCTTGGTCAGCATCGCTGATTTCGTCTTCTTCAAAATCTGCCTGGGTTTCGTCGCCGCCCAACGCCAGGCCCAAAATGGCCAAAAAGATCAGTTCAACAATCATAAACGCCTCCACCACAACCAATGCGTTAATTAACGCATTAACAATGGGATTGGTCAATCTTAAGGTGTGTAAGAAGGTGAGGGCGGCATGTTCCTGCCAACCGAACAGTTTATATGTTGCTGTCCAAAAACGCGCGCAATGCCATGTTCACCTCAAACGGGGATTCTGTGATGTTCATGTGGCCGGCACCCGGCAATTCAACCAATTCCCCCCCCAAGGCGGAATGCAAGGCACGCCCGGCCTTTGCGGGGGTCATTTTGTCAGCGCCAGACAAGATGCACAGGGTGGGGCAGGTGATCTTTTCCGCCGCGGCTGAACCCGCGTCGTAGGCAGCGCATGCAGATAAATCAGCGAACAAAGCCCCCGGTTGGTTTGATGACATAAGCTGCGCGCCATATCGCATATGCGAAGTTCCCGGCAGTGTGTGGTCGTGCAAATGGCCAGCCGGGCCATGACCCCAATCCATCATGGCGGCAATCGCCTTTGGTTCTTTGCTTTCAGCAAGTCCCAGCAGGTAATCATTCACAGGGATCGCCAAAGCTGTCGCCAGAAAGCTGGCGGTTGCAACGCGGTCTGGATACCGTGATGCAAGTTCCAGCAAGACCAACCCCCCTTGGGAATGGCCAGCCATATGCGCCTTGCTGATGCCGGCGGCGTCCATAAAGGCGATCAGCCAATCTGCCATGCCTTCGATCGAAGTCAAAGCATCGCCTTGCGATTGCCCATGACCGGGAAAATCCGGTGTGATCGCTTGATAACCGCGGTTTGCGAAAAAGCGATGTTGCAGCATGAAGCCCAAGTGGTTCTGACCAGACCCGTGGATGAACAAAATCACATCACCCGATGGATCAAAATCGCGCCCACCGGTTGAGGCAAAGGTAGAGGTTCCGTTGACGTCTATTCGCATTATTCTGCTGCCATATTCTTTTTGGCCACGCGGCCTGCTGCTTTGAGGGCTTGTTCGAAATCTGCTGCCAGATCGTCGAAATCTTCTAACCCAACTGAAATGCGGATCAGATCATCGGTCAATCCGGCCGCCTGCATCGCGTCGGCGGTCAAGTGGCTGTGGGTGGTGGACCCGGGATGGATGACAAGCGTTTTGGCATCGCCCACGTTGGCAAGATGGCTGGCCAATTCGACGCTTTCAATAAACGCCCGGCCGGCATCACGCCCGCCTTTTACCCCCGCCGCAATAATCGATCCCTGACCTTTGGGCATCAGGCGAAGCGCGGTTTCATGATCGGGATGATCTGGCAAGCTGGGGTGTTTGACCCAAGCGATTTGATCATGGCCAGACAGGAATTCCAACATTTTGGCGGTGTTGGACATATGGCGTTCCATCCGCAATGGAAGGGTTTCGATGCCTTGCAATATATAAAATGCATTTTGCGGCGACAAACATGGGCCGGCATTCATCATCCCTTCGGTGCGAATGCGAATGGACAAAGCGGCTGGGCCAAATTCTTCCCACAGGTTCACGTTTTGATATCCGAAATGGGGCCCGTTCATCATTGGGAATTTATCGGATTGGCCCCAATCAAAATTGCCGCCGTCCACAACGACACCACCGATGGCAACCCCATGCCCGGCCATCCATTTGGTCAGGGAATGGATGACAACATTTGCGCCCAATTCGATGGGCTTGATCATCCATGGTGTATTGAAGGTTGCGTCGATGACCAATGGAATACCGGCCTTTTGCGCCACTTTCGCCACGGCAGGAACATCCATAATATCCATGCCCGGGTTTCCGATCACTTCTCCGAAAATCATTTTGGTGTTGGGGCGAATGGCATCTGCGATGGCAATGGGATTGTTGGGGGGCACAAAAGTTGTCTCAATCCCGTACCGTTTCAACGTATGTTCAAACAGGTTGATGTTGGCACCATACATCTGACTTGAACTGACGATATGATCGCCCGCCGAACACAAAGCCAAAACCGTCACAAAAAGCGCTGCCATTCCAGACGAGGTACACACAGCAGCCACACCGCCATCCATGGCGGCAACCCGTTGTTCCAGAGCCGCAACCGTGGGGTTGGTTAAACGGGAATAGATGTGACCACCGATTTCCATATTAAACAAAGCGGCCGCTTGTTCGGTGCTATCGAACACATAGGATGTGGTTTGGTGAATTGGCATGGCGCGACTTCCGAAACGGGCGTCCGGGCTTTGTCCGGCATGCAACGCAAGCGTATCAAATTTGTAATCGGCCATGGTAACCTCCGTCGTGTTTTGGCGGTCCTAGACCCTTGCGAGGATTCTCACAAGCAAAAGGACAGTCCGTTTCATCATGGTTGACCCAATGGCATCAACATGATTGCCTCTGCCTTAGGGATATTTGGTCATGATGCTTATCTTATCGGTTGTGGTGTGTTTTTGCCTTGGAATGCTGTGGTGGGCTTTGAAACAGCTGCGCAAAATGCGTGAACAAATGCAAGACATCAGGCTGGAAAACCAGCGTCTCACAGAAGTGGTGGACTTGGATGATCTGACCATCGCGAAATCACGCAGATTTTTGGCGGAAACTTTGGATGAAACCAATCGCACCGATGATCATGGAATTCTGTTCATCGATTTGGACGATTTCAAAACCGTTAACGATGGATATGGGCACGAGGCAGGGGATGCCTTGTTGGTTGAAATTGCCAAAAACCTTGTGAATGCCTGTCGGCCCAAGGATTTTGTTTCGCGTTTGGGCGGCGATGAGTTTTGCGTGTTCTTGCACAATTGCAACTTAGAACAAGCCACCCAAGCCGGTGAACGATTTCGCGAAGCCGTTGCAAAAGCCAAAGTGGTGGTCGATGGGATTCCAGTGCGCCGCACCGCCAGTATCGGGGCCACGGTTATGGCCGCTGATCAATCGTTGGTGGATGCTTTGTTGGTTGCAGATGCCGCCGTGTATGAAGCAAAATCCAGAGGGCGAAATTTGGTGGCCTCAACCGATATGGAAGTTTTGAGAAAGCTGACAGAACGGCAAACCAAAACGACGGTCGAAGATTTGTCACAAGCCCTTGCCGATGGGCAGGTTCAATATTTTGTTCAGCCGATCTTTGATTTGAATACATCCAAAGCGGTGGGTGTAGAAGGATTAATCCGTTGGGTGAAACCGGATGGATCTGTTTTGGGCCCGGACCAGTTTTTAAACATCATGACATCCAATTACGGTGTGAATTTGCGCCCGCCCATTGATGCTGCGAACAAAGTTGCGTCCACGTTTATTGACATGAACCCAGAAATGTTTTGCGCATGGAACATATCATCCAGTTTTCTCAGTCGTACGGTGGAAACCAGTTCAGATTGGGTGGAACAGTTGCTCGCGGGTTTGAACCCGCACAATACCGTTTTTGAAATTGTCGAAAGTGCCGTGATCGCCAATCCAGACCGTACCCGCAGGTTGTTGCACGGATTGCGTGACGCGGGTGTGCGGGTGGCTTTGGATGATTTTGGTACTGGCCTTTCCAACCTTGAACGATTGGTGGAATACCCCATTGATATTGTGAAAATAGATCGCAGTTTTGTTTCGCACGTTGGATCGGGTGGAAATACAGCAATTCTTAAAGGGTTGGTCGCCATGCGTGACAGCATGGGATTTGAGATTATTGCCGAAGGTGTGGAAACGGAGGCGCAGCGCGATGCGTTGTTTGATCTGGGAATTACGAAGGCGCAGGGGTTTCTGTTGGGGCGGCCCCAATCGGTGGAATACTGGGCAAAGCATTTGTCTTCCCGCCTATGAAAAAAATTTGGACTTATTTGGCACCTCTAACTGGCACTAATATGAGGCTTGCCCTTCCCGTACGGTCCGCGCAAATCACATCCAAGACTATTTTGATTCCGCCTTAAGGAGTGCGCCACATGAAAATGACGACGGAAGAAGCCTTTGTGAAGGTTCTGCAAAAGCACGGCATCCGCCATGCTTTCGGTATTATCGGTTCCGCGATGATGCCAATCTCTGACCTGTTCCCAGCTGCGGGCATCAAATTTTGGGATTGCGCCCACGAAGGTTCCGCTGGCTTTATGTCTGACGGTTACACACGTGCCACTGGCGAAATGTCGATGATGATCGCGCAAAACGGCCCCGGTATCACAAACTTTGTGACAGCCGTTAAAACAGCTTACTGGAACCACACGCCTTTGTTGCTGGTGACACCACAGGCTGCAAACAAAACAATCGGTCAAGGCGGCTTCCAAGAAGTTGAGCAGATGGCCCTTTTCCAAGACATGGTTGCTTACCAAGAAGAAGTGCGTGACCCATCCCGCGTTGCAGAGGTTCTGACACGCGTGATTTCACAAGCCTATCGTTTGTCTGGCCCGGCCCAGCTGAACATCCCACGCGATATGTGGACACAGGTCATCGACATCGAATTGCCAGAGCCGATTTCATTCGAAATGTCCCCAGGCGGCACAAACTCTGTGGCCGAAGCTGCTGCATTGTTGTCATCAGCCAAAAACCCAGTGATCTTGAACGGCGCTGGCGTTATCCTGTCCGAAGGCGGCATCGACGCATCCCGCGAATTGGCAGAGCGTTTGGACGCACCAGTTTGTGTTGGTTACCAGCACAACGACGCGTTCCCGGGCAACCACCCATTGTTCGCAGGTCCATTGGGCTACAACGGTTCAAAGGCTGGCATGGAATTGATTTCCCAAGCTGACGTTGTTTTGGCACTGGGTACACGCTTGAACCCATTCTCAACTTTGCCGGGTTATGGCATTGATTACTGGCCAACAGATGCGAAAATCATTCAGGTTGATATCAACCCGGATCGTATCGGCCTGACCAAGAAAGTGACTGTAGGTATTGTTGGCGATGCCGCAAAAGTTGCTTCAGGCATCACAGCGCAATTGGCTGACGATGCGGGCGATGCAGGCCGCGAAGATCGCAAAGCAAAAATCGCAAAGACGAAATCTGCTTGGGCACAGCAATTGGCTGAAATGACTCACGAAGACGACGATCCAGGCACAACCTGGAACCAGCGTGCCCGTGCAGACAAGCCTGACTGGATGTCACCCCGCATGGCATGGCGCGCGATCCAAACTGCGTTGCCACGTGAAGCGATCATTTCCTCCGACATCGGCAACAACTGTGCGATTGGTAACGCCTATCCAGACTTCGACGAAGGTCGTAAGTATATGGCACCTGGTTTGTTCGGCCCTTGTGGTTATGGCCTGCCTGCAATCGTTGGTGCAAAAATCGGTCAACCTGATGTGCCTGTTGTTGGTTTCTCAGGTGACGGTGCTTTTGGTATCGCCGTGAATGAGCTGACAGCGATCGGTCGTGGCGATTGGCCAGCGATCACACACATCGTATTCCGCAACTATCAGTGGGGTGCTGAAAAGCGTAACTCCACATTGTGGTTCGACGATAACTTCGTAGGTACAGAATTGGACACACAAGTGTCTTACGCCGGTATCGCCGAGGCCTGTGGCCTGAAAGGCGTTGTTGCACGCACACAGGAAGAGTTGACTGAAGCTCTGAACCAAGCGGTCAAAGACCAAATGGAAAATGGCGTGACAACTTTGATCGAAGCGATGATCAACCAAGAATTGGGCGAGCCTTTCCGTCGTGACGCGATGAAGAAACCAGTCTCTGTTGCTGGCATCGACGCGTCCGATATGGCCGCTGAATAAACACTTTGCGCAGCCCTTTGTGTTCAACAAGGGGCTGCACACGACCCAAGGTTGGGCGTCACGCGCCCCACATTGGGCGGGTCGGGCAATGCCCGGTCTGAAGACCGGGGGAGCTTCCAAATGACATCACTTTCTGAAATCTTGGCCGTTCAACCCGATGGCACCAAACATGTGGTCTTAAGTGAGGGCACAGACCCCCGCGTTGCCGAAGCCGCCGTGCAAGCAGCACAGGCAGGTATGGCCCAGATTACATGCATCGGCCCACAAGATCAGGTGCAATCCGCGCTGAAGGCGGCTGGGGATTCTGGCAATGTGGCTGTGGTGGATCCTGCAAATGCACCGCGTTTGAATGACTATGCTCAGGCATATGCTGCGAAGCGCGCCAAGAAAGGCATGACCCCTGAAAAAGCATTGGTCGAATTGTCAGAGCCTTCGTTCTTTGCCGCAGCCATGGTCGCGAATGGGGATGCTGATGGCACCATTGGCGGGGCTGTATACGCCACACCGGATATCATTCGTGCGGCGTTGAAGGTGATCGGGACAGCACCTGATACGTCTCTTTTGTCGTCGTTCTTTTTCATCGTGTTTGATGGACGTGATGACCTGCCATCAAATGTGAATATCTTTTCCGACAGTGGGTTGGTGATTGATCCAGATACCTCTGAAATGGCTGAGATCGCCATTGCGAGTGCCGGATCCATGAAGGGGTTGACCGGGATTGATCCCAAAATCGCCATGCTGTCGTTTTCAACAAAGGGAAGCGCGGCCCATCCAAATGTTTCCAAGGTGGAACAAGCAACGGCATTGGTGCGCGAACGCCGGCCCGATTTGGATGTGGATGGCGAATTGCAATTTGATGCCGCCATGGTTCCCGCTGTTGGGGCACAAAAAGCCCCGGGATCAGATGTGGCGGGGCAAGCCAATACCTTTATTTTCCCCAATCTTGATGCCGGGAATATTGGTTACAAAATTGCCCAAAGGTTCGGAGGGGCAAAGGCCATCGGCCCCATTTTGCAAGGATTGGCCAAACCGGCCAATGATTTGTCACGCGGCTGCAGTGCCGATGATATTGTTGATATGATCTCGGTCACTTTGGCCCAGATTGATGCACAACAGGCCCGCGGATAATGGACGCATTACTGTCCCATGTTCCGATAACAATGTGGGAATTGGTATTCCTAGCGGCGGTTTTGTTTGCCGCGGGGTTTGTGCGTGGCTACACCGGGTTTGCCTTGTCTGCATTGGCCATGGTCATCGCGGGACCCGTGTTTGGGCCAATCTTTTTGATCCCTGTTCTGTTTTGGCAGGAAATCAGCTCATCTTTGTTGATGCTGAAATCTGGTTGGTCACAAGCGGATCGCCCGATGGCGGTTCTTTTGGTTTTGGGATCGGCGGTTGCAATGCCTTTTGGGATTTCTTTGACAAAATCAATCTCCGTTGACGTCTCTGCCGTCATCGCCCTGTCCGTGATTATGGTTCTGGCGATCTTGCAGTTGGCCAAGGTTCGCTTCAGTTTTTTGGACAATCGCCCGGGTATGTTCGCGACAGGCGTTGTTGCGGGTTTGGTGACGGGTGTGTCAGGTGCGGGGGGTATGGTTGTTGCCTTGTTTGCCTTGGCCACCAACAAAAGTGCAGCTGCGGTTCGCGCATCCCTTGTTCTTTATCTGTTGCTGAGCGCGTGCGTGTCATTTTTCACCTACACGCTTATGGGGGTTATGACCTGGGCTGCGGTCATCAGCGCTCTAATCTTATTGCCAGTTACTTTGATTGGCGTTCTCGTGGGACAGCGGTTGTTTGTTCCGAAATATGAAAAATATTATCGGCCTGTTTGTTTGTCGCTTTTGGTGGGGCTTGCATCTTTGGGCTTGATAAACCGAATTGCAGCGGGGTCATAATCGCATGATCCAAATGCATTCCAGCGGAGGACCGGTATGAACCAACCTATTGTTGATCTGTCACCCAAGGTGTCAGACGAAGTTCGCAAAACCACGTGTTATATGTGTGCCTGCCGCTGTGGCATCAATGTGCATATGAAAGACGGCAAAGTCGCTTATATCGAAGGCAACCGTGACCACCCGGTGAACAAGGGCGTTTTGTGCGCCAAAGGCAGTGCCGGGATCATGCAGGTTAATGCACCGTCGCGTTTGCGCAAACCACTTAAGCGCGTGGGCGAACGCGGTTCTGGTGAATTCGAAGAGATTTCTTGGGAAGAGGCCTATGACCTTGCCGTCGAATGGCTGGAACCCGTACACAAGAAAAACCCCGAAAAGCTGGCGTTCTTTACCGGCCGTGACCAATCGCAATCGTTCACGTCTTTCTGGGCCCAAGGGTTCGGCACGCCAAACTATGCCGCCCACGGTGGCTTTTGTTCGGTGAACATGGCCGCAGGTGGCATCTATACGATGGGTGGCGCGTTCTGGGAATTTGGCCAGCCTGACTGGGATCGCACAAAACTGTTCATGCTGTTTGGCGTTGCGGAAGATCACGATTCAAACCCGATCAAAATGGGCTTGGGCAAGATCAAGGCCCGTGGGGCCAAGGTCATTGGTGTGAACCCGATCCGGTCTGGTTATAACGCGGTTGCAGATGAATGGGTTGGTATCACGCCCGGCACTGATGGCTTGTTCATTTTGTCGATGGTGCATCTGTTGTTCAAAGCGGGCCGTATCGATCTGAACTATCTTGCACAGTTCACAAACGCACCCTGCCTGATCGACGAAACCGATGGCCCAAACAAGGGCCTGTTGTTGCGCGATAAA
>JAHDCF010000019.1:38426-46039 GCA_020630015.1 Planktomarina sp. | reverse complement strand
ACCTTCCGTCCCCCAGACGGACGCGCTACCAGGCTGCGCCATAGCCCGACTGAGCACGCGTATATCAAGTCTTTTGACAAGGGCAAGCGCAAAGCCGCACCTTAACTTGCGACACGTTTTTCAGCCCATTGCACCAGTTTGGCAACCGCGACCCGGTTTTGCGCCACACGTGTCTTTCGTTGTGCAAGTGACAAGGAATAAATGTGACTGACAGGGGTTGCAGGGCGTTTGGGAACAATGGGATTGAAAACGGGTTTAATAACAGTCGGCTGAACGCTTTCATCCTCAGCTGTTTGTTCAACCTCAGCGCTCAACACTTCAGCCGGTTCAAGGTCCGGTTCTTTGGTTTTGAGAGGCACAAAAACTTGTTCAACCGTTGAAGCGGTTTCCCGCGCCATAACTGGCGCAGTTTCTTGTTCTTCCGCAACCGGTGCTGTCGCTTGGTCTTCTATCAACGCATCCGCATCATCATCCAAGGAAATGCTGTTGGAGGAGGTTTCCGAAACCTCATCAGAGGGGGCAGGCGGCACATCCGGATCTTCCATTGTGGGAAGTTCCGGCTCTGCGGCCTCTATGATTGTATCACGCCTCACATCATCAACAGTGGGCGGGGTATCCAACTGATCGACAATTGCGGGAAATTCTTTTGGCTGGGGGGGTGTTTCTTGTGTCTGTTCAAAATCAAGCGGTTGGGAAAGGGCACTTACATGTTCGATGCCTTCAGCCTTCAAAAGCTTTTGAACCCCTTTGATGGTCATACCATCATCATGCAAAAGTCTTTTGATGCCGCCGATGAGGCGCATATCATCCGGCCGGTAATATCTTCGCCCGCCTGCGCGTTTTACAGGGCTAATCTCTTTGAATTTGCTTTCCCAAAAACGAAGAACATGGGCCTTGGTATCAAGCCACTCTGACACTTCTGATATGGTACGAAAGGCGTCAGGCGATTTTGCCATTATGATCTCTTGTTACCGGCGGCGACACGTTCTTTCATCAAGTTTGATGGGCGGAATGTAAGCACACGTCGCGGGGGGATTGCCGCTTCGATACCAGTTTTGGGGTTCCGTCCAACGCGTGCGGCTTTGTCTCGAACGCTGAAGGTGCCAAAAGAAGAAATTTTAACCTGCTCTCCACGAACAAGTGCATCGGCCATATAATCCAGGACGTTTTCAACCAGATCAGAAGATTCATTTCGTGAAAGACCAACTTCGCGAAAAACAGCTTCGCTCAGATCCATGCGCGTCAGCGTTTTGTTTGCCATTTCTTCCCCCTCTTATTGCTTGATTTATGGGGGCAGGTGGCATGCGGGTCAATGGTTTTGCCAGTGTTTTCCGGCGCTTACCACCGTAAAACAGCGGTTCCCCATGCCAAACCCCCGCCAATGGCGCCGATCACCACGATGTCATCTTGCTTCAACTGCTGATTTTTACAGGCAACCGACAAGGCAAGGGGAATCGATGCTGCGGATGTGTTCCCATGGTCTTGAACCGTCATCACGATCTGATCCATGGGCACTTTCAGACGTTTGGAAACCCCTTCCAATATGCGTTTGTTCGCCTGATGTGGGACGATCCAAGTAATATCATCGGGTGTAAGTCCCGCGTCGGCAAGTGTATCAACCGCAGTTTGGCTGAGCTTTTCAACCGCGTGACGGAAAACTTCTTTGCCTTGCATGCGCAAGTGGCCGGTGGTTTGCATCGAAACGCCACCATCCACAAAAAGAATGTCTTTGTATGTGCCATCAGAGGCGAGTTGCGCAGACAGGATACCGAGATCGGTGTTTTCCTCAGCCGTCAAATAAATCGCACCAGCGCCATCGCCAAACAAAACGCAAGTGGACCGATCCGTCCAATCCATAAGCTTGGAAAAAGTTTCTGAACCGATGACCAGAATGGATTTGGCTTGTCCGCTTTCGATCATGGATTTCGCTGTGGTCAGGGCATACACAAATCCGGCACAAACGGCTTGCACGTCAAATGCAAACCCATGTTTCATACCCAATCCCTGCTGCACCATCGTTGCTGCGGATGGAAAAGTCAGATCCGCGGTGGACGTCGCCAAAATGATCGCATCCACGTCTTTTTCAGTCGCACCCGCCATTTTCAGTGCGGCTTGCGCTGCTTTGACACCCATGAATGATGTGGTCTCAGATTCATCGGCAATATGGCGTCGTTCAATACCGGTGCGCGATCTGATCCAATCGTCGGTTGTTTCCAGCGTCTTTTCAAATTCGGCGTTTTCCACAACGCGTTTCGGAAGGTAATGGCCAACGCCTTTCACAACTGCCTTGATGCTCACGGGGTTATCCTTCTTCGTCATCTGTGGGGAAATCAGTGGCAGAGGCGACCCGCGCTACAAGTTTGCTGCCGAATTCCACTTTGGCAAGTCGATGTGCCAATCCAATAGCCGCCGCAACACCCGTTGCATCAGCTGACCCATGGGATTTTACAACCGTTCCATTCAAGCCAAGAAAGACACCGCCATTCACGCGTCTTGGATCAATCCGCTGGCTCAATCTTCTCAGAGATGTATAGGCCAACAAAGCGGCCAGCCTTGAAAGGGGCGTATGTTTAAATGCGTCACTTAAGGTTTCACGAATAAGCGTCGCGGTGCCCTCCGCAGTTTTGAGGGCGATATTTCCAGTAAACCCATCTGTCACGATCACGTCGACATCTGCGGATGGGATATCGCTGCCCTCTACAAATCCGCAGTAGTCATATTTGCCTTTTTCAGCTGCATCTTCCAGCAACCCATGTGCAATCTTTAATTCGGCACGGCCTTTGTGTTCTTCGGTTCCAACATTCAAAAGCCCGACACGAGGCCTTTCGATGCCCAAACCGTTGCGGGCGTAAGATGTGCCCATTAGGGCATATTGCAAAAGGTCGGTTTCATCAGCCCGAATATCGGCACCAACATCCAACATCACAGAAAAACCGGTTTTCCCGCGCGAAGGCCAGAGGATTGCGATCGCCGGGCGATTGACACCGGCGGCCTTGCGAAGCCGAACCATAGAGACAGCCATCAACGCGCCTGTGTTCCCACACGACACACACACATGCGCTTCTTTTGATCTGACTGAGTTGATGGCCGACCACATCGATGTGTCTTTGCCATGCCGCATGACTTGGCTGGGCTTGTCTGTCATCGAGACAACACCGCTGGCATTGCGGATCTCACAAAGATTTTGAATTTTGCGCTTCGCGATATGTTTTGAAAGCTCTTCTTCATCCCCGTGCACGATAAAGCGCAGATCGGGATGATCTTTGGCCGCTTTGGCCATGCCCGCGACAACGGCAGATGGCCCCCGATCTCCGCCCATTGCATCTACTGCAACCCAGATTTGGGTCGCGGTATCCGCATGCGGCAGGGGGGGCTCTGATTTCATAGCTTTAGAGAGGTCCAGTGACCCTTAAGCTGCGTCTTCGTCGATATCGATCTCATCAACCATCGCAACAACCTCACGGTCGTCATAATGGCCGCAAGAGGCGCATACGTGGTGTGGACGCTTCAATTCACCGCAATTGGTGCATTCGTTTGGATTTGCACCCTTCAAAGCGTCGTGAGACCGGCGATTGCCGCGGCGACTTGGGGTGATTTTATTCTGTGGGACGGCCATGTCTAAACCTCATTGTTGGGCAAAGCCCGAAATCTCTGGATGCTATGCAACGCAACAATTTTTGAGTACGTCAAACGCACATAGCCTTAAGTTCGGCGGTATTAACGGAATTCAGGGATGTTTCAAGGACAAATCCACCATTATTTGCCGTCTTTATCGCCTTCGAGCTGGGTTTTTAGTGCCGCGAGGCTCGCAAAAGGTTTCGTATCTTCATCCGTCATGGGATCAACACCCGGCTGTGCCACCTGCACGGGCGTAAATTCAATCCCTTCAGCCTTCGGGAAATCAGGTAATTCTATGGCCAGTGATTCTGAGATTAATTCAATGAAATCCAAAAGTTGCGGAATTTCTTCTTGGGTATCATCCTCGGGCATTTCCACCTCGGTAGCGCCGTCCGGGATATCAAGGTTTGCCACGTAATGGCGCAGGACAGAAGCATCAACGCGGGTGGTCACGGGATCCAAAGTGACCACACATGATTGTTGGGCGGTTGCCCCCAATTGGGCGTCAAGTTGCCAATCTGTCTTGCCAAGCGGTTTAATCTCACCGCGCAGGACAACTTTTTTCAACGACACTAAATCAAGTCGCCCCTTAATTTCCTCACAGTCTTCGGCGGAGGCCGTGAAATCGATTTGAAAAGTTTTGTCCCGACGCAAACGACGAATATCAATGCTTCGATGGGTTTTAAAAGATGACACGGGTGGTCCTTTCTTGAACTCACGCTTCAGCTTATGTACCATCCCAGAAAATAGGGCGGCAAGGGCAGATACTGTGGCTAACTCGAAACGAATACTTGCTTGTATTTGCGGGCTTTTCCTCGCGATTGCTGTTTCTTGCGCACCAGTTTACCGCAATCATGGGTATGTGCCTGATGATGCAGATTTGGAATCAGTTATCGTTGGCGTTGACACGCGCGATTCGGTGGAAGAGCTGTTGGGCCTTCCGACCACAGGCGGTGTTACCAAAAGCGATGGATTTTATTACATTTCAAGCCGCTGGCGGCATTTTACGTATAATAAGCCCAAGCCAATTGAACGCGAAATCGTTGCCATCAATTTTGATAATGAAGGTGTCGTTACCAACATTTCCCGTTATGGCCTAGAAGACGGAAGGGTTGTGGTTCTTTCCCGTCGCGTGACTTCTGGCGGAGCTGGCGAAATCAGCTTTATCCGCCAGTTGATGGGCGATTTTGGCCGTGTGGATGCGGGGCAAATTTTTGGCGAAACCTAATCGGTTTTTTTGAAATCTAACGCAACGCCGTTAATGCAATACCGCAATCCCGTTGGGGCAGGGCCGTCTGGAAACACATGACCGAGATGGGCATCACATTTGTTGCAATGAACTTCTGTACGTCGCATGAACCAGCTGTTGTCGGTGCTTTCACCAACGTTGTTGCCATCGATGGGTTGGGTGAATGATGGCCAACCCGTGCCACTGTCAAATTTATCGGTTTGGTCAAACAACAACGTGCCACAACAAACGCACGTATATTCGCCAGCGTCTTTGGGGAAATTGTCATGGGTAAAGGCGCGTTCCGTTCCATGTTTGCGTGTCACCTTAAAGGCAAGTGGGCTCAGTATGTCTTGCCATTCAGCATCCGATTTAACGATTTTTTCCATTCTGACCTCTCTTGCGTTTTGACGCTTTGCAAACCACAACAGAACATAGAGGCGGAACGGTTAAACGCCAAGGGCAGGTGATGGTATGATTGCACTTCAAAAGGGTCGTTATGGTGCCCGCTATGCCCAAACGGACGCTGATTTTGCAGCGATACGTCATTTGCGTGGTTTGGTGTTTCGTGGTGACCCAAAACGAAACGATGAAGATGGATTTGATCATAAATACAATCACTTAATGGTGGAAGATGATCAAAATAATCTTGTCGCATACACCCGTTTGTATTTGGTGAAATCACCTCAAGAATTACAATCGAGTTATTCTGCGCAAAGTTATGATCTTTCACAATTGGTTGATTTCGAAAAACCCATGATGGAGGTCGGTCGCTTTTGTTTGCATCCCGATCATGCTGATCCGGAAATACAGCGGATCATTTGGGGGGCGATTACAAAACGAGTAGATGATCATGACATTCAGCTTTTGTTCGGGTGTTCCTCCTTTTTGGGGACCGACCCAACAAAGTTTAGATCTGCATTCATGTTGCTGGATCAAAAATATGTGGGTCCGCAAGGCCGGCGTCCGGGTGTCAAAGCCAAAGAGGTGGTTAAGTTTTCGTCGCTTGCGGAAGGGGTTTTGGATCACAAGGCCGGGTTAAAGTCGCTGCCTTCTTTGTTAAAAACATATTTGGTGATGGGGGCCTGGGTCAGTGATCATCTGGTGATCGATCGCGACCTTAAAACCATGCATGTGTTCACGGCTCTTGAGATTTCTTCCATCCCTGCGGCGCGTGCTAAGGCCTTGCGTGATATCGCCCAGTAAATTACCGAACCGTTATGGCGCGTGCACCCCTTTTACAACTTTCTGATATATCGCTCACCTTTGGTGGCAATCCGGTGTTTGATGATCTGTCGCTGGTGGTTCAGCCCGGCGACCGGGTTGCCTTGGTTGGTCGCAATGGATCAGGCAAATCAACACTTATGAAGGTGATGGCCGGTCTGGTGGAGGCTGATCGAGGCGACCGTATTGTACCGGCCGGGAAATCTGTTGGATATATGGAACAAGACCCCGACATGTCTGGATTTGACACGTTGGGGGATTTTGCAACCTCTGGTCTGGATCCATCTGAGGCATACAAAGTTGATATGGTGGCGGAAGGGTTGAAATTTGATCCGTCAGGCAGAGTTTCATCGGCATCGGGTGGGGAGCGCAGGCGCGCGGCGCTGGCCAAACTTATGGCCGAGGCACCCGATCTGATGTTGTTGGATGAACCAACGAACCACTTGGACATCGAAGCAATTCAATGGCTTGAAAAGGCACTTCATACAACAAAAAACGCCTATGTTCTTATTTCCCACGACCGCGCATTTCTGCGCAGCCTAACCCGCGCCACATTGTGGATTGATCGGGGTGTCGTGCGCCGACAGGAAAAAGGGTTTGATGCGTTTGAAGCATGGCGTGATACCACCTGGGCAGAAGAGGATCTGAACCGTCACAAGTTAGACCGCAAAATCAAATCAGAGGCACGTTGGGCGGTTGAAGGTATTTCTGCTCGGCGAAAAAGAAACATGGGCCGTGTTCGCGCGTTACAGGAACTTCGCGCTGAACGCCGTGACATGATCAAAAGGCAATCCACCGCCGCCATGCAGTTTGAATCAGGTGAAAAATCCGGAAAGAAAGTTGTAGAAGCCAAACAAATCGCAAAATCATTTTCCGGCAAAAAGGTTTTACAACCCTTTGATATTACAGTGCAAAGGGGTGACAGGATTGCCGTTGTGGGCCCCAATGGGGTTGGAAAAACCACTTTGATCAAAATCTTGTTGGGTGAAATCGTGCCGGACGAAGGTACCCTGAAACACGGCACCAAACTGGCTGTTTCAGTATTTGATCAAAACAGGGCCCAACTAAACCCGGATTGGTCACTTTGGGAAACCCTTGCCAATGACCCTGAAATGGCTGTTTCAGGGCGGTCTGATCAAATCATGGTACGCGGCACCCCAAAACACGTGGTGGGGTACTTAAAAGAATTTCTTTTCACGGATGCCCAATCCCGCGCGCCTGTGCGGTCCTTGTCCGGAGGGGAAAAAGCGCGTCTTCTTTTGGCAAAACTTATGGCCCGAGAAAGCAATTTGTTGGTTTTGGATGAACCAACAAATGATTTGGACATCGAATCTTTGGATTTGTTGCAAGATATCTTGAGCGATTTTGACGGAACAGTCATCTTGATCAGCCACGACCGTGATTTTATTGATCGCGTCGCAACCACGACAATTACGTTACAACCGGGCGGCAAGGCCACCGTTTATGCAGGCGGTTGGAGTGATATGTTGGCGCAAGGCGGGCAAATATCGTCGACCGAAAAAATAGTTCCATCCGAAATTGT
>JAHDCF010000019.1:0-38326 GCA_020630015.1 Planktomarina sp. | reverse complement strand
AAATCGGAAAAATCTGAAAAACCCAAACCAGCGACGGGTTTATCCTTCACCGAAAAACACCGGCTTGAGGCACTGCCAAAAGAGATGGAGCGATTAGAAGCAGAAATCGCCAAGCTTGAAGAATTTTTATCGCAACCAAACCTTTTTACGGAACACCCCGCCAAGTTCCAAAAAGCGACAGAAGCTTTGGTTGAAAGGCAAAATGCTTTGTCTGAGGCAGAAGAAGAGTGGCTTCTGCTTGAAGATAAATCCTCTGAGGCGAACTAAAGCCGCCTTAACCCAAGTGGGTCAAGGCGACCAAGTTTATCCCGGCAAATGAATTTTAAAACGTTTGCGAATGGCCTGATCCGTGATTGGATCAAGCTTTGCTGGGGTGGGGGTCGCCAACAGGGCCTCTTTCCGTTTGATTGCGTTTTCAATCAAATCAGGTTTGTCATTTTCAGCCCATTCTTTTGGTGACGTCCGATCACCCAAGGTGGGATACACATGGTCCATTTGCATACGCGACAAAGTTTGATCCGTCCCAAGGTAATGGCCGGTTCCACTGAGGCATACCTCACGAATTTGATCGACGGCCAGCGTTTCTTCGTCCACTTCAATGCCGCGCACGCATCTCTGCGCCTGACCGATCAAATCATCCCCCAAAACAAGGGATTCGTGACAAAAGCCCAAAAGTGACGCATGCATGCCCGCCGCTTCATAGACCATGTTCAAGCCAGAAAGCCCTGCCATGACGTTGGAACACATTTGTTCCCAACCTGCCTGCATATCTGGAAGTTTTGAATCGGAGGCACCCGCAGCCGCGCCACCGGGCACGCCATAATACTGATGCATCTGCGCGCATCCCGCGGTTAACAATGCCTGTTCCCCAGATCCAATCGACATCGCACCTGTGCGCAGGTCCAAACCAAATGGCCATGTGCCAAAAATTGCAGGATGACCGGGTTTCACCGCATTCACATAAACAATACCGGCCAAACATTCAGCAACGGCCTGTACAATGGCACCAGCCACCGTGGAAGGGGCCGTCGCGCCAGCCATGCCCGCCGACAAAAGAAGCACAGGCATTCCGCCTTCGATGCAGGCCTCCATCACTTGGCAAGATTCTGTTGCAAACTTCATGGGGGGCACAACAAAACAATTTGAATTGCTGACAAAGGGATGTTCGCGCCACTTTTCTTCGCTTCCGGCAATCATATGCAAAAGCTCTAACGCGTCTGGAACAAAATCAGGCTCCGTAAAGGATGTTCCGATATGCTTTGTCGTGCCGGTTACCGTGGCATAAACTGTGTTGACGTCCATTTCGCGGTTGTCCGGAATATCCCGGCACACCATCGGCCTTTGAAGAAAATGTACGTTATCAAGGTGTTGCACCAAATGTGCTGCATCGTGCAAATCTTGCACCGTGCTTTCGCGGTATTCATTGGTTTTGATATCAACCATATGCACCGCAGCACCTGCCGTACCATAGTGAACTTTGGTCCCCGACAGTTCCATGTTAAAGGCGGGATCGCGTCCCAAAAGGGTGATGTTGCGCGCGGCCATTGCCAACGCATCTTCCACCACTTTGCGAGGGTATCTTAGACGACCGTCATCGCCCAAAATCGCGCCGGCCTTGACCATATATTCAACGCCACTGGGGGGGGCATCGGCCATGCCAACCTCTTCCAATACTTGAAGGGCGGCCTCGTGAATCTTTAAGATTTCATCATCGGAAAGAGGTTTGTAATACCCCCCAGACATTCCCGGTTTGATGGGCTGTAGGTGGCTTTCAAGTTTTGCTTCTCTTTTCGCTTTACGTGCGGCACGTCCGCCGGATCGGCGTGGTGTTTGATCATTCATGGTGTGGGTCTTTCGATAAATTTGGGAAGGAAGAGTGTTCATCCCAAATCTGGTCGACCCCGCGCGGCACGGCCCCTGCGCGCACCAATTGTTATGTGCACACGACGATGGCTGCAGCCCTTGAAGATTTGATTCCCAGTCATGCCTCCATCATCAACATACGAAAGCGACCGTCTTGCCTATTTCCGACCTAGGATAATGTGGATTGGGCAAAGCTGCACAGGCGTTCCATTGCATCTTCAAAGGCATCATCAGGCACCGTCATTGCAACGCGAATGTGACCCGCAGCTGCATTGCCAAAGCTTTCACCCGGCATTACGGCGATCAGTTCTTGATCCAACAATGCGTTGGCAAATTCTTCCCCAGACAAGCCCGTCGCCCGAATGTCCAACATTTGATACATCGCCCCTGAATTTGGGATCGCCCGGACAATGTTTTGCCCACCGATAATACGTTGCGCGATCTTCCGGCGGCGTGAAAACGGGTTTCCGACTTCTTGTTCAAGCCATTCTCCGGCATTCAAGGCAAAAGTCGCCGCATCCTGAATATATCCCGGCACGCCATAGGTGGTGTGGGTGGCAAGGTTGATTAAATCTGCAATTGTATCTTCAGGCCCGCAAATCCAACCCACGCGACTGCCCGTCATGGCATGGCTTTTTGACATCGACCCCACCACCAATGTGCGCCCCTCCATCTTGGGCAATTGGCGCAGAGAGATATGTTCACCTTCCCAGATTTGTGTGTCGTAAACCTCGTCCGAAATAACCCACAAATCTTCCTCAATGGCGACTTTCGCAATGTTTTGCATCGTTTCGAGGCTGTAAACGACACCGGTTGGATTGTTGGGTGTGTTAATCAAAAGGGATTTTGCACCCTTGGCGGCCCGCTTCAAATCCGCATATTCCGGTTCAAAATTTCGATCGGGTTTACACAATATCGCGATTGGCACACCTCCGGCACCGCGCAACGTACCGGGGTAGGTGGCATAATAAGGATCACAATAAAGGGCGACATCCCCAGTTTCCAACGCGGCCAGATGCGCCGAAAACAGTGCCGATTGTCCACCCGGCGTGATGACAATGTTGTCACGTGTGGTTTGCACGCCTGTGCGGTCTTGGATACGTTTGGCAACCGTATCGCGTAAATCATTGGTGCCGGGAACCATCGCATATCCGGTGTGCCCCGCGGTGGCCGCCTTGTGCATCGCGTCCAAAATTACCGGGTGGGTGCGGATATCATGTTCCCCGATCGTCAGTTCGATGACGTTTTTGCCATCGGCCACCATTTTGCGGGCCCGGTAAAACACATCCCAACCGTCAGAACCGCCACCAGTAATATTTCGAAGTCTGTCAGATGTACGCATGTCGCACACAGGGCCCTGACAGCAAAGATTCTGCAACCCCTTCTTGGCCTACGGCCCACACAATGTTAGGGCACCGCGTGAACCGTTTTGGAACAGGCCATGCAAATTAAACTGACCAATACTTTGACCCGCACAAAGGAAGTGTTTCAACCAATCGACGAAACCAACGTCCGAATGTATGTTTGTGGGCCAACGGTTTATGATCGTGCCCATCTGGGCAATGCGCGCCCCGTTGTTGTGTTTGATACGCTTTATCGTTTGTTGCGTCACACCTATGGGGTGGAACAGGTCACATACGTTCGCAATTTCACAGACGTGGATGATCGCATCAATGAAACGGCCCGAACCCGACGTGAAAATGGCGCAAAAGGAAGTTTGGAAGATCTAATATATTCGCGCGCCACGGAAACTATTGACTGGTATCATTCAGATATGGGCGCTTTGGGGAATTTGCTGCCTGATCACGAACCTCGCGCCACAGAATATATCTCAGAAATGGTCGGCATGATCGAAGATTTGGCTAACAAAGGTTTTGCCTATGGGGCTGAGGGGCATGCGTTGTTTCGGGTGGACCGGTATGCTGAATATGGCCAGTTGTCGGGCAGATCGGTGGAAGACATGATTGCAGGCGCGCGGGTGGAAGTGGCCCCATACAAAGAAAACCCCATGGATTTCGTGCTGTGGAAACCATCCACGGATGAAGAACCCGGATGGGGTGGCCCCACCATCGATGGTGTGTCTTTGGGCCGTGGGCGGCCGGGGTGGCACATTGAATGTTCTGCAATGTCAAAATCATTGCTGGGGGACACGTTTGATATTCACGGTGGTGGCCTTGATTTGCAATTTCCGCATCATGAAAACGAAATTGCCCAAAGCTGTGCCTGCGGTGATCCTTTTGCGCGGGTCTGGATGCACAATGAGATGTTGCAGGTTGAGGGTAAGAAAATGTCCAAATCCTTGGGCAATTTTTTCACGGTTCGCGATCTGCTGGATCAGGGTATCGCCGGTGAGGTGATCCGTTTTGTTTTCTTGTCGACGCATTATTCAAAGCCGATGGATTGGACCGAAAAAAAACGCCAAGAAGCGACGAACACGTTGAAAAAGTGGCGTGCCCAAATCGGTGAAGCCGCTGCGGGTGATGTGGATCCAAAGGTTTTGGCGGCCATTGCCGATGATTTAAACACGGCCGGTGCGATCACGCGTTTGCATGAACTTTCCAAAGCTGGGGATATCGCTGGCTTGGCGGGGTCTGCTGCTTTTCTTGGGTTGCTGTCAGGAGAGGCGACGACAGTTGAGGTCCCCACCGAAATGTCAGACGATGCAAAGTCGCGAATTGATGCGTTGATTGACGCCCGCAAAGACGCCAAAGCAAACAAAGATTTCGCACGGGCGGATGCCATCCGTGATGGATTGATTGCCGCTGGCGTTGATGTGCTGGATAAGCCCGGCGGGGTGGTTGAGGTTGCGCTGACGCCCGACTTTGATGTGCAAAAGCTGCCAAAGGCATGAGCCTTCAGGCCTGTGCAAATCTGGTGCATCGTGCCGATACGGCGCGTTGGCGCGCGGCGATGGCAGCACCCGTCGCAGCGCGTGATGTGTTATTGCCAATCTATGCGGCAAATATCGAAATAAGCCGGGCCCCATGGGTGACCCAAGAACCTTATATCGCGGAAATGCGTCTGCAGTGGTGGCGGGATGTGTTGGAAGAGATTTCGAAGGGCCCCCCCCGGCGGCACGAAGTGGTTGATGCCTTCGCGCCGGTGGTGCGAAATGTGGATTTAAGCTATCTTAATAGTGCAATTGATGCCCGCAGATGGGATATTGCCAAAGCCCCATTCGATGATGAAGATGATCTTCTTTCATATTCGACTGACACAACATTCGGCGCTTTGATGACAGCTTTTCTGGCATTGGGGGGCAGCGCAGACCAAAAGGATCACGTGAAAAACCTTGCTCAAGGTTTGGGTGTGTCGCGTCTTTTGCAAGCTGTGTTCGATCTCAAACACGCGGGCGCAAACCCATTTCCCAAAGATTGGACAGATGAAAAATCAGCCAAAGTTTCGCAAATGGCTTTGGAGGGGTTTCAGTTTTCGTCTTTCCTGTTGCGCAGCAAATCACCACAAACCGCTGCTTTGATTGAATGTGCCGGGGCGCATCGATTTTTGAAAGCGGCCCAAAAAGCACCTCATAAAATTCTGGAGGGCAGCTTACCTGCGTTTACATTTGCATCTGCGATATCACGGGCGCGCACGGCGTGGGGGCTTAAGCCGCCTTCGGGCGCGTCGTAAGCCACAAAAGCGCCGTTCCGGCCAACAGCAAAAACGGTGCCATCGCCATGTTGACCGCAGACCAGCCTGCCAAGATGTCATCGCCGGCGCAATTTAACAATCCACCCGAGGACAAAGAGGCCAGCGTGACACAGCCGAACACGATCGCATCATTCATCCCTTGAACGCGACCACGCTCATGCGGGGCGTGGCTGGACGTTAACAGGGTGGTTGCACCGATAAATCCAAAGTTCCATCCGATGCCCAAAAGGATCAGCGCGCCATAGAAGTTTGTTAATGCGACACCGCTGAGGGCGACAATTCCCGCCGCTGCCAAAATGATAAGGCCGGTTCCGATGATACGATGCACACCGAATTTGTTGATCAGATGGCCGGTGAAAAATGACGGGGTGAACATCGCCAAAACATGCCACATCACAATGCTTGTTGCATCGGTGGTTGCAAACCCGCATCCCACAACGGCAAGCGGTGTTGCTGTCATGATCAGGTTCATCAGCGCGTAAGAAACCATCCCACAAATAATGGCCACCAAAATGGGCGGGCTGCGCAACAACTCATTGCGGCTGCGTTGCGGTTTATTTGAGTCTTCTTTGGATTGAACGCCCGGCAGTTTCAGTAACAAAAACAAGGACATGCCCACCAAGTTTAGCAAAACGATAATAACATATGATCCCAAAAATGGGATCACAGAGCCATCGATGAACCAATCGTTCAGGTATCTTGCCACAACGGCAGAAAGCAATCCCCCGGCCATAACATATGAAATTGCCTTTGGGCGGAAATCATCCGTTGCGCCATCCGCAGCGGCAAAACGATAAAACCCTTGGGCAGACATGTATATGCCAGACAAATAAGACCCCAAAAGGAATACGGCAAAGCTTCCAAGATAAAGCGCATATGCACAAACAGCTGCGCCCATGGCACCTGCAAACGCCCCCACAAAGAACCCCGCACGACGTCCATTTCGTTGCATGAATGGTGACAGCCAAGGTGCCGTGGTCATCGATCCAAACACGATCAATGAAATTGGAAGGGTCGCAAAGCAGGCAACGGGGCTTAACATCGCACCGGCAAGCCCGCCGATCACAAACAACATGGGCATCTGCGCGCCGATGATTGCCTGCGCGGCAACCAAAACGGCAACATTACGCTGTGCGACAGAGAGTTGAGACATATCGGGTCCTTTGCAGCGGGGCGTCAAAACCCATCAATGATGTGGGCGAATGAACCGCAGACTGTGCCATTCTGCAAGCCCATGTTCGCCATTTCCTGCCCATCTGCATCAAGGGCGCCAAACAAAGGATCGCCCTGCGCCCGAAGGGTTGTGGCATAATGAAATTCATGCCCTCGCATTTCCTCAGAGAAACTTTGGGTCAAAGGGCGCAGCTGGCGATATCCCAAATGAAGTTTTCTGTTTTGAAAGCTTGTTTCCAGATCCAACAAACCCGCCATTGGATGCGGCGTGCCCTCCGCGTCAATTAAAACGCGACCCAATGTCATGTACCCGCCGCATTCACCGTACACGCGTTTTGTTTCGGCGTGTTTTCGTAAACTGCTCAAAAACATCTGCGATGACGATATTTTACCGGCATGCAGTTCTGGATATCCACCGGGCAAAAATACCAAGTCAGCCTCGGGAACTTTTTCGTCTGCCAGTGGCGAAAAGGGTGTGACCTGCGCGCCCTGATCTTGCCAAGACTTCAGCATATGAGGATAGGCAAAAGAAAACGCGACGTCCTGTGCCACGGCGATGGTCTGGGCAGGGGGGGGTGGCGGCGTGTGATGAACCGTACTGGGATTACCGCGATCAGTTAGGTCATCAACAAAAGACAGATCAATGTGTTCATCGATTAAGTCGGCCAAACCATCCAGCCAATGATCCAAATCCATAATTTCCGAGGCCTGAACCAACCCCAAATGCCGTTCTGGCAATCGCAAGTCTTTCCGCCGTGGGATCGTGCCCAATATCGGCGGCGCAATGTTTTTCAGCGCGGATCGAAGCATTTCTTCGTGCCGCAAACTGCCAACATTGTTCAAGATTATGCCACAACAGGTTAGGGGGGCCGCTTCGGCCAACACACCCCTAACGATGGCACGGATTGAATGCGATTGTTTCGCGCAATCCAACACCAAAACGAAAGGAAGGTCCAAAATGTGGGCAAGGTGTGCGGCACTGCCTGATCCTGCGATCCCGGCGCCGTCGAACAGGCCCATAGCACCTTCCACCACCAATAAATCCCGTGTGTCGGCCAAGGCTTTCAAGCGATTTTCCTTCATCGCCCATGCATCAAGGTTGATGCTTGTTCTGCCGGCTGCGATCCCATGAAAGGCCGGATCGATGTAATCGGGCCCTGATTTTGCGGGTTGCACGGGCTGGTTTTTCCGCGTCAATGCGCGCAATATCCCAAGGGTCAGGGTTGTTTTTCCAGCACCCGAAGATGGTGCGGTCAGCAAAAAGCCCCTCACGACGCCTCTGCCGGTTTTCCTCGTCCCAATGGATCAAGATTGCGGGGCATTTCACCTTGCATCATTGCTTGCCAATCCAGAACTTTGCGCATCTCAACCGCGCGGCCGACACAAACGATGGATGGGGGTTGCATACCAGCTTCAAGCACATCTTTGGCCGCAGTTTCCAAAATTGTTTCCAAAACTTTTTGATCCGCTGTTGTTGCAGAGGTCACAATTGCAACGGGATCGTCTTTTGGGCGGCCGGCCAAGATCAGTTGTTCCGTGATTTGTTCAATGTGTTTCATACCCATATAAATCACAATGACCTGACTGCCTTGTGCAATGGATTTCCAATCCAATGAACTGGGTGTGGCGCCGCTTTGATCATGGCCCGTCACGAATGTAACAGATTGGTTCACATCCCGATGTGTGACCGGGATGCCTGCATAGGCCAATCCACCAATGCCCGCAGATATCCCGGGAATGATGCGCACAGGTACACCATGTTGGATCAAGGTCTGTGCCTCTTCGCCGCCGCGCCCAAAGACGAAGGGATCGCCGCCCTTTAATCGCAGAACCTTTTTCCCTTTGCGCGCCAATTCAACCAAATGCAGTGAAATATCACGTTGTTTTGCCGATGGCTTGCCCCCACGCTTACCAGCGTAAATATGGTGTGCATGCGGGGCCCATTTTAAAATCCCTTGGCCCACAAGTGCGTCATAAACAATCACGTCCGCTTGACGCAGGGCATTTAAGGCGTGCAACGTCAGCAATCCCGGATCACCCGGACCTGCACCGCACAGCCAAACCCAACCGGGTTCAAATACCGGCCAATCATTTTGTGGAAGAAGTTCCGCTTCTGTCATGATCAAGACTTAGTTCAAGTATGGATTGCCGAATAGATTGGCTGCGACGCCGTGTTTGTTATAGGCGTCGCAGAGTCTTCTGATATACCGCAGTTATGGAAAGCGCAAACCGCAAACCAAGCACGGAACTCAGACGCGGGTGGACAACCGGCGCCTGCGCCACGGCCGCATTGAAAGCGGCCTTAGAAGCATTTTGGGGTGAAGGTTTTCCAAGCACGGTTCAAATCACGTTACCAAAGGGTGAAACGCCTGAATTTCCTGTGGCACACCAAAACAGTGGTCCAGATTGGGCAGAAGCTGGAATTACCAAAGACGCTGGTGATGACCCGGATGTGACCCACGGGGCGCTTGTTTGCGTGCGAGTGAGTACGGGTAAAGATATAATATTTGAAGCGGGCCCGGGCGTGGGCACCATTACAAAACCAGGATTGCCCATCGCGGTTGGGCAGGCGGCAATTAATCCCGTGCCAAGACAGATGATGACAGATGTGGTGCATGAGGTGGCGCAGAAATATGGCTGCACCCCTGACATTAAAATTTCTGTTTCAATTCCCGGTGGCGAAGAAATCGCGCAAAAAACTTGGAACCCACGATTGGGCATAAAGGGTGGTTTATCAATTTTGGGCACGACGGGAATTGTGCGGCCTTTTTCCTGTGCGGCTTGGATTGCATCCATTCATCGGGGTGTGGATGTTGCGCGCGCGGATAACCTTATGCACGTTGCGGGCTGCACCGGTGCCACCAGTGAACGTACCGTTCAAAAACTGTTTAATCTGCCCGATCATGCCATGTTGGATATGGGTGATTTCGCAGGTGGATTGTTGAAATATCTAAAGAAACATCCCATCCCAAGACTCACCATAGGGGGAGGGATCGGTAAAATGACTAAGCTTGCGCAAGGTGCGATTGATTTACATTCTTCCCGAAGTCAGGTGGATTTTATGGCGTTGGCAAAGGTGATTGATGCGCCAAATGTTGCGGGGGCGAACACAGCCGTTCATGCCTATGAAATTGCTGGGCAAACCATGGCGGATTGGGTTGCGGAAACTTCCAAACTTCGTGTCCGGGATTTGCTGGCAGACGCGCAAATCGACGTTGATATCGTGGTCATTGATCGCGGTGGAACGATTTTGGCTCAGGCATGACCCTTTTGTTGTTGGCAGGAACCGGGGATGCCCGCAGGTTCGCGCGATTTTGTGCAAATGAACAAATCGATTGCATCGCATCCCTGTCTGGTGCGACGCGGGATCCAGCGGACCTTCCAATTCAAACCCGTATCGGTGGCTTTGGTGGGGAAGGGCCGTTCAAGTTGTATTTGGAACAATCTGGGATCAGTCGCGTCTTGGATATGACCCACCCATTTGCCACGAAGATCAGTGATCGCACGGCCCGTGTTTGCACCCGCGAAGGCATACCTTATTTGCGATACGAACGGCCTGCTTGGCAATCGGGCCCGGGTGATGATTGGGTTCATGTGGATACCGAAACCCAAGTTGCGGATCATACAAAAGCTGGCCAAACTGTGTTTCTTGCCACCGGGCGTCAAACATTGCATCGCTTTGCAAATCTTGAAAAATGCACGATAATTTGCCGGCAAATTGATCCCCCTGACGCCCCATTTCCGTTTCAAAACGGTCGGTTCGAAATCGGGCGCCCACCGTTTTCCATCGATGATGAAGTTGCGTTGTTTCGCAAATTATCCGTGGATGTCTTGGTTAGTAAAAACGCGGGTGGGACCGCCAGCCGCAGCAAATTGGATGCCGCCCGTGCCTTGGGTATACCCGTTATAATGATCAAGCGCCCAATGGGGATTTCTGGAACCGTGACAGATGATTTGGAACAGGTGAAATCTTGGGCATTGGGCGGATAATTACCTCTGACGTATGTATAGAGGAGGGCGCAGCGATCCTCTGCGAAATTGATCCCCTCTTTCAAGGTGTGATCAATGATCTCGGCGGGCCTATTCCCCTTAGGCGTCAACCTGATGGTTTTGCCGCACTTTTGAAAGCGATAGTTGGGCAACAAGTTTCGGTTGCATCGGCGTCTGCCACTTGGATGCGGCTTGAAGTAGCGAACCTCACTTCGATCGGGCGTATTAAACAAGCCCGAGATGAAGACTTGGCGCAGGCCGGTTTGTCGCGGTCAAAAATAAAATACGCACGGTTCTTGGCAGAAGCCGATGTTGATTATTCAGATTTGCGCCAACAGCCGGATCAGGTTGTCATTGAACGGCTTGTTCAAGTCAAAGGTATCGGGTCATGGACCGCTGAAATCTATGCGATGTTTTCATTGGGCAGGGCGGATGTTTTTGCCCATGGTGATTTAGCCCTGCAAGAGGCCACGCGCCAATTGCTTGATCTGCCCAATCGACCCACGGAAAAGGAAATGCGATCCATAGCGCAGAGGTGGTCACCATGGCGGGCCGTTGCCGCGCGGGTGCTTTGGGCCTATTACGCACAAACAAAAGCGCGAGAAGGAATATTATGACCAGAGTTTTGAATTCAGCCCAACGACAACCCGACAGTGGGGATGTTCGCGGGGCCGTCATATTTTTGCATGGATATGGTGCAAATGGCGCTGATTTGTTGGGGCTTGCGGATGTTTTGGCACCGCACATGCCCGATATCCTGTTCTTGGCCCCCGATGCGCCTGAAACAACAGCCATGTCCCCCATGGGATTGCAATGGTTTCCAATTCCTTGGATCGATGGATCCTCTGAAGAAGACGCCGCCGCAGGCCTGAGACGGGCAGCGGAAGATTTGAACGCTTATCTTGATGCCGTGATGGTGGACAATGACCTTTTGCCCGAGCAAGTGATGCTTTTTGGATTTTCACAAGGGACGATGATGTCGCTTCATGTGGCACCGCGACGCGATGATCCACTGGCCGCGATCGTCGCGTTTTCAGGCCGTCTGTTGGAACCCGATCTATTGGTGGATGAAGTAACGGCCCGCATGCCTGTTCTTTTGGTGCATGGTGATGCGGATGACGTGGTGCCGGTCGCATCCTTGCCACAGGCGGCTGAAGGTTTGCAAAATGCCGGCTTCACAGATGTTTTTGCCCACATCATGAAAGGCACCGCCCATGGCATCGCGCCTGATGGGTTGCAGGTGGCCCTTGCGTTTATGCGCAAAAACTTTGGTTTGGACTAAATATACCGGGTTGTCAGTCCTTTTCCTCTATATATAGTCTTTGGTGGCGGGTGTGGTTTTGACCGCACCCCCAGCGGCAAAGGGGGAAAGGGAGATGGAAGCAGAATTTAGGGCAGATTTTGTGCGCGGCGGGCCGTCTTTGGACAATTGCCCGGCACTTGTTTTGAACGCCGATTACCGACCGTTATCTTATTACCCTTTGTCCCTTTGGTCGTGGCAAGATGCGGTGAAGGCTGCTTGGTTGGATCGTGTCCAAATCGTTGCCGAATACGAACAAACCGTCCGATCCCCCACAACCACGATAAAAATTCCATCTGTGGTGGTTCTGCGAGATTATGTGAAGCCGCAAAAACAAGTGGCCTTCACGCGGTTCAATTTGTTTTTGCGCGATGCATTCTCATGTCAGTATTGTGGTGCCTCTAACGATCTTACATTTGATCATGTTGTTCCAAGGGCGCGCGGGGGACGTACAAGTTGGGAAAACGTGGTGGCGGCATGTTCGAAATGCAACCTAAGGAAAGGATCGCAAAGTTTGAAACAATGCGGCCTCAGCCTGCGGCGCGCACCCCGCCAACCCGCTGCAGCAGAATTGCAAAATATCGGGCGGCAATTTCCGCCGAACCATTTGCACGAAAGTTGGATGGATTTTCTGTATTGGGATACGGAGCTGGAAACCTAACCCCTTAAGCAGAACAACTTGCCCCACCCAAAACACAAAACTTAGCGCAATGGGCGTGGTTCAGAGAAACTGGTTTTTCTGCCTCTTCCAGCGTGGATCCCAATTCAAACTCGGGTGTGTAAGGCAACAAAGTGCAGGCCAATACAGCCGGTGTATCTGCGCCTTTGCGTTTTACCACCATCCGCGAAGACGCGCACATGATATCGTTCGGGCTTTTGTTTAAAATACCCCAGCAAGCTGTTGTAATTTCAGGAACTTCTATGCCTTCGTCCATCTCTGGAAACAAAACTGTCATGCCGGGGTTTTGTGCGTCAATATCATATCCATGGGTCTTGAAAAGTTCGGCATAACCGGCACGACCGGTGGCATCATCTTCCCCCCAAACCGTGCGGCCGGCAATCGCCATGCGAAACCCATTGTCACGCAACCAATCCATTCCTTTTAACGTCAGATCAAAGCTGCCTGCGCCGCGTTCGATGTCGTGATTATCGGCGGTGTGGTGATCAACTGAAATTCGCAGTGTCAATTTTCCGGGGAAATCTTGGTTCAGCTGCAACAATCCTTCTTGAACACGCTTTCGCATCATGGGGCGCATGGCATTGGTTAAGATCAAAACCTCATACCCTTCGGCCAGGGCGCGGCGTGTGATTTCAATCATTTCGGGGTTCATGAACGGTTCACCCCCTGTAAATGCGATTTCACGTACGTTCCATTCGCGGGATTTAAGCTGTTCTAGATAGTCACTAACCTCATCGGCAGTGATATACACCAACGCATCATTGGTGGGCGAACTTTCAATATAACAGTTCACGCATTCAATATTACATAATGTGCCGGTGTTGAACCAAAGTGTTTCGGGATGCGTCAGCGCCACTTTTGCCCTTGGTGATCCATCAGCAGTTGTGTCCGGATCAATAAATTTGCCAATATTGGCTTTGGCGGGTGGGGAAATATCTTTCATTGCAGCGCTTTCCAGTGTGTCTGGGCCACACATAGTTGGTTTCATCTGCCTGGGAAAACTGTTATCGCTAACGCGCACAAAAATGTGATGCACTTTCGGGCTTTTTCGCCCAGTTTGTAAAAAGTGGATCAAAGGTGAGGGAAATATGGTTTCACGCGTCATACCTGTAGATACATTTGATTTGGTGATTTTTGGGGGCACAGGTGATCTGGCACGCAGAAAGATCCTGCCCGGCCTGTTTCGAAGGTTCTGTTCCGGACAGATGCCTGATGAGGCGCGCATCATAGGCGCGGCCAGAACCGATTTTGATTCTAAAGGTTATCGAAATTTGGTGGCAGAAGCGATTGCCGAGTTCGGCGGGAAAACCCTTGCCGATTGTGCTGACTTGCCCAGATTTTTGGAACGTCTTGAATACATCAAAATTGACGCGCGTGGCGACGAAGGGTGGGCAGACCTGCGCGATATGATCCGCAATGATGTGATCACGGCTTATTATTTTTCTGTCGGACCGGGCTTGTTTGGTGATCTGGCGCAACGCTTGAACAGTTGGAAAATCGCCACATCAGACAGCAGGATCGTTGTGGAAAAACCCTTTGGTCGCGATTTAACCACGGCAAAAGAACTGAATGCATCCTTGGCCGCTGAATTTGATGAAACTCAGATTTATCGGATCGATCACTATTTGGGAAAAGAAACGGTGCAGAACTTGATGGCCATTCGGTTTGGCAATCTGTTGTTCGAACCTTTGTGGAATTCGCAGTATATTGATCACATTCAAATCAGTGTCGCGGAATCCGTTGGGGTTGGCGGGCGCGGTGCCTATTATGACAAATCCGGTGCGATGCGCGATATGGTGCAAAACCATTTGATGCAACTTCTGTGCCTTATTGCGATGGAACCGCCCAGCAAATTTGATCCTGATGCCGTCCGCGATGAAAAGCTAAAGGTCATCCGCGCTTTGGAACCGGTTGAACCTCATGAATTGGTTCGTGGTCAGTATTCAGAAGGCCCCGAAGGCCCAAGTTATCGCGAAGAAGCCGGGGATCCCAAAACCTTTACCGAAAGCTATGTTGCACTGAAGGCCAAGATTGCGAATTGGCGATGGTCCGGTGTGCCGTTCTATTTGCGCACCGGAAAACGGTTAAAGGCGCGGGCATCGGAAATAGCGGTTGTCTTTAAAAAGCTGCCCCATTCGATTTTCGGGGATGAAGGCGATGAGGGGCAAAACATCCTCGCAATTCACCTTCAACCCAACGAAGGCATCACGTTGGATGTGACAATCAAAGAACCGGGGCCAGGTGGCATGCGTTTGGCGCATGTGCCTTTGGATATGACGTTCGCGGAAACTTTGGGCGATCAAGCCGAAGACGCCCCAGATGCCTATGAACGTTTGATTATGGATGTCATCCGCGGAAACCAAACTTTGTTCATGCGCGGGGACGAGGTAGAGGCCGCATGGGCATGGACCGATCCGATTATCGAAGGGTGGCAGAGGCGAAATGATGTTCCAAAACTTTACGATGCGGGCAGTTCAGGTCCTGACGATGCCTTGGCGCTTTTGCACCGCGATCTGCGCAAATGGCGGGATATCGAACCATGAGCTTTGTCGAATATCCCGATGCCAAAGCTTTGTTTCAAACTGTGGCAAATCTGGTTGCCGATGGATTGAAGAACGAAATTGCGTCTGGTGGTGTGGCCCGGTTGGCCGTGCCAGGCGGTTCTACACCGGGGCCATTGTTCGATATTTTGGCAAACACTGATTTGCCCTGGGAAAAAGTGGTTTTGATGCTGGGGGATGAACGGTGGGTTTCATTGGACAGCCCACGATCAAACACAGGTCTGATCAAAGATCGCCTTTTGCAAAACCGCGCGGCAAAAGCCACGTATCAAGCTTTGTTCAACGGTATGCTGGATGCGCAAACAGGCGCAAAAGCATTGGCCAAAGAAATAGAGGCGCATCTTCCATTGTCAGTGGCTGTGGTGGGAATGGGGGCTGACATGCACACCGCATCCATTTTCCCAAATGCACCAGAACGTGCATTGGCCCAAAGCGATGACGCGCCTGCACTTGTCGCCATGACGCCCGGGGATGGTTTGGAAGATCGGGTGACATTAAGTGCACGCGCTCTTAAAAGTGCGAAACATATTCACGTCATTATCATCGGCGATGAAAAGAGGGCCGCTTACGAAATGGCCTTGAAAAGTTCGATTGATAAAGCGCCGATTGCCCAACTTTTGCCGCACGCGACCGTGCATTGGGCTGCTGCATAAGGATTGGGTCATGTGGGAAACGTTACAAAGTAAAGCGCGCGCGGTGAAAGCCCGTCGCATGATCGACTTGTTTGATGATAGACGGGCCCAAGAGTTTTCGATCAATGCCGAAAACCTTTTGTTTGATTATTCCAAAACCAACATCGACACGGAAACACGCAGGGATCTTATTGCCTTGGCGCAAGAAGCAGGATGGGCACAGAAGCGTGATGCGATGTTTGCGGGGGAAGCCATCAACATCACCGAAAGGCGCGCCGTTTTGCACACTGCGCTGCGGCGCGCGTCAGGACCCTTGGTGGTTGATGGGCAAGATGTGATGGAGGGCGTTTTGGCCACGCGCCACGCCATGTTGCGTTTCGCAGAAAAAGTCAGAACCGGCATGTTTCAGGGGCAGGGTGGAAAAATCACGGATGTCGTGAACATCGGCATTGGTGGATCTGATCTGGGGCCTGTCATGGCCGTGCAGGCATTACATCCTTATGCCGACGGTCCGAACACGCATTTTGTGTCGAACGTGGACGGCGCGCATGTGCATGATGTCTTGTCTGGCCTGAACCCAGAAACGACGCTTGTGGTTGTTGCATCCAAAACGTTCACCACCATTGAAACCATGACGAATGCACAAACCGCCTATGATTGGATGGCCCAAGCCGTTCCCAATCCGGCAGATCAGTTTGCGGCGCTTTCATCTGCGGAAGAAAAAACCAGTGCGTTTGGGATTGCGCCCGAGCGGGTCTTTGGGTTCGAGGATTGGGTCGGCGGCCGATATTCCATGTGGGGGCCAATCGGATTCAGCATCGCGATTTCCATTGGATCATTCAATTTCCGCGCGTTCCTGAATGGGGCAGAGGCGATGGATAATCATTTCACCACTGCACCAGATTTGGAAAATCTGCCGTTGATGTTGGCTTTGATTGGCATCTGGCATGCACAATGCTGTGGTTTTGAAACCCGTGCCGTTTTGCCTTACGAACAGCGCCTGCTGCGATTGCCAGCCTACCTCCAGCAGCTTGAGATGGAATCGAACGGCAAAAGCGTTCAGATGAATGGCGAACCCGTTGATGTGGGGTCTGGCCCAATTGTTTGGGGGGAACCGGGCACAAACGGTCAACACGCATTTTATCAGCTGATCCATCAAGGAACCCGGGTCATCCCATGTGAATTTATGGTGGCCAAGGAAGGGCATGAACCCCATCTGGCCCATCAACACCAATTGTTGCAGGCAAATTGTTTGGCCCAATCAGAGGCATTGATGCTGGGCCGCGATTTTGAAACTGCGAAACACATTGCACAGGCAAAAGGTTTTGAAGGCGACGAACTTGATCGACAGGCCAAACACCGTGTGTTTGCTGGAAACCGACCCTCAACAACCCTGATATATCCACAATTGACACCCTATGTTTTGGGGCAAATCATTGCGCTTTATGAACATCGGGTATTTGTAGAAGGCGTGATTTTGGGGATCAATTCCTTTGATCAATGGGGCGTTGAATTGGGCAAAGAGCTTGCCACCGCTTTGGGCCCGATTTTGTCTGGGCAAATAGATCCAAGCGATAAAGACGGATCAACCCAACAGTTGGTCGCCCATCTGAAATCTTAGGCTTGCTGCGCACCATCGCGATCAATCATCACGTCGCGCACATGTTGCGGCAAAGGCATCTTTGCATTTTCATCATCCAGCCAAACCAATATGGCATGTCCAGTGGCGCGCAAATCATGGGAAAAAATCGCGTAATCCATTCGAAAACTTGATGATCTGATGAACGACGTACGTCCCACCACCACATAAGGTTCATGCACGTGCATTTCTTTCAAGAAATCCATACTCACCTGGCGCAAAACAAGGCGGGGTGGTTTGCCCGAATAATCGGCAATTCCGTATTCTTTGAAATAGTTGATCCGGAAATTTTCCGCCCATCGCAGATACGCTGTGTTGTTCACATGCCCCAACGCATCAAGTTCCCCAAAACGGGTTTTATCTGCCATGCCAAACCGCCAAGGTTCCGGAATATCCAAATCCCTCAAAGTGGCTTGATCAAGTGGAACATTAAATTGGTCGGGTAAGGGCATGATATCGCATTTTCAGGTTGATCAAGATGGAGCGGGTAACGGGAATTGAACCCGTAACTTAAGCTTGGGAAGCTCGCGTGATACCTTTTCACCATACCCGCACTGTTCTTGGGTGATATGCAGCGAAAATCGCAAGTGCAAGGGTCAAGTTGGTTTGATGAAGTTTCGCGCCGGTGATATAAGCGCCAAGAACCAAAAGAGGTGCAACCATGTCTGATCAATTCGCCATTTATCCCAGTTTAAAGGGCAAAACCGTGGTGGTTACAGGCGGTGCATCTGGCATCGGCTTGGAAATAGTCGAAGCCTTTGCCAACCAAGGGGCCAAGGTCGGTTTTTTGGATTTCGACAAAGACGCCAGCGAGGCATTGGTGAATCGATTGGAAGGGGAAGTTGCATTTGCCCATTGCGATCTTCGCGATATTGATGCGCTTAAGTCGGCTGTCGCCGAATTGCGCGAAAAGCAGGGCCCAGCCAATGTATTGGTAAACAATGCTGCGCGCGATGATCGCCATGGTTGGGAAACTGTCACACCCGAATATTGGGATGAACGTCAGGCCACAAACCTGCGTCATTACTTTTTCATGATCCAAGCGATTGCCCCGGATATGATTGCAGCGACCGCTGGTTCCATCATCAATATGGGTTCAAATTCATGGTGGGAAAAGGGGGGTGGCTTTCCGGCTTATACCACCGCCAAAGCCGCGATCCATGGGTTGACGCGCGGCATGGCCAGGGATCTTGGCCCGCATAATATTCGTGTAAATTGCATTGTGCCGGGCTGGATCATGACCCAGCGCCAAAAAGACCTGTGGGTTACGGATGAAGCCATTGAAGAACATCTAAAGGGGCAATGCCTGCCGAAGATGGTGGAACCCGTGTATCTTGCGCGTCAAGTTTTGTGGTTGGCTTCAGACGATTCTGCCATGTCCACCGCCAGCAACTTTTTCGTGGACGCAGGATCGGTTTAAGCCCACCCAAAATGTTTCGCGCGCGAAACAATGCACGTGCAAGTGGTTGAGGTTACACAGTCAATCCACGGGCGCGCGATGGGTTAACTGAAAATTGTGAATGCAATCATGCGACCACGCGAACAGACAAGCGCCAATCGGATCAGCAGTTCTGCCCGTTTTGAAACCAAGTTCCATGGTGGGTGCAAATTATCTGTCTGCCCCCGCTGCACACCAAGGCGCCTTGCGTGAATTGATTGCCATTGAACCAACAGGTGGCGGGGGGACGATCATCCGACGGGGTGGTAGGTGCGGTGTCTGTGATTTCTGAATTGCGCAGCGCCGGCTTCATTTCCCCCACGTCCGAAATATCCGTTACGGCTTCTTCCGCTTTGTGAGTTTTGCATTCACCGATATCATCCCAAGTGCCATTATCGCATTCCAACTTGCGGCCGGCGCTGCAAATTTTGGAGCCCTGAGAATAGGTTTCCCCAGCAAAAAGGCAGGTGCCCCTGGGTGTGGTTGTTGAATCAGACATATTCGATCCTCCTGCACACATTATGAGGCGCAGAAAGTTCCGATTATTGACCTGCATCAATTTAGGTGAACTTTTAAGAAGTACGCCGCCGCCTGCGCCGTCCACCTGCAGCGGCATCCCCGCCACCTGTATTGAAGTTCACTTCGGGCAATGGCACCGCGGCTTTCAGCAAAGGAAACGGATCAGCCGAATTTGGCAGGGCCGATGCATTCACAAAATGCTCTTGAAACTTTGGTTCAACGGCCGTTTCGATTTTTTCGATATTGCGAACTGTTTCTTCGATGGCTGTTCGTTGAGATTTGTCGATCAGGGCAATGCGCGCCCCCGTTCCAGCGGCGTTTCCTGCGGATGTAACCTTTTCGGATGGCACATCAGGGATCATCCCCAGCACCATGGCATGTTTGGGGCTGATGTGCGCGCCAAATGCACCAGCCAAGACAACGCGGTCAACTTCATCCACGCCGAATTTATCCATCAAAAGTCGTGCACCGGAATACAAGGCTGCTTTGGCCATCTGGATTGCGCGAATATCTGGGTTGGTGACTGTCACCATCGGCCCACCTTTCGCTGTGCCGTCAAACAGGACATATGAATTTGTCCGACCATCAGCAACGCAGCGGGGGGTGCCAACTTGTTCGGCTGATCCGATCAATCCGGATTGATCCAATATTCCTGCCATACGCATTTCTGCGATCACTTCGATAATGCCGGACCCACAAATGCCGGTGATGCCGCTGTCTGCGATATCTTCGTCAAAGCCATCTTCATCTGACCATTTGTCTGACCCAATTACGCGGAAACGTGGTTCTTTGGTGGTGGGATCAATCTCCACTTTTTCGATCGCACCGGGGGCCGCGCGTTGACCCGCACTGATTTGGGCACCTTCAAAGGCAGGGCCAGTGGGCGAAGAGCAGGCCAGCACCTTTTCCCGATTGCCCAACTGAATTTCAGCATTGGTGCCCACATCCACAACCAACACCAAATCTTCGGATTTGTCGGGCGCTTCAGAAAGCGTGACAGCAGCGGCATCAGCGCCGACGTGGCCCGCGATACAGGGCAAAAGATATGCACGCGCGGAAGGGTGCACATTAACCCCCAAATCGCGACACGACACACGCATTGCGTCGGATGTGGCCAAGGCAAAAGGGGCCTGACCAAGTTCAAATGGATCAATTCCCAAAAACAAATGATGCATGACGGGGTTGCACACAAACACCGCATCCATGATCAGGTTTTTATCTATCTCTGCCTCTGCGGCGATCTGTGTGAAAAGGGCATCCATCCCTTCTTGAACCGCGCGGGTCATTTCCGCATCGCCGCCTTTGTTCATCATGGCATAACTAACACGGCTCATCAGATCTTCACCAAACCGAATTTGCGGGTTCATAAGGCCCGAACTGGCGATCACTTCGCCGGTGCGCAGGTCACAAAGATGCGCGGCGATTGTTGTGGAGCCAAGATCAACCGCCATCCCGTAAACGGTACCTTCATAAAGCCCGGGCCAGACATGCATAACAGTGGGGGGCTTGCCATCCACGCCTTCATGAACCGCACAGGTCACCTTCCATTCCCCTTTGCGCAAAATGGGTTGAAGGCCCGGCAGTAAATGAAAATCAATTTCAGCGTTTGAAATTTCCCATTGTTCATTCAACGCGGTGAACAACCGTTCCAAATCCCCAGATGGTTTGTGCATGTCGGGTTCTTCAACCTCAACATAAAACAAACGCACTGTTGGGTTCAGGGTAATATCGCGGGCTTCGGCGCGTTTGCGAACAACCTGTTTGTGCACTTGGCTTTCCGGTGGCACGTCAATTACCACATCCCCTTGAACGGTCGCTTGACACCCAAGGCGACGCCCATCGATCAAGCCGCGTTTGTCTTTGTATCGTTGTTCAACACTGTTCCATGGCGTCAGGGCATCATCGGCAACCGTTACACCGTGTTTTGGGAATTCGCCATAAGACGGTGTGATCTGGCATTTTGAACAAATTCCACGTCCGCCACAGACCGAATCCAAATCGACCCCAAGCTGTCTGGCCGCCGTTAAGATTGGGGTGCCTGTTTCGAAAGTACCGCGTTTGCCCGAGGGCGTAAAAACAACCAGATGCTCTGCCATGATCCCGTCCTGATATATCTTGGTGTATACATACGCCGGTGACTGCCGGGGTAAAGGACAGTGGCGGCGCAAAATCGCCTTTCTGCGTCAAACCTTAAAATCTTGGGGCGGGCTAGGTTAAATAACGATCCGGCGAGTATGGGCTGAGGTCGATATTTGGGGGGGTCTCATCGATCATTTGAGCCAGCAATCGACCGGTTTTGGGCCCGGCTGTTAGCCCAACATGCTGATGACCAAATCCTGTATAAATACCGCTTTGCCCCAAAGGGCCGATGGCCGGTACGGAATCTGGGGTCGAGGGACGAAACCCCAACCATTTTTGCGTGCCAGAATAGGCCAGATCAGGAAAATAACGCTTGGCGTATTTCATCAAAGATCGGATTGGGTTTTGACTTGGCCCTTTGTGGTGATCGCCCAGTTCGACCGTGCCAGCACAGCGCAGGCCTGCATCCATGGGGTTAACCCCAAATTTGCCCTCGCTGATCATCATGGGATTTCGGGGCATCTGTGATGGGTTTTCGAACATCACGTGATACCCGCGTTCGGTTTCAAGAGGGATTTTTAAATTCAAACGTTTCATCAAATCTTTGGACCAAATCCCAGATGTTATCACCGCACGATCACATGGGATGGGGCCTTGGTCTGTTTCCAGTTGGGATATGACACCGCGTGATTTGGTGAAATCTTGAACCGCGGCGTTTACAAACCGCCCGCCGTTGCTTTCAAACGCCTTAACCAATTCTTGGATATAACGTGCAGGATTAGTAATGTGCCCTTGACCTTCCAAAACGGCAAGGCACCCGGCCGACGGACCCAATATGGGTTCTTCTTCGCGCACTTCGGGGCCTGTTATGACCTTAGGGGTAAACCCTGCTGTGGCCTTCATTTCCCATGAATATGCATCCGCCAAAAAGGCATCATGGCTGGGATAAACATAGCTAAATTTGCTGTCGGTGATCCACTTTTCCAAGTTCGTGCCTTGAACCAAGGATTTGTGCTGATCCACCGCGTCGGTCAAAAGTGGGATCAAATTGTTCACAATGGCGCGGGTGCCCTTATCCGTGGCATGGGGCAAAAATTTCGAAAGCCATGGCAAAAGTTTCGGCAAATATGCCCATTGAATGAAAAGGGGGCCGGTTGGCGACATCAAATATTTCGGGGCATCTTTCCACAAACTGGGGGATGTGACGGGCGCCACCGCCCATTGGGCGATCAAACCCGCATTGCCGTAAGACGCACCCATGCCAGGCTGTCCTTTGTCGATCAAAGTCACCGAGTGGCCGCTGCGTTGCAGCCAAATGGCCGTTGAAACACCAACCATCCCTGCACCGATAACTGCGATTGAATATTTAGGCATGTGGTTTCCAATCAAAGACACCCGTGGACTTGAGCTTTGAAAAGAAGCCGGATCAAGCAAAATCCGTCAAAAACGCGCGCTTTTCCCTTGGGAATACAAAAGAATATCGTTCAACCCCTTTCAGTATCCGCCAACCCATGCGATAGGAAACCGCCAAGTGAACCCAGCCAAGGATTATGCCAATGGAGATTCGCGAGGCTTTGACCTTCGATGATGTTTTACTCGTTCCTGCAAAATCGTCGGTTCTTCCGGCGGATGCAGATACGCGGACACGCGCAACGAAATCGATCGATTTGAATATCCCTCTGCTCAGCTCAGCGATGGACACGGTGACAGAAGCGCGCATGGCCATTGCCATGGCGCAGGCGGGTGGCATGGGCGTCATTCACCGCAATTTGGACACCGATGAACAAGCCAAGCAAGTGCGCCGGGTCAAACGATTTGAAAGTGGGATTGTGTATAATCCAATCACTTTGACGCCAGACCAAACATTGGCGGATGCAAAGGCATTGCAAGAACGATATCGGGTAACAGGGTTTCCGGTTGTCCGTGATGGCAAAGTGGTGGGCATCGTGACCAACCGTGACATGCGTTTTGCGACGGATGATACAACACCCGTCAGCACGATGATGACCGCCGATAATTTGGCCATTTTGCAAGAACCTGCAGATTTGGGTGAGGCGAAATCACTGATGGCCGCCCGGCGTATTGAAAAGCTGCTGGTGACCGACGGTAAAGGATCATTAACCGGTTTGTTGACCATCAAAGATTTGGAACAGGCCGTGCTAAACCCGCAGGCATGCAAAGATCATTTGGGGCGCCTTCGGGTGGCCGCGGCTTCAACGGTTGGGGATGCCGGGTTTGAACGCACTGAAGCTTTGATTGATGCAGGGATCGATATGGTTGTGATTGACACGGCCCATGGACATTCCGAAGGGGTTGCCGCGGCCGTGAAACGCGCCAAAGCCGTGTCAAACGAAGTTCAAATCGTTGCAGGAAATGTTGCCACGGCAGAGGCCACGAAAGCCTTGATTGATGCAGGTGCGGACGCGGTGAAAGTGGGGATTGGACCGGGATCAATTTGCACCACGCGTATGGTTGCGGGCGTGGGTGTTCCGCAGTTAACCGCCATTATGGATGCCGCAAATGCGGCCGGTGATGTGCCCGTTATTGCCGATGGTGGCATCAAGTTTTCGGGTGATTTTGCCAAGGCAATTGCCGCAGGCGCATCTTGTGCCATGGTTGGCAGTATGATTGCCGGCACAGATGAAAGCCCAGGCGAGGTGATTTTGTATCAAGGCCGATCCTTCAAAGCGTATCGTGGGATGGGGTCCATGGGGGCGATGGCCCGGGGATCTGCGGATCGATATTTTCAAAAAGATGCCGCAAGCGACAAGTTGGTTCCAGAAGGGATCGAAGGGCAGGTTGCCTATAAAGGGCCGGCTGGGGCCGTGTTACATCAATTGGTTGGCGGTCTACGCGCCGCGATGGGGTACACGGGCTGTGCCACGGTGGATGAAATGCGTAAAAACTGCAGCTTTGTGAAAATCACCGGGGCAGGTTTGAAAGAAAGCCATGTGCATGATGTCCAAATCACACGGGAAAGCCCGAATTACAGGGTGATGTAAGTGACCCCAGGTGCGCGTGTTTCCGCGGCGATCGAGGTGCTTGAACAGTATCTTGACGGTCAGCCTGTGGAAAAAGCGCTGACAAATTGGTCACGACGCAGCCGTTTTGCAGGATCTAAGGATCGTGCGGCCATCCGGGACATCGTTTTTGACGCCGTGCGGAACAAACGGCGTTGCAATGGGGGTTCAGGTTCATCCGGTGCACGAACTTGGATCGCCAACCTACTGATTTATCGGGGTATTTCAATTGATAAGATTTTTGACGGGCAGGGGCACTCCCCAAAGCCGTTGGATGAATCCGAGACTGGCGCATTGCTGGCCGATGTTTCTAAGCAAGCGAATTTACCAGATTGGGTGGCTGATCAGTTGATTGCGCAAATCGGGCCTGACCGCGCAAGAGAGCTTGATACCGTTTATTCACACCGGGCGCCTATCGGGATTCGCGCAAACAACCTCATAACGTCTCGCGATGAATTGCAGATACGTTTGGCCGCGTCGGGCATCGAAACCAAAACGGTGGATCGCAGCGACACGGCGCTGATTGTCACCCAGAATGAACGCAGGCTTCAAACCAGCGATGAATTTCAATCTGGATTGTTTGAAATTCAAGATCCAACATCCCAAGCCGTCGCAGATATGATCCCGGTTCCTGAGGATGCAAAGGTTTTAGATTATTGTGCTGGGGGTGGTGGTAAAACACTGGCCATGGCGGCAAGAGCGAATGCGAATTGGTTTGCACATGATGCGTCGCAGAACCGGTTAAAAGATCTGGGCCCACGGTCAAAGCGGGCTGGGATTTTTGTGAAAACTCTGCTCACAGAACAAATTCACAACCATGCGCCCTTTGATGTTGTGGTATGTGACGTTCCATGTTCGGGCAGCGGTGCTTGGCGACGATCGCCCGATGGTATGTGGTCAATGACGTCAGAAAAACTGGAGGAATTTCAAAGCTTACAGCGAGAAATCTGCAAAAATGCCCTGTCGTTTTTACACGCCGAGGGGCTTTTCGCCTTTGTCACGTGTTCGATATTTCCGCAAGAAAACCAAGATCAAGTGGAATGGCTTTGCGCGACTTTTCCCAGCTTGAAATTGAAATCCGAACAACAATGGTATCCGGATGCCCAGGGCGATGGATTGTTCTGTGCCATCTTTGAAATGCAGGCTTAACGCATTTGTTAATCTTTCATTAACCTTGGCATTCCAACAGGGGGTATGATTTCTTCAAGCATCGCTTCAAAGCATAAAAATTGGATCCTCACAACGGTGGGGATCGCCACTTGTTTTGTCGTTTTGACATACGGGTCTTCGCTGGGTTGGTCTGCGTTGTTGGGGATCGTTTCAGCGCTTGCCTTTATCGTTTTTGTGAAAATCCTGGATGAAAACAAATCGCTTATACGGTCATGGGGCACGAACCGTGCGTTGCACCAGACACTGAATTCCGCACCTCATGCGATCTGTATAAGCAATTTTGATGGTAGATTCACGTTTCAAAATTCCATCTTCAAAGATCAACTGACCAATGGCCCGGATACAGTTCTGAAAGATTTGTTCGCGGGTCAGCCTCATCAATTGAAACGGATGTGTGAGCTGGCCAATACCAATCAAATCGCAACGGACCTGATCGTTTCCTATGGCCAAAATTACCGCGCATTTGCGACCAAACTTCCCAAAGCGGGGGGGCTTCTTTGGCAGTTTTATGAATTTGATGATGTTGCCACCCCAACGGGCCAAGAGGCCAGTGTTCCCATGGCACGGCTGAACCCCGATGGTGAAATCGCGCAGGTAAACGGTGTGTTTGAGGCCGTGTTCGGACGGCTGGTCACGTCAACCAAAATGCTGACTGACGGTGGTGAATTGAAAATTAACACCCATAATTCATTGCGCACCCGTGATGGGCACGAGGATTATCTGATCATCCAAGACGGTTCGCTTGAAACGAAAGCCGATCTCTATTTCTTTGGTGATTTGGATGCTGGAACAAAAACGCGATTCAATGTCGACATTTTTTACAATCTTCCAGTGGCAATGCTGAAACTTTCGATTGATGGGAAGATTATTGCCTGCAATCGCGCCGCAACATTACTATTGGGGCCACATCTGTCGTCCATGCAAAACATCAATTCTGTTTTTTCTGCGGGTCAAAGATCGGCCAATTCTTGGTTGCAAGAGGCATTGGAACGCCCACCATTGACGCGTTGGGATTTCTTGCAGTTAAAGCAAGACGATCAAGATGTGATCTTGCAAGTTGCGCTGACCAAAGCTGAATCCCAAAACGAACCATTCGTTTTTGCGGCACTTACCGATGTCACCGAACTTAAATCCCTGGAAGCGCAGTTTGTGCAATCCCAGAAAATGCAGGCAATTGGTCAGCTTGCCGGCGGTGTTGCGCATGACTTCAACAACCTTTTGACTGCGATATCAGGACATTGCGATCTGTTGTTGTTAAAGCACGACGAGAATGATCCCGACCACAGTGATTTGATGCAGATCCATTTGAATGCAAATCGGGCGGCATCGCTTGTTGGGCAATTGTTGGCTTTTTCACGCAAACAAACCCTGTCGTTAGAGACGATCGATTTAAGGGAATCCTTGGCGGAATTGACCCATCTTTTGAACCGCCTTGTGGGTGAAAAAGTGAAGTTAGAGGTCATGCATCATCGGGATTTGAAATCCATTCGGGCCGACAAGCGTCAATTGGAACAAGTGATTATGAACCTTGTTGTGAACGCCCGCGACGCGATGCCAAATGGGGGAACTGTGCGTGTGGAAACCGATGTGAAAACCCACAATCGCGCCATCGAAAGGGAAGGGGCGATCATTCCTATTGGGGACTATGTAACCATCAAAATCTCTGACGAAGGTGTGGGAATACGCCCGGATGATTTGTCCAAAATTTTTAATCCGTTTTGGTCAACCAAAGGGCAAGGCGAAGGAACCGGGCTTGGCTTGTCCACGGCATATGGGATTGTAAAACAGTCGGGTGGTTTTCTATTTGTACAAAGCGAGCTAGGCATTGGGTCAACGTTTGAGGTGATTTTACCCGTGGCGACCCCAGAACAAATACCTGAACCGGAACCAGAGGCCCCGCCAAAAATCGCGCCACAGAAAAGCGGTGAAGGGACTGTTCTTTTGGTTGAAGACGAAGCACCCGTACGCGCCTTTGCAGCCCGCGCATTGCGCATGAAAGGATATCAGGTGGTCGAAGTTGATTGCGCGGAAGCAGCGTTAGAGCATCTGTCAAAAACGCAAGAAACCTTCGATCTTTTTGTAACAGACATGATCATGCCCGGAATGGACGGACCAACTTGGGTTGAAAAAGCACGCGAACAAGGTGCCAAAGCCAAGGTTTTGTTTATTTCCGGATATGCCGCCGAAAGTTTGAAAGACAAACAATCGAAAGTGCCAAGCGCATCTTTCTTGGCAAAGCCGTTTTCGTTGCAGGCATTAATTCAATCGGTGCAAGATCTGTTGGATTAACGTCGCGCTTTTTCCCAAACTTCAAATTCCTCTGCCCGTTTGCGGGTATATCGTGTGCGAGTATTCTCTGACAGGGTGCGTTCACGATCGGGAGAGACATTTTTCTGTGCCAATTCAATCTTATGCCCCAAACGATTTTCCAAAAATTCAACAGCGAGATTAAGTTGTTCATATTGATAAAGGTGATCGACACCTTCTGGGCCAACCCCACCAGTTAAGAACCGTGCCTGTGATCCCACATTGGCATAGGGTGGTGGCTTACCTTTCATGGCAGCCAAGACAAATTCATCAAATGAAAAATGTTTGGCGCTGTTTTCTTGACCATCCAAACTGGGGCGGCTGCGGTATTTATACCAACTGCCCAACCAATCAAAAGGTTCACGCACGATTGCGAATTTTTCGAAATCTTTCCAATTAACAACATCAAAAAGCGGGGTCATGAAACGGTTAAATCGATAGACCGGCATGTGTTTTAGAACGGGTGGGGATGAAATCGCAATATCAGCATGGGGCGCGAGGGCGGCATCAATGGCCGATGATCCGGTTTTTGGGACCGAAAAGATCACCAATTTTTGCTGCCAAAATACAAGCATTGCTGCGATCCACCCTCATGCATGGTTGTAAACATCTTTTTAAACCTTCTGCGAAAAAGATGAAGATGTGAAAAATTTTATTGAAATGTTCTCTTTTTGGTCTCATAAGGCAAATAAGAACAATAAGAGAACAAATAATTTGCTGAGCAGACAGCCAAGGCTATCGAATCTCAGCAAGGCATGACATAAGGAGGCCAAATCAATGGCAACGGCAGATCTTTTACAAATGAAACCAAAATCAGGTGACCGGCAAAAGGCGCTCGACAGTGCGTTGGCCCAAATCGAACGTCAATTTGGCAAAGGCTCTGTCATGAAGTTGGGTGATGCCAACGCCGTGCAAGAGATTGAAGCCACGTCAACAGGATCACTTGGCCTTGATATTGCGTTGGGGATCGGTGGTTTGCCCAAAGGTCGGATTATCGAAATCTTTGGCCCAGAATCGTCTGGGAAAACCACGCTGACTCTTCATTGTGTTGCAGAGGAGCAGAAAAAAGGCGGCGTTTGTGCCTTTGTTGATGCAGAGCATGCGCTTGATCCGCAATACGCCAAAAAGCTGGGCGTTGATTTGGACGAATTGTTGATTTCCCAACCTGATACTGGGGAACAAGCACTGGAAATCACGGATACTTTGGTGCGTTCTGGTGCCGTCAGTCTTGTGGTCGTGGACTCTGTTGCCGCATTGACCCCGAAATCCGAGTTGGAAGGGGACATGGGGGATATGCAAATGGGCAGTCAGGCCCGTTTGATGAGCCAAGCCATGCGCAAATTGACCGGTTCGATCAGTAAATCCAATTGTATGGTTATTTTCATCAACCAAATTCGGATGAAAATTGGTGTGATGTTCGGTTCACCCGAAACCACCACCGGTGGAAATGCTTTGAAATTCTATTCTTCTGTCCGTTTGGATATTCGCCGCATCGGCGCGTTGAAAGATCGCGACGAAGTTGTGGGTAATGCCACCCGTGTGAAGGTAGTGAAAAACAAAGTTGCACCGCCGTTCAAACAGGTTGAGTTCGACATCATGTATGGCGAAGGTATTTCCAAAATGGGGGAACTGCTTGATCTGGGTGTGAAAGCGGGCATCGTAGAAAAATCTGGATCATGGTATTCCTATGGTGATGAACGCATCGGGCAGGGGCGTGAAAATGCCAAAACATTTTTGAAAGAAAACACATCAGTGGCCTACGAAATCGAAGATAAAATTCGAGCCGCCCATGGTTTGGATTTCGATATGCCTGCCGCCGAAGCGAAAGCAGCAGAAACAGATGACGACGACACGGTCGTAGATCTGTAAAAAAAACGAAAAAACTTTATGAACGCGCCTCGGATTTTCCGGGGCGTTTTCTTATGCGTGGACACTTGGTTGGGCTGCGGGTATCTCCATGGAAAATGTGCAAAAAACCTAAGAGTGACTCATGCCAACGCTGAACGATATTCGGTCGACATTTCTGAACTACTTTTCAAAACAGGGTCACGAAATTGTGGCCTCAAGCCCTTTGGTGCCTCGGAACGATCCCACACTTATGTTTGCGAACTCGGGCATGGTTCAGTTTAAAAACCTGTTTACCGGGCTGGAATCACGCGATTACAAGCGTGCAACCACGGCGCAAAAATGCGTGCGTGCAGGTGGTAAACACAACGATCTTGATAACGTGGGCTATACGGCGCGCCACCATACGTTTTTTGAAATGTTGGGGAATTTCAGCTTCGGTGATTACTTCAAAGAAGAAGCGATCCCCTTTGCGTGGAACCTGATCACGGGTGAGTTCGGGATCCCAAAGGAAAAGTTGTATGTAACTGTATATCACACTGATGATGCTGCTGCGAATATCTGGAAAAAAGTCGGCGTTCCTGAGGATCGGATTATTCGTATTGCCACCGATGACAACTTTTGGCGTATGGGCCCAACAGGCCCCTGTGGCCCGTGTACAGAGATTTTCTATGATCATGGCGATCACATCTGGGGCGGCCCTCCGGGTTCGCCAGAGGAAGACGGCGATCGCTTCATCGAAATTTGGAACATCGTTTTCATGCAAAACGAACAGTTCGAAGACGGCACCATGCGCGAACTGGACATGCAGTCGATCGATACTGGTATGGGGCTGGAACGTATTGCGGCGCTTTTGCAGGGCAGCCACGACAACTATGATACGGATTTGTTCAAAACTTTGATCGAGGCATCGGCAGATGCCACCTCTGTTGATCCTTATGGGGATCAAAACGTGCATCACCGAGTGATCGCGGATCACTTGCGATCCACATCATTCTTGATCGCTGATGGGGTGATGCCTTCTAAGGATGGGCGCGGTTATGTATTGCGCCGTATCATGCGCCGCGCGATGCGCCATGCCCACCTTTTGGGCGCGCAAGACCCTGTCATGCACCGTTTGGTGCCTGCTTTGGTCAACCAAATGGGGGTTGCTTATCCAGAACTTGTGCAGGCCCAACCTTTGATAGAGGAGACGTTGCGTGCCGAAGAAACCCGTTTTCGAACCACACTTGATCGAGGTCTAAAGCTGCTTGATGATGAAGTCGCTTCACTTGAAGAAGGCGGTGCCTTGGACGGTGCCACGGCCTTTAAACTTTATGACACATACGGTTTTCCGCTGGACCTGACCCAGGATGCCTTGCGTGAAAAGGGCTTAGAGGTTGACACCGAAGGCTTTGACGCCGCCATGGAAGACCAAAAAGCCAAAGCCCGCGCGGCTTGGTCCGGTACCGGTGAAATGGCGGATGCCGCCGTCTGGTTTGATGTGGCTGATCAACATGGCGCCACCGATTTCTTGGGCTATGATACCGAAACGTCAGAGGGTCAGATACAGGCGATTGTGACTGACGGTGCCAAAGTCGAAAGTGCCAACAAGGGGGCCAAAGTACAAATCGCCTTGAACCAAACACCATTTTACGCCGAAAGCGGTGGTCAGGTGGGGGACACCGGTGTTTTGAAAACTGATACCGGATCTGTTTCGATCACCAACACACAAAAAACAGCTGATGTTTGCATTCACTTTGGCGATGTGACGGAAGGCACGATTGAACCGGGCCAGGGCGCTGAACTGACAGTGAATCACCAACGTCGCAGTCAAATCCGTGCCAACCATTCGGCAACGCACCTGTTGCACGAAGCGTTGCGTGGTGCATTGGGCGAACATGTGGCGCAGCGTGGATCGCTGAACGCACCTGATCGTCTTAGATTTGATTTCAGTCATAACAATGCCCTCACACTTGACGAGTTGAAGAAAGTGGAAGCGGAAGTGAACGACTATATCCGTCAAAACGGCGCGGTCGAAACTCGGATTATGACGCCAGACGACGCGCGCGCCATGGGGGCACAAGCCTTGTTTGGGGAAAAATACGGCGAAGAAGTGCGCGTGGTTTCCATGGGGCACCAATCTGGGTCTGGTAAGGGAAGTGGTGGTGATACCTATTCTCTTGAATTGTGCGGCGGTACCCACGTGACTCAAACTGGTGATATTGGTGTTTTTGTAACACTTGGCGATTCAGCTTCCTCTGCCGGTGTGCGCCGAATTGAAGCCCTGACCGGCGCTGCAGCCTTTGAATATTTGCAAAATCAGGATCAGGCGCTTGCAGATGCAGCCCTTACATTGAAAGTGCAAAAGGGCGAGGTATCGACGCGCGCGCAGGAGTTGTTGGAGGAACGCAAAGCCTTGCAAGCCGAGGTTGCCAATCTGCGGCGTGAACTTGCCATGTCTGGCGGTTCTGGTGCTGGCCCAGAGGTGGAAGAAGTCGGTGGAACGAAGTTCATGGCGCAGGTTCTGTCTGGTGTGACCGGCAAGGATCTTCCGTCACTGATTGATCAGCACAAAGCCAATATGGGGTCGGGTGCCGTGCTTTTGATCGCAGACGCAGATGGTAAAGCCGCAATTGCGGCCGGTGTTACAGCTGACAAAGCTGATACTGTATCTGCAGTTGACTTGGTCAAAGCCGCCGTGGAAGCATTGGGTGGTAAAGGCGGTGGCGGCCGTCCTGAAATGGCCCAAGGTGGTGCCAAATCCGCTGAAAACGCCGACGCTGCCGTTCAGGCCGCAAAGGCCATTTTGAAAGGATAAACTGATGCCTACCGCACTTTGGATTGCACTTGTTGATGTGACGGACGATGAAAAAATGGCGGCTTATGCCGGGCCGGCGGTCAAAGCCATCAAGGCTTTTGGCGGTGAGTATTTGGCCCGCGGTGGCAAATATGTTCAACTTGATGGCCAAGACAGATCAAGAAATGTGGTCGTACGTTTCCCATCTTTGCAGGCTGCGCAAGATTGCTTTAATTCAGATCAATACCAAGCTGCCGTAAAAGCAGGGGCAGGCGGTTTCACACGTGATTTGGTGATCGTGGAAGAACTGGACGCGCCGATCTGATACGTATCGTGCCGGACCAATCGCCGGCACCGATCAATTTATCAGGATGCAGCCCTTGCCGCACGTTTACGTTCGTGCGGATCAAGATGCACTTTACGCAAACGAATTGCGTTTGGTGTAACCTCAACCAATTCATCATTGTCGATATAGGCAATGGCCTCTTCCAGAGACATTCGAACCGGTGTGGTCAGGCGCACCGCTTCGTCGCTGCCAGAGGCGCGAACGTTTGTCAGCTTCTTGCCCTTAAGCGGGTTCACTTCCAGGTCGTTGTCACGGCTGTGTTCACCGATGATCATGCCTTGATAAACTTCTTCCTGCGCACCGATGAAGAATTTGCCACGATCTTCAAGGTTGAAAATCGCATAGGCCACTGAAACGCCATTTTCCATCGAAATCAAAACACCGGCACGACGCCCCGGGATTGGGCCTTTGTGCGGGGCCCAATCATGGAAAACACGGTTCAAGATGCCAGTGCCGCGCGTATCTGTAAGGAATTCACCTTGATACCCAATCAAGCCGCGTGACGGCACATGTGCGATGATGCGGGTTTTGCCCGCACCGGTCTGTTTCATTTCTGCCAGTTCGCCTTTGCGCGCGCCGGTGATTTTTTCAATTACGGCACCTGAATATTCATCATCCACATCGATTGTAACTTCTTCGATGGGTTCCATCTGTTGCCCGTCAACGTCTTTGAACAAAACGCGGGGGCGACTGATCGACAATTCGAACCCTTCACGGCGCATGTTTTCGATCAACACGCCCATCTGCAATTCGCCACGACCGGCCACATCAAATGCCTCGCCACCCGGTGTGTCGGTCACACGGATCGCCACGTTGGTTTCGGCTTCTTCCATCAGGCGCTTGCGGATCACTCGCGATTGTACCTTTTTGCCGTCACGACCGGCAAGTGGGCTGTCATTGATGCCAAAGGTAACGCTGATGGTGGGGGGATCAATTGGCAGCGATGGAATGGCTGTTTCGACCTCCGGTGCGCACAAGGTGTCAGCCACGGTGGCCTTTGACATGCCAGCGATTGAAACAATGTCGCCGGCCACGGCTTCGTCGATGGCCGATTGTTCCAACCCGCGGAAGGCAAGGATCTTTGTGCAGCGGAATTGTTCCAGCTTTTGCCCATCACGGCTGAGCGCCTTAACGGTGTCACCCGGTTTCAGAATACCCGTTTCCACGCGACCTGTCAGAATGCGCCCGATAAAGGGATCAGCGCCCAGCGTGGTTGCCAGCATCGAAAACGGTTCGTTGGTTTCAGCGGCTTGCTTTGGCGGTTCAACATGTTTGACGATCAATTCAAACAAGGCCGTCAGATCCTTGCGCGGACCTTCAAGCGTTTCATCCGCCCAGCCAGCGCGGCCCGAGGCATAAAGGGAAGGAAAGTCGAGTTGTTCATCATCGGCATCAAGGGACGCAAACAGATCAAAGCATTCGTCCAAAGCACGATCAGGTTCGCCGTCAGGCTTGTCGACTTTGTTCACAACGACAATCGGTTTCAGTCCAAGGGCGAGGGCTTTTGAGGTTACAAATTTGGTTTGCGGCATTGGGCCTTCGGCGGCATCGACCAGAAGAACAACACCATCAACCATCGACAAGATCCGCTCAACCTCGCCACCAAAGTCTGCGTGGCCTGGTGTATCAACAATGTTGATCCGCGTGCCGTTCCATTCCACAGATGTGGCCTTGGCAAGAATGGTGATGCCACGCTCGCGTTCAAGGTCGTTGCTGTCCAACGCGCGTTCGGTTGTCGCTTGGTTTTCGCGAAACGTACCGGATTGCTTTAACAGTTCATCCACAAGTGTGGTTTTGCCGTGATCAACGTGTGCGATAATTGCGATGTTTCGAAGGTCCATTGGGTGCCCCTAACTGCTCTGGCGCGGACCTATAGGGGGGAAGGGGGAAAGGAAACCCCCAACCTGATGTTATTGGAAAATCAGCGGCTTTTGGTTGCCAATCATTTCTCTGGTATCAGGCCACGCGGTGCAAATCGCAGGACAAGCAGCAACACAATGCCCATGGTTAACAGCCGCATATGCGCCACTGAATCGAAGAGATGTGATTTCAACGCGCTGTCTTCAGCCATGCCCGCCGTGATCAACGTCATCAATTGCAGTCCCATCGGCTCCACTTGGACCCAAAGATACCAAATCAAAAACCCACCCAGAACAGCACCGAAATTATTTCCTGATCCACCAACAATGACCATCACCCAAATCAGAAAGGTGAATCGCAAGGGTTGATAAGCCGTTGGGGTAAGTTGACTGTCGAGGGTGATCATCATCGCACCAGCCACACCACAAATAGCAGAGCCAAGTACAAATATCTGAAGATGGCGGGCTGTCACGTCTTTACCCATGGCTTCAGCCGCAGTTTCGTTATCCCGAATGGCGCGCATCATCCGCCCCCATGGGCTGGCCAAAGCCAGTTGCGCCAAAATCAGTATCGCAATCAAAACGGTGGCAAATAACAAAGAATAGCCTGCCTTTACGATCAAGGTAGAAGCCTCAACCGGATCAAGACCCCAACCCGCCGCACGTTCCACGAAAGGTTGGCTTTCTTGCAAATCGATCTCATAGGGAACGGGGCGGGGCAGGCCGATAACGTTTTTAACCCCACGGCTCAGCCAATCTTCGTTTTTCAAGATTGAGATGATGATCTCACCAATACCCAAGGTCGCGATGGCAAGGTAATCTGAACGCAATCCAAGTGCTGTTTTCCCAATCAACCAAGCCGCACCAGCCGCCAACAAACCGCCAACGGGCCAAGCGATCAAAGTCATGTATTTCCAAGGCGCTTCTTTGTAGGAGTCCATCCCAAAGTTCAGCCCGCCAAGGTAACCGGCATTTGCTGGATTAACAGCTTCGACCAAGGCAACGCCGCCATCAAAAACCCAGCGAAACAAGAAAAAGCCCACAAGCAATGTGAAAATAAGAGCCAAGGTCCGGCGGCGACCGGGGTTCATTTTTGCATAGACCATCACGGCAGCAAACACCGTGGCGGCGCCAAGCGCGATGCCAAGCAACACCTGAAGGCCACCTGCAGCCCATGCCTCACCCACCGGGGGCATGGAGATCAGAACCGCCGCCAACCCGCCAAGGGCAACGAACCCCGTCACACCAATGTTAAAAAGACCGGCAAATCCCCATTGCAAGTTCACGCCAAGGGCCATGATTGCGGAAATCAAAGCCATGTTCAAAATCACAAGCGATGTGTTCCAAGAGCCTGAAAAAAAGCCCCAGCTGACACTGCCTTCCAAAATAAACAGAAGGGCAACAACACCAAAAAGAACGATATTGCGAACAGGAAGCGTCATATCGATTTTCCTTTGAACAACCCTGTGGGCTTAAACAACAACACGATCAGCAAGATGGAAAAGCTGACGGCGAATTTGTAATCGGTCGACAAGATTTGTACCAACCCATCGGGTGCCCATCCTTCTGGTGACAGGTATTTAAGAACCTTTTTGAAGGGATATGTGATCAGGACTTCGGAAAAGGCGATGACAAATCCACCGGCAATCGCACCCAAAGGATTGCCAAGGCCGCCAACGACAGCTGACGCAAAGATTGGCAACAACAATTGCAAATACACGAACGGCTTAAACGATTTATCAAGGCCATACAGAACCCCTGCCACGGTTGCCAATGCGGCAACGATCAACCACGTGACCAAAACTACTTTTTCGGGGTTAATACCGGACAAAAGCGCCAGATCTTCGTTATCTGAATACGCACGCATGGATTTGCCCGTGCGTGTTTTGTTCAAGAAATAGAAGAGAAGCGCCACAGCGATGATCGCGGTGATAACGGTAATGCCTTGGGATGTTTTGATGGCCAAGCCTTCTTTCAACCCGGTCAGGGCTTTGAATTCACGCACGGAAATGATGAACCGTTCGCCATCGGCAAAGCGTTGATCGTTGGGGCCAATGATAAAACGGACCAAACCGTTCATGATAAACATCACACCCATGGATACGATCACAAGGATGACGGGTGCCGCCTTTTGTTTTCGGTAAAACCGGTACACCGTGCGATCCGTTGCCAAAACCAAAAGGGCCGTAAAGGCAATACCAAAAGGCAGGGCCAACAAAGCGGTTGGAAGGGGGCCAAGGTTGATGCCCCAACCCTGAAACAACCAAGTAAACAAAATGGTGACCATGGCCCCAAAGGCCATCGTATCCCCATGGGCAAAGTTGGAAAACCGCAGGATGCCGTAAATCAAAGTTACACCCAAAGCGCCCAGGGCCAATTGGCAGCCATAGCTGATGGCGGGGATCAAAACGAAGTTCGACAGAACCACAAATGCATTCAAAACATCGATCATTCTGTGCACGTCCCTTGATAGCTGACCATCATCGGACCATCCGTCATATGAGTGGCAAAACGCGCATCGGCTTCGGCAACCGTCAACATGTAATTCGCACCTTCACCATTGGCAAAGACGGTCAGAAGGGATGGGGTTTTGCTGATTGCAACGACGTCCAAATCTCCAAAATCGGTGGAGAAAGTGTGGTTTGGAAAATCCAAACTGACAGAAAACTCTGTGTCCTGACAGCTGTCGGTTTCAAAGCATTCGGTGGTGAATGTGCACTGCAGGGCAAGGGCTGGCCCCGTGCCCAATCCAAAAATAAATGCCAACCACAGCCTTCTTTGTCCAAAAATACTCATATCCCGGATCATCCCCCCAGAAAACTTTTGCGAACTTCAGGGTCGGCCATCAACGCCGCGCCCGTGTCAGTAAATCGATTGCGCCCTTGCACCAGAACGTACCCTTTGTCGGCGATGTTCAGGGCCTGACGGGCGTTTTGTTCCACCATCAGAATGGAAATGCCCGTGCGCGCCACTTCGATAATGCGATCAAACAATTCGTCCATCACAATCGGGCTGACGCCGGCTGTGGGTTCGTCCAACATCAAAACCTTTGGCTGTGTCATCAACGCGCGCCCCACGGCCACTTGTTGGCGTTGCCCGCCGGATAATTCACCCGCGGCTTGGCGACGTTTATCCTTCAAAATGGGGAACAGCTCATACACCTGATCCATGGTGCCCTGGATGTCGTCACGGCGCAGAAATGCCCCCATTTCCAAGTTTTCCTCCACGGTCATGGAGGTAAAGATGTTGCTGGTCTGCGGCACAAAGGCCATGCCCTTGGCCACCCGGGCCTGGGGTGTCAGATGCGTGATATCTTCGCCGTCCAGACGCACAGAACCCGTATGGATGTTCAACATCCCAAACACGGCCTTCATCGCCGTGGATTTACCTGCCCCATTGGGCCCCACAATCACGGCAATCTGCCCCGGATCCACTGCGATGGTGCAGTCATGAAGGATATCAGCGCCGCGGCCATA
>JAHDCF010000018.1:24893-46184 GCA_020630015.1 Planktomarina sp. | reverse complement strand
TTTCAATGCCTGCTTTGCTGCATTCAACGGCCACAATGCGGTTCCACAGGGCGGCGTCGGGCCAACCTGCCAAATACATCAGTTCATCTGCACGAACAGCCGCTGGGGCACCATCGGTCAGACGCAAAGCGATCTGGTCGCCCGTTTCCAAAGCCTCGCGCCATTTGATGAACGCACCGCCATCTTCCACGGTCATGGGGGCAAACGGTGGCAAGGTTTCAACATGGGTGACCTTGGTGTTCAGGCCTGTGATGTCCGGCCCCAAACCTTCGGGAATGGTCAGCTCTTCGGTTTTTGATCCCGCGCGCGGGCCAAGAACCACCCGACCTCGGGTCAAGCTGTCTGGCACGGTCAAAAGGCCTGGGGCAAAGGTCAGTTTGTACTGCGACGGATCCAACGTTTTGGGCACAACATCCACCGACAGGCCCGCACGGCGCAGGGCCTTGTAGCAATCGAAAACCAGTTGGAAGTAATCGAAGTCACAGCCCTGCGGCATCGCTTCCCACGCATAGGCGCTGTCGTAATCAAACACCAAAGCCACAGGTGCATCGGCTGTGCCGACGTCCGGCGCATCGGCCAGCTCACGGGCAACCTGCAAGGCCTCACCCCTGCAAGCCGCATCGGTATTGTCAGGCCGCATCAGGCCTGCGTGCATTTGTTCTTGGGCAAAGGGCGCTTGGCGCCAGCGGAAGTAGCACACGGTTTCTGCACCATGGGCGAATGCCTCCCACGCCCAAAGGCGCGGCATGCCGGGCAGGGGTGCGGGGTTCCACGGGGCCCAGTTCACGGGGCCGGGCTGTTGTTCCATGATCCACCAGCGCCCTTTGGATGTGGCGCGATACAGATCGTGGTGGAAGGCCTGAAAATCGGGGTCCCCCTGGCGCAGGAATTGCGCCTTTTCGTCATCCGTGGCCCCCACGCGATCCAGCAAAAAGCCCATCGGATAGCTGTCCCAACTGCTGATATCCAGATCGGCGCCGCAATCGTAATGGTCAAACGTTGTGATCCGGCCCATGAAATTATGGATGATGGGTGCGTTCGAATATTTACGGATTTCATCGCACTGGACACGGTTGAACCGGACAACCTGATCGCTTGTAAACCGGCGGAAGGCCAGCACGTGGCTGGGGTTGGGTTCTGTCACCGTCAGGTTGGGCAGGGCGATCTCGTCAAAGCTGGAATATTCCATCGACCAGAACACATTGCCCCACGCGCGGTTCAGGGCATCGGTGGATTGATATCGCTGCGCGCACCAATCTTGGAAGGCTTTCGTGGCATGGGGGGAATAGCTGATCGCGGTATCGTGGCAGTCATATTCATTGTCGGTCTGCCACGCGGCCACATGGGGGTTCTTGCCGTACCGTTCGGCCATCAACCCTGCGATGCGGCGGCTTTCTTCGCGGTAAGCAACGTGGCTGAAACAATAGTGGCGGCGTGATCCGAACCCGCGCACTTTTCCGTCTGCATCATAGGCAAACATATCGGGGTGTTTGTCGGCCATCCAACGCGGCGGCGTCGCCGTGGGTGTGCCAAGGATCACCTTCAACCCCGCATTGCCCAGCGTTTCAATCGCGCGATCCAGCCAATCCCAGTCGAAAACCCCTGGTTCAGGTTCATAGCGTGACCACGCAAATTCCCCGATCCGAACCCAGCTTAGGCCAGTTTCCACCATTTTGGCGGCATCATCGGCCCACATCTCTTCCGGCCAGTGTTCGGGGTAATAGCAGACGCCCAGGGTGCGTTTCATAAGATCACCTGATGTTCTTTTTGGCCTGTGGCATTGACCTGCGCGACAAAGGTTTTGCCTTCGTTTGGCCCATCAATCCCTTCAGCGGCTGAGGTGCAATAAAGGGTGCCGGTTTCACCCGCAAAGGCAGGGCAGGTGGCTTGTAGCCCACCAACTTTGACCGCTTCGATGAATGTGCCATCAGGGCTGTAACAGGCCATGCGGCCCGCGCCCCACTGGGCGTTCCAGATGTTGCCTGCGGTATCCACCACACTGCCATCGGGGTTTTCACCAGTGGTTGTCAGATCAACTGCAACCCAAGGGTCGCCTTTGGGCCAGCCATCAGCGTCCAATGCTACGCCCATGATCTGTTTGGTCGGCGTATCAGTGAAATACGCCGTCCCGCCACCCGGCGCAAAGCAGATCGAATTTGGGATCGAGATGTCCGGATACAGCTTACGCAACTCACCCTTATAAAACCGGTAGATCGCGCCGGCTTTTTCTTCCAACTGAATACCCATTGTCCCGATCCAAAACCCCCCTTGCGGGTCGGCACGGCCATCGTTGGATCGGGTGATGGGATTGTTGGCTTCCATGTCACAAACTTTAGTCTGGGCACCAGTTTCCAGATCAAAGCGGAACAGTTGCGTCTGGCTGGCAATCAGAAGTTCATTTTCGGTGACCCATCCGGCGGCGCTGACGTATTCATCAAACTGCCACGTCTTGGCTTTGGAATGCAGGCGCTTTTCGATGATGTCGAACCAGAACAGGTCTTCGCGGATGGGGTGCCACAGCGGGCCTTCGCCCAAGGTGCATTGGCGATCATCGAAAACTTCGGTCATAGCGCGTCATACGCCTTTACTATTTTTGCGGCTTTTGCGGCCACCACTTCGGCGCTGTCACCGGGTTTGTAAATGGCTGATCCGATGCCAAACCCATCTGCCGTCGCGGCATGCCACTCGGCAAAGTTTTCCGGCCCTGCACCGCCGACCGCATAAACCTGCGTTCCCTTGGGCAAGACCGCCCGCAAAGCTTTTAACCCCGCAGGACCAGCCATATCACCGGGGAACAACTTCAAACCATGGGCACCTGCGTCAAGCGCGGCAAAGGCCTCGGACGGGGTGAAAATCCCCGGCCAAGAGGCCATTCCCAAATCAACAGTCCGACGGATAACCGATGTATTCACATTGGGGGATACAATAAGTGCGCCACCGGCCGCATGCACGCGGTCCACATCTTCCACAGTTAAAACCGTTCCGGCCCCAATGACCGCTTTATCACCAAAGGTGCGGGCCATGACATTGATGCTGTCAAACGGGTTTGGCGAATTCAATGGCACCTCAATCGTTGTGATCCCTTGGGACAAAACGGCGGCGCAAACGGGTTCAGCCTCTTGTGGGGTGACGCCGCGCAAAATGGCAATAATGTTGCGTGTCATCACGCCTCCTTTCGTGCGGTGTGGGCGGTGATCAAACCTTGCAATGTCATCCGGTCCGCATCGGTTTCGATCACAGGCACCCCTTGGGCTTGCAGGGCAAGGCGATAACAATTCGCCACTGCTTTTGCACCGATCACTGCCACGTTCTGACCCAACCAATAGGGTTTTGCCGCCGCCAATTCCGCCCCAATCAACAAAGCGGACAGTTGCGATCGCGCGGTCCCGCGGGGAACGTTTGCCAACAAACCGGTGGCGCGAATTGAAAACAAGCGGGCCGCCAAGGATTCTGGTCTGCTGATGGTGTCAGTGATTGTTTCTAAGAACACGTCCTCATCCCAGCCATCGTCAACCGAATGGCGCAAAACTGACGTTTCTGACAAAAGCGCGAACAGTTCACCGGTCAAAAAAGTTTGAAAACTGACGATTTCGCCGGCGCTGATATGGACCCATTTTGTATGTGTACCGGGCAAACAAACGATGCCGTCAAAATCAGGGTTCAAAGCCAGAAACCCGGCGATCTGAGTTTCCTCGCCGCGCATCACATCGGACGGGGATTTCTGGGCAACCCCCCCAATGATTTGCACATCAAATTCTTTGGCGTTTGCGGCCTGAACCATATTCGCCTGTGGTTTGCAGGGGACAAAGGCATATGGTGCTTCAACCCACCCTTGTTTGGATCCCACCATACCACAGGCCGTGACGGAAATCCCTTTCGCACAGTCCCATTGGGCCGTTGTCGTTGCCAAGGCAGTTTCGAACTGATCTGGTGCCAAGGTCGACATTCCTTGATCGGTCACAGCAGTATCCAAAACCGCACCATCACTGCGCATCGCCCAAACGCGCAGGTTTGAAGTGCCCCAATCCACTGCAATCCAATCCGGGGAAACCGTCATCCTGTTACCACCACACCACCGTCAATCACCAAGGCCTGACCTGTCATCATTTTGGAAGATTGAGACGCCAAAAACAAACAGCCCCCCACAATATCTTCTGGGGCCAGAGTATCTTTTAAACACTGCCGATCCAAGTGGGCCGCAAGCCCTTTTTCGGTGACCCACATATCAATCTGTTTTTGGGTAAGCACCCAACCCGGCGCCAAGGCGTTTACACGGATCTTGTCTGGGCCAACCTCGCGCGCCAAGCTGCGCGTCATGCCGTTGATCCCAGAATTGGCCGCAGTGTAAATGGGATATCCGGCATTGCCCATCATGTAACTGATCGAGCTGAAATTGATGATGGATCCAAAACCCGCCCTGCGCATTTGGGGTAAAACGGCCTGACAGGCAAAGAAATAGGCCTTCAAATTCACCGCGATCATCCAATCCCAAAAGGCATCATCAACCTCTTCGATTGTATGGCGTTTGTCATTTGCGGCATTGTTGATCAAGGTTGTAATCGGGCCATGGGCGGCTTGCGCCTGTTCCATACTGTCGGACAAGGCTTTGGCGTCTGTGATGTCGCCTCGGATAAACAAAGGGCGCGTGCCGTGCTTGGCCTCCATTTCGGTGACAAAATCAGTGGCATCTGATCGCCCGATAAAGGCAACCTTTGCCCCTTGGCCCAAAAAGGCGTCGGTTATGGCCGCGCCGATACCTGATCCACCACCGGTGATGTAAACAGATGCATCTCTTAAATCATCATAGGTTGCTGTCATATCAGATCTCGCAAAGAATCTTGGTCTTTTGTACCAAGGTTCGTTGCGAACTCTGGTCCAATTTTTGTGTTAATATTTGGTTCATATCTTACGCCCCTCCAATACCCACATGTGGGCGGGGAATGACCACGGCATAGTCACGCCTTGGGTCATCAGCCATTGGCCCGAAACCTGCAAAGGGTCTTGTTTCAAAAGTGGTGTACCCCGCGAAAGGGCCGGGGCTGAAATGCGATTTACAAGGCGCACCTCGTACCGGGCTTTTGGATCAAGCCCCGTTAATCTTTGGGGGCGGGGTGCAATTTGCCCCGATGTGTCCGCCTTGCCCAAGAACGCCACAAATTGTGATCCATCTGCAGATCGCTGTAATTCAGAAATGACCGCTGGATCATGACTGTCCAGTCGCAAAATATCCGCCGTTGCCAACCAATGCCGGTTGTCTTTGTACCATGTGGTCACTTCGCGCAGCACCGCTTCTTCACGATCATCCAATTCGCGCGGGTCCATTTCGAACCCCATATGACGCTGGGCGGCCACCCATGCGCGGAAGCTGATGTCGAGAACCCGCCCGGATGTGTGGCAATGGCGTGGGCCAACGTGACTGCCTGTCACCACTGACGGCAGGAAAAGGGCGGCGTTGTGTTGGATACGCAGCCTTTCAATCGCATCATTGCTGTCTGACAACCACACCCGGTGGGTGCGCCCCAAAATGCCGAAATCAATGCGCCCACCGCCCGATGCACAGCTTTCGATTTCCACCTTGGGAAAGGCCGCGCGCAATCGATCCAACAGGGCATAAGACCCGCGTGTCTGCGCCGCGTCGGGCATGGGAAGAACGCGATTGTGATCCCATTTCACGTAATCGATGTCATGTTCCGCCAGAATGGCAGACATACGATCAAAGATGAAATCACGCACCTCTGGCAGGGCCATGTTCAGGGCCTTTTGTTGGCGGCCCAGAGTTTGGTCTTCAGAACCCAACGCCCAATGCGGATACGCCCGGTGAATGTTTGATTCCGGGTTGATCATTTCTGGTTCAAACCAAATGCCGAATGTCATGCCCAAACTGTGGACGTGATCAATCAGGGGGTCCAAGCCATCGGGATATTTGCGGGGGTCCACCTCCCAATCGGACAGGGATGTGGTGTCGTCATCGCGTTGCCCAAACCAGCCATCATCCAGAACAAATCGTTCCGCCCCAAGATTGGCGGCGCGATCTGCGATGTCTTTCAAGACGGGCAGTTTATGATCAAAATAAACAGCTTCCCAACAATTGTAATGAACAGGACGGGCGCGGGTGGCATCGGGAAAATTCACGATGCGGTCACGCACGTGACGCTGAAAGCTGATGGCGCAACCGTTCAAACCTTGATCTGAATAGGTCAAATACAGGTTGGCGGTTTTGAATTCAGTTGCGGCTTGGGTTTCCATGCGCGCGGCATGACCGAACTGCACTTGGCGGCGGCCATCGGGCAATTCTTCGGCGATCATTTTATGCCCACCGGACCAACCATAATGAAAGCCCCATGCCTCTCCGCTGGAATTTGTTGCGCCGCGTCCGGGAATAATCAGGCCGGGGAAATGTTCGTGGCCCGTGCGCCCGGTTCGGTTTTCGCGATACCGCATACCCGCAGACCAGGGTGTGGTGGCGGTTTGAAACTCGCCACACCAACGGCCCGTGAAATCAATCATTTCATCAGAGGATTGCGGGGCAGGAACAACCGGCGCCGCCAACCAATGCAAATGGATCGGCCGGGTGGCGGAAAGAGTGGTGGAACAGGTGATTAAACCCGTGTGGGTATCGGTTTCAAATTGGCTTTTCAGGATCAGGGCGTTTGAGGTATCCTCGAACGTCAGTTCCAAAAGATCACCTTCACGGCGCTCAGAGGCGAAGCAAAACTTGGGCAGCAAAGGCGTGCCATCTGTGTCCCGACAGATCAATCCTGGTTGGCCGGGAAATGTGCGTACGGCCTCGGGGCAGATTGACACGTCTGGGTTTTCATCCAGCATGCCCCCGGTCACATCTATCGAACTGGCCTGCGCCAGTGCAGACAGATCATCCGCATCAGGAAGGGAAGGGCCCCAATACACCACCTCAGGCAGGCGGGTATTGCGCGCTGCAAGAACAAGTGTCTGCCGCCCATCATCCAAGCGCCACGTCTGCATCTTTACTTAACCGCCCCCAATGTAAGGCCGGCAATAAAGTGCCGTTGGAGCAAAAAGAAGATGATCACAGGGGGAAGCGCCGCAATCAATGATCCCGCCGACATCAGGTGGTACATCGCCCTGAATTGGGCATTAAAGCTGGTGATCCCTGCCGTGACTGGCTGCGCGTTTTCGCCGGTGGTTAACACGATCGCCCAGAAATAATCGTTCCAGATGAAGGTGAAAATCAAAACGCAGAGGGCCGCGATTGCCGGTCTCATCAACGGCAAAACCACGTACCAGAAGATGCGCCATTCTGCGATGCCTTCGACGCGTGCTGCCTCGATCAATTCGAATGGAAGGGCACGGATAAAGTTGCGCATGAACAAAGTGCAAAACCCGGTTTGAAAGGCGATGTGAAACAAAACCAATCCGGTTTTTGTATTATAAAGCCCCATGTCCAATGTCAGGTCGCGCACGGGCACCATCAAGATTTGAAACGGGATAAAGTTTCCAGCAATGAACATAAAAAAGATAAGAAGATTGCCGCGGAATTTGTAAACGCCCAAAGCAAACCCCGTCATACACGACAGGGCCACAGCCCCCACCATGGTCGGCAAGGTGATCATGAAAGAATTCAAGATATACCGTGGCATGGCCGAATTAATCACCTGCCCATAATTGGTGAAAAATTCAAACGAAGATGGAATACCCCAATAATTCCCTGTCGAAAAATCGGCATCAGGACGGATGGAGAATAACGCCACCGCGATCAATGGGGCCAACCACAACAGCATCGCAAACGGCAATAATACTTGATAGCCGATTTGCCATTGGCGGGATGATTTTTCGATCGGTTTTGGAAACATTGTCTGACCTTCCCGCGCTTAATGCTTTGCTGCTTTTTCGTCTTGATACATCGACCACAAGAAGTACCCGATGAAGACCAGCATGATCAGGAATAAAACCACCGCAATGGCCGCCGCGTATCCCATTTTCAAACCAAATTCGCCCAAAGCCTTTTCATACATATAAAAGCTGAGAACCAAGGTGGATTTTCCAAATGGCCCACCGTTTGTCATGACAGAGATCAGATCAAACGACCGCAGCGCCCCAATGATTGTCACCACAAAGGCAATAAAGGTGGCAGGTTTTAACTGGGGTATAATCACATACCACAACATTTTGTGGCCTTTGGCACCATCCAAACGGGCCGCTTCCACCTGTTCTGGATCCACCGCGTTAAGGCCTGTCAGATACAAGATCATGCAATACGCCGTCTGCGGCCACAGCCCCGCGGCGATCACCCCGTAAGTGGCCAAATTGCGATCCCCAAGAATGTTCACAGGTTCAATGCCGAAGATGCCGATGATGCCATTAAACAGCCCGTATTGCGGATCATAGAACCATGTAAAGACAAGGCCGACCACAACTTGTGAAATCACAAAGGGAAAGAAAAACATGGATTTGTAAAGGCGAATACCCCTGACGGTTTGGTTCAGAAAGATTGCAATCAAAAGACCAGCAGGAATGGCCAAAAGATATAGGATCAACCATTTTAGGTTGTTGATCAGTGCCGTTTCAAACTTTCCATCGCGGAACAAAAGCTTTTCATAATTCGCAAGGCCAACGTATTTGGCATTGTCGGCCAAGGTGCCCAGACCATTCCATTTATAAAGCGAAATATTGAAGCTTTGGATGATCGGGTAAATAACGTAGATCGCGAACATCAACATGCCCGGGATCAAGAAAAGCCAAGGGGTGATCGCGATTTCGTTTCGTTTGTACCAGCCTTGTTTTGGCAAGTGATGATCGGATGATGTCGTGGTCGCCATTGGGCCTCCGAACTCTGCTGTCTTCTCCGCAGGGAGGAATGCCAGATGCATTCGTCGCTATGGAGAGTGGGGGGGAAGGTGCGCAGGAGACCTGCGCACCGAAAGGCGGGAATACCCCGCCTTGATTGGTCTTAGTAGACGTCCTGACGAACTTCTTCCAAACGCTCTAGGATTTCATCCAGATTGTCTGGGAAAACCATGAATTCCTGCATGCCTTCCATGGCCGCTTTGGCCATTTCAGCTGGGAAATCACGGTCGAAGAACTGTGCAACACCGCCGGGGCTGTTGGATGACAGCATGGCGAAGCCTTCTTTCAGGAATTTGTCATCATCGATGGATGATGTCGCGTTCACTGGAAGCTGACCCAGGTTTGACCCGTTGTTGATTTCAGTTTGTTCAGCGGCTGATGCAACAAAGGCCAGGAACGCGCGTGCGTTGTCTTTGTTTTGTGCGCCAGCAGCGATGTGGAATGTGTCAGTTGGCGCATCTTCCGCCATTGCCACACCTTCGGTGATCATTGGGAACTGGTGGAAGTCCAACTGATCATCCGTCAGGCCTGCGTCACGCAAAGGTGCCACAGCAAAGTTACCTTTCAGGATCGCGCCGGCCTCACCGTTTACCAAGAATGGCAAAGATTGCTGCCAGTCTTTGTTTTGGTGATCGTCAACGAAGGCACCCATACGAACCAGTTTGCCCCAGTTTTCGAATGTTTCGCGAACGCGTGGGTCTGTCCATTCAACTTCGCCACGTGCCATGGACATGTGGAAGTCAAAGCCGTGTGTCCGCATGTTCAGGTAATCGAACCAACCGGATGCAGTCCACAACCACTTTGTACCGATTGTGTAACACTTACGGCCAGATGCGATCATCGCTTCACAGTTAGACAGCATTTCGTCGAAGTTTGCAGGCTCGCTCAAACCCAGCTCTTCGTAGATGTCTTTGCGGTAATAGATACCCCATTGGTAATATGTGTATGGAACACCCCACTGTTTGCCGTCGATTGTCATCGCGCCTTTTGTGGATGCCAGTTCATTGGCGATGGTTGTCCCATCAGCCCACATGTCAGACACGTCTTCCAAAAGACCTGCTTCAACGTATGGGCGCATACGGTTTGCCGCATACCATGTTAGAACGTCTGGCGCGTCAGCGGACAGGAAGTTCCGGATCTGAGTTTTATATGCTTCACGATCAATCACAGTTGTTGTGATATTCAGCGCCGGGTTAGCAGCTTGGAAACGTGCGATCATTGCTTCCATTGTGGCCCGTGGTGCTGGGTTTGATGTGTCAAGATTGATGCGCAGGTCACCTGTCAATTCAGCGGATGCTGGACCTGTGAGTGCGACAACAGTTGCAAGCGCCGCAACGGACGCTTTGAGCATGGAACGCATGGTTATCCTCCCTATATGCTTTCCGAGTTCTGAAATTAGTCCCAAATAATGAAACTTAGTTTTAGATATTGAAATGATAAGCGCGACTCGGCTACGCTTGTCAACAGTTGCTTGCTGTTTCGTCGTTGGATTCGGCGAATTCCGCAGCAAAAGGAGGGAACCGTGGCAGACACATCGTCAGCAGATGGTACAGTTGGAAAGGCACTTTCGGTGCTGGATCTTGTGGCCAGTTTTGGCCGCCCCGTCCGGTTTGCGGAATTGCAAACAAAATCAGATTTTCCCAAAGCGACCTTGTATCGGTTTGTTCAAACCCTGACAAACCAAGGTATGCTGGCGTTTAATCCCGAAACGCAAACCTATGGGTTGGGGATCCGGTTGGTTCGCTTGGCCCATGGGGCATGGCGGCAATCAAGCTTGGCCCCGATCGCACAGGCGCATTTGGATGCTTTGTCGCTTGAGCTGTCCGAGACTGTGCACCTTGCACAGCTGGATCATGGGCAGGTTCTTTACGTGGACAAACGCAATGCCGCCAATCCTTTGCCTATGTATTCAGAGGCGGGCAAAGTTGGCCCCGCGTATTGCACGGGTGTTGGCAAAGCGATGTTGGCATGTTTGGACGATGCAACGGTGCAAGATATCATCGCCCAACAAAGTTTCCACCGGTTTACGCCAACAACCCTGACATCGGCCGAGGCATTGCTGGCCGAATTGAAAGATATCCGTGCCGACGGCCACAGCTTTGATCGTGAAGAACACGAACCCGGAATTATCTGTGTGGCTGTGCCGATCATCACGGAACGTGGGCGCCTGTTGGGGGCTTTGTCCGTGACAAGTGCCACCACACGCACCACCTTGGACCAGTTGGAACACCACGCCCCCCGTCTTAAAAACACCGCCAAGGCCATTGCCGCTGAAATGTCAGCTTGGCGGTTCCCCGATCAAACTCTTACCCCCGCCGCCGCAGAATAGGATTGAAATCATGTCCGGAGTAACGCTGAACAATGTCATCAAACGCTATGGGGATGTGCAAGTCATCCATGGGGTGGATTTGGAAATTGAGGATGGTGAATTCTGTGTCTTTGTGGGGCCTTCGGGATGTGGAAAATCCACTTTGTTGCGCATGGTTTCGGGATTGGAAGAAACCACCGGTGGCACAATTCACATCGGTGATCGTGATGTAACGCGCGAGGATCCTGCGCGCCGCGGCGTGGCGATGGTTTTCCAAACCTACGCTTTGTATCCGCATATGACCGTGCAGGATAACATGGGGTTCGGCCTCAAAATGAACGGCCATCCAAAGGCCGAGATTGATGCAAAAGTGGCCGAAGCCACACGCATTTTGAAATTGGAAGAATACCTGAAAAGGAAACCAGCAGCCCTTTCGGGTGGTCAGCGACAGCGGGTGTCCATTGGGCGCGCCATTGTTCGTGGGCCAGAGGTATTCTTGTTCGATGAACCCTTATCAAATCTAGATGCTGAATTGCGTGTTGAAATGCGCGTTGAAATCGCGCGGCTGCACAAAGAAATTGGCGCCACGATGATCTATGTGACCCACGATCAGGTTGAGGCGATGACGTTGGCCGACAAGATTGTTGTGTTGCGTAAAGGTGTGATTGAACAGGCTGGGGCACCCATGGATTTGTACAATGATCCGGATAATAAATTCGTGGCCGGCTTTATCGGAAGTCCAGCCATGAACTTTGTGAAAGGCACTGTATCTTCCGGCGGCAAAATTGATGTTCCGGGTCTATCGCAATCAATTGAATTGAAAGTACAAATGCCCCCCGAAGGAACAGATGTGGAAATTGGATTGCGCCCTGAACACATCAAATTGGATCGTAAAGGCAAAACCCATCGGGTGGATATGACTGAAAGTTTGGGTGGCGTGTCTTATTCGTATCTTATGTCAGACAGCGGCGAAAAAATCACCATCGAAGAACGGGGAACAGTGCGTTCAAAAGAAGGGGATATGGTTGGGCTGAAGCTGGACCTGAAAGAAGCCCGATTGTTTGACGCAAAAACCGAAGTGCGCATCCGCTGATCGGTTTGCAAAAAAGAGAATCGCCGAAGCCAAAATTGTGTTTTTTAGCGCAAAGCAGTGCCCTCGGGCGCTTTTGAGATGTATCGAAAGTCTCTGAAATAAGGGGCTTTCGACATTTTATTCCTTTTTTTTGTCAAAGGCCTTGGCAAATCACATGGTCTGCGTCTAGCATTTTGCACACGTGTGCAAAACAGTGAATCGTGGCACGCATTTGGGGGATAAACATGGCGGAAATCGAACTTCGGAACGTTTCGAAACGATGGGGCTCTTTTGTTGGGGTGGAAAACTTTGACCTGACCATCGCTGATCGAGAGTTTCTGGTTCTGCTTGGTCCTTCGGGGTGCGGTAAAACCACCACCATGCGCATGATCGCAGGTCTGGAAGACGTGACCGAGGGGGATGTGTTTATCGACGGGGAACGGGTCAACGACAAAGAACCCAAAGATCGCGATATTTCAATGGTGTTTCAATCCTATGGTTTGTACCCCAACATGAATGTCTATGAAAACATTCGTTTTCCATTGCGGGTGCGTGGGGTGCCCAAATCAGAACATGATGAACGGGTAAAACGCGCCGCCGCCATGGTGGAACTTGAACCCTTTATGCATCGCAAACCTGCGGCCCTTTCCGGTGGGCAGCGACAGCGTGTTGCCCTTGCCCGTGCGATTGTGCGCGAACCCAATGTGTTTTTGATGGACGAACCTCTGTCGAACTTGGATGCCAAATTGCGGGTCAGCACGCGGGCACAGATCAAGAATTTGTCCCATGAATTGCAAGTCACAACAATTTACGTGACCCACGACCAGATCGAAGCGATGACTTTGGCGGACCGTGTCGTGGTGATGAACAAAGGTGTTGTTCAGCAAGTGGGCAGCCCAACAGACATTTACGACAACCCGGCAAATACCTTTGTTGCCAGCTTCATCGGAAACCCAGCCATGAACCTTGTGGATGGGGATTTGCGCGATGGCGTGTTTTCCGCGCAGGGGATCGAAATTCAGGGCCTGACTGGCCCAGATGGCCCGATCACCTTGGGATATCGTGCCGAGGATGCCAATATTACCGAAAAGGGTGGTCAGGTGATGTCGAAGGTGTATTCGATGGAGCTGTTGGGGGATGCAACAATGGTGACCGTCCGGGCTGGTGGCGCGATGTTAAGCGTGAAGGCCAACAAAGAATATCGATCAAATATAGGGGATGAAGTCATGTTCGCCATCCCCGCAGAGATTTGCCATCTGTTTAATCAAAAAACGGGTGAGCGGATTACGGGGTAACCCCCGTTTTGGCGTCGTCAGACATTTCTGGCGGCTAAATCGGATGTGGGCTTGCAAGACACATCCAAAGAAACGAAGAAACAGGGAGATTAGTATGTTTCTGAAAAAATTCGCACTGGCAGGGGCTGTTGCATTGCTGTCCAGCACATCTGCATTTGCGTGTGAAATTGGCGCACGTGTTTCCATCGTTGGTAACGAATTCCCAGCGATCCAAACCGTTGGTGCCGGCGCACAAGAATGTTCAGGCGCAGAGGTTTCAACAAACCTGACCGCCGACCACCAGAAGATCAACGTGGCTGGTATGTCTGGCAACCCTGCTGAGTACACATCAGCGATCGTTGCGAACTCCTCTATCGTTGCTTTGATGAACGAAGATGTGATCCGCCCATTGGACGATCTTGTCGCAAAGCACGGCGGTGGCCTGCAAAAGAACCAGTTGATCACAATCAACGGCAAAGTGATGGCGGTGGCCTTTATGGCAAACGCACAGCATTTGGTTTATCGTGCAGACGTTCTTGAAAAAATCGGCATGGAGCCGCCAAAAACATATGAAGATATGTTGGCTGCGGCTGCTAAAATCCGCGACATGGGTATCATGGAAAACCCAGTTGGCGGCGCATACAAAGCCGGTTGGAACTTGGCCCAAGAATTCAACAACATGTACATCGGTCACGGTGGCGAATTCTTTAAGGCTGGCACAGCTGAAGTTTCCGTCAACAACGAAGCTGGCGTTGCCACATTGAACATGATGAAGGCTTTGTCAGAGTATATGAACCCTGACTTCCTGACACATGATTCAAACGCAACAAACGCTGAATACCGTGCAGGTAACGTTGCATTGATGAACATGTGGGGATCACGTGCCGCAACTTTGGTTGAGGCCGAAGGTGTTTCAGACGAAGTGAAAAGCGGTTTCGCAATCGCAGGCCCAATGACAGTGGCAGGTGGTTCAACACCAGCGACCACATTGTGGTGGGATGGTTGGACTGTTGCGAAAAACATCAGCGACGAAGAAGCTGAAGCAACATTCATCGCGATGACACACGCAATTCGTCCAGATGCAATCGCCGACGAAGCCAAAGCAAAAGAAGCTGTTTGGTTGATCGATGGTTATGAGCCGACACCAGCCGCTGTTGGTGTGTTTGCCGCTGCGCAAGCAGGGTCAACACCTTATCCAATGTTGCCATTCCAAGGTCTGTTGCACACAGCTTTGGGTGCAGAATTGGCTGACTTTATGGCCGGTAAAGAATCTGCTGAGCAAGCGTTGGCAGACGTAGAAGCCGCTTATACAGCAGCTGCAAAAGAAAAAGGCTTCCTGTAATTTAGGGCCATTTTCACCACGCCCCGGTTTTGATCCGGGGCGTGGATCCAATTTTTGACATTTTCAAAGCAGAGGCGATGGACACATGAGACACAGCACCTTCTTTTGGTTCTTTGCGCCCACTGCGGCAGCGATGCTGCTTTTTATTTTCTTTCCAATCGTTTCCATTGTCACGCAATCCATATTTGTGCCGCACGAAGCGGTGCTGATTGAATCAGAAAACTGCGGGCCATTTGGGTGTAAGATTGAAACCACGGTTGACCAATCTGCCACCGAACAGCTGCGCCGCGAAAAGCCACTGGGGCGATTTGCGGGAACTGAAATTTATACAGACAGAAACCACCTTGCCTTTGGGGAAGTGGGGGAAGCATGGCGTGCCTCCGAAAGTTTAGGCGCATTTTTTAGCGAACTGGTTGATTTGCCATTTTATCGGGCGATGGCCTTCACGCTGACGTATACCTTTGTTTGCACGCCCTTTCTGATCATGCTTGGCTTTGCCGTTGCAGTGGCGGTGAATTCCCTTCACGCGCGGTTGAAAGGCCTGATGATCTTTTTCTCTTTGTTGCCCATGATCGTGCCGCCTTTGATCGGGGCATTGGTTTTGTTTTGGATGATCGACAGTCGCGGTGTGTTGGGACAGCTTATTTCATTTCTGGCGGCCGATCCGGGATTAAGTCTTAAGGCATCTACCCCGTTGGTTTGGATTTCACTGATCGTCTATGGGATCTGGTCTTCGGCGCCTTTCGCGTTTGTGGTGTTTTACGCGGGTCTTCAAACCGTTCCACAAGACACGTTGGAAAGTGCGCAGATCGATGGCGCGACCCGTTGGCAACAGATCCGATATGTTGTGATCCCGCATTTGGCCCCGTTGATGACATTCGTCGCTTTGATTCAGTTGATGGACAATTTCAGGGTTTTGGAACCGATCATCGGCTTTCAAGCAGAGGCCCACGCACAATCGCTTAGCTCGTTCATTTTGACTGATCTCAGCGGTGAAACACAGCAACTTTCGTCTGCGGCAACAACATCCGTTTTGACAATCATTGGTGTCGCGATCTTGTTGTCACCGGTTTTGGTGCGCACTTGGCGCGATTTCCGCGGGGGAGGCCACTAATGTCAAATCCAATCGATCGCCGTCCTCTTGGTTTGAAAATCGGACTATGGATTTTTGTTGGGCTTTGGTTCTTGATTGCGGCCTTTCCGTTCTTTTGGACGGTTTGGGGCAGCTTTAAAGTCGAGCTTGATTTCTTTTCAATCGCCGATTGGACCAATGCGATATTCGGCCGAAACACAGAAGATGCTTATGGCCGCCCGTTTGCAGGGGCGGGATATAACGGGGCATTTGTTCAAGAGGCGTTTTGGCAAAATGCGATCAACACAACCATCGTCTGTGTCTGCGTTGTGACCATTTCTTTAACGATCGGAACCTTGGGCGGCTATGCCTTGTCCCGATCAGGCCGAAAATATGTTTTCTGGCTTTTGATCACCGCTTTGATGTTCCGTGCGCTTCCGCAAGTTACGTTGGTGTCTGGGTATTTGCCGGTGTTCTTTGATTGGAACGTTTGGGGATATTTACCCACGGCCATCATCGTGTTGGTGGCGATCAATCAGCCGTTCACCTTGTGGATGCTGCATTCGTTCTTTGAATCCATCCCGAAAGATCTGGACGAGGCCGCAAAGGTTGATGGCTGCACCCAGTTTCAGGCGTTCCGTCACGTGATTATCCCTGTGATGTGGCCCGGGGTTATCACGACGGGTTTGTTCAGTTTCCTTCTGGCGTATAACGATTTTATCGTGACATCGCTGATCTTGAACGAGGGGAACCGGACCATGGTTCCGCAAATTGCGGCGTTCCTTGGCACCACCTATACCGAAGGGAATGTGATGTTTGCTGTGGCGGCTGTTGTGTCGGCCACAGTGCCCTTGTTCATTCTTGTGATGTTCTTCCAGCGCCAGATTGTATCAGGCCTGACCGCTGGCGCGGTGAAGGGGTGAGCGAGCTTCTTGGAAACCATCCGGGGGATGGTTTCGCTCGCGAACGGGCGGAGTTCGGGAAAAGCAGGTTGGAATGTTCGAAAACGCTGATTGCGCACGGCATTACAGCCTTTTTGAATTTATGCGAAATCCGGTCACGCCGTCCGGGCCGCATTCCCTTTGCGTTTATGCGGGCCGGTCCTGTTTTGATTTCAGACCCAAACCTCTGATTTCAACTTTCCAAATAGGTACAGCATGACAAGCACCAACCTTTCCGCACTTCAAACCTTTATCACAAACCCCGACCTGACCATCGCGGCGAACCGCTTTTTCACCGACGATGCCAAAATCAATGTTGTACATCCCGTCAATGCGGTTGCGGGCGCTGGCGGGTATCGGAATGATTTTATCACCCCGCTGAAGGGCGCGTTCGATCTGCTGCACCGGCGTGACTACATCACCATGGAAGGCAGTTTTGAAGGCGATGATTGGGTCAGTGCCACCGGGTATTACTGCGGGCATTTTCACCAACCCCTGTGGGGGATCAAACCCACGGGCGCTTTGGCGCATCTGCGGTTTGGGGAATTTCACCGGATGGAAAATGGACGGGCGGTCGAAAGCTACATCTACCTCGACCTGCCGGAATTGATGATTGCCACGGGCCAATGGCCCATTGCAGAAAGCCCCGGTGTGCATCGCGGGTTTACAGGGTATCTGCAAGGTCCCCAAACCCAAGATGGTTTGAACCGGCCAGCGGCGTCGGCCGACCGCACCCAGTCTTCTTGTGACATGGTTACCGCCATGTTGCGGGCGCTTGCCACGCAGGACGAAGCGTGGCGGCCTTACTGGCACGACAATATGGTGTGGTACGGCCCTGCGGCCTTTGGCACATTCATCGGCATCGAACGGTTCGCTGAATTCCAAGTGCCCTTTGAAAGCGCATTTGAAGGCTGGTCCGGCGGGGCATCTGGCAATGGAATGACCGTCCACGCCACACGTTTCGCCGATGGGGATTACATTTGCACCGCCGGTTGGCCATCGTTGACCGGCGTCCACGTGAAATCCTTCCTTGGGGTGCCAGCCACCAACAAACGCGTGTTTATACGTGTGTGTGATTGGTGGCGGCGCGACGGGGACAAACTGGCCGAAAATTGGGTGTTCGTTGATATCCCCGATGTGCTTTTGCAGCTGGGGTATGATGTGTTTAAGGAGATCGCAAAATGAAGGGTTCTCGCCCAGAACAAGCCGCGCTGACGCGCGACACAGATATGTCTAAGACCGAAGAAACCCGCGCGGTGATCGAAGGCATGGTGGATGGTTTGAACGATCACCGGATTGCGGACATCGGTGAATTCTTTTCCCAGGGTTTTCGATGGATGGGCAACACCGGGTGCGGCACCAAAACCGGCCTGCGCGAATTTCAGGATAACTGGCAAAAGCCGTTTCAAGCAGCGTTCCATGACAAAACCTGCATTGATGAGGCGCGTCTGTACATGGGGGAATGGGCCGCGGCCTTTGGCCGGCAAGAGGCCACCCATGGCGGTGATTTCATGGGTGTAAAGGCCACCGGAAAACGCATTGAAATCAGGTACATGGATTTTTGGAAAGTGGTGGATGGTAAAATCGTGGACAATTATGTGATGGTCGATTTTCCCCATGTTTTGGCCCAACTGGGTGTGGACGTGTTCAACGGAGAAGGGTGGGAAGCCTATGACAAAGGCACGAAAACACCCCCAAGCCCCTGATGGCGGATAAAGTTACCTCAAGCGATGTTGCGCGCAAGGCGGGTGTATCTCGATCGGCGGTCAGCCGTGTTTTCACCCCCGGTGCATCCGCCAGCAAAAGCACCATTGATAAGGTAACACAGGCGGCAGCCGAATTGGGATATCGGCCCAATGCCTTGGCGCGGGGGTTAATGACCGGGCGGTCGCGTATCATCGGCCTAGTGGTGGCTTACTTGGACAACCAGTTTTACCCTCATGCTGTGGAACGCCTGTCTGCGGCTCTGCAACAACAGGGCTATCATGTTTTGATGTTCATGGCCGCTAACACGACCGGCAATGTGGAAGATGTGGCCCAAGGCATTTTGGATTATCAGGTAGACGGTCTGATCTTGGCCTCTGTGGCGTTGACCTCTGATTTGGCGCAGCAATGCCAAGATATGGGCGTGCCAGTGGTATTGTTTAACCGCAGGCAAGGGGATCCCGCAGATTGTGCTGTTGTATCTGACAATTATGGTGGTGGTCGCTTGGCGGCACAGGTGTTGTTGGATCGGGGATCGCAGCGGATTGGATATATTGCAGGTTGGGAAGGCGCATCCACCCAGCGGGATCGTGAAGCCGGGTTCATGGCTGGCCTTAGGGCGGCGGGACAAGGGCTTTATGCACGTGAAGTTGGGGATTTTCGTGAAGAGATCGCCAAAGAAGCCGCGCGTAAAATGTTTTCAAATGCACAGCGGCCAGATGCCGTGTTTGTGTGTAACGATCACATGGCATTGGCGGTTATGGATGTGTTGCGGTTCGAATTGGGCCTAAAGGTGCCGGGTGATGTGGCCGTGGTGGGATTTGATGATGTGCCCGCATCCGCTTGGGGCGCATATGACCTGACCACCATTGCGCAAGACACCGACGCGATGGTGGCGGAAACGGTGGAACGGATGATCAGTATGATTGATCTAGAGGGGGTTCAGCCCTCTGTCGAAGTGCCCGTGAAATTGGTTAAGCGATCATCGGCGTGATCTTTGAATCGTATCGGCCAAGATCGAAATACCGTCTGAAATTTTCTTAGTCGGAACAGAGCTGTAGGCCAATCTGTAGTAATTTTTCGGCGCATCTTCAGAGATGAAAAAGGGCCGGCCTGCCTCGATCAAAACGCCTTTTTCTTTGGCTTGTTCGGCGATGATTTCTGTATCCATCCCTTCGGGTGCACGCATCCAAAACGAACTTCCGCCAAAGGCGCCTTGACCGGCAACCTCTAAACCTTCGCGTTGAATGGCATCGGCCATGATGGCACGCCTTTCATGAAGGGCCTCGCCCATCCGGCGGATCAAAGCATCGTAATGACCCAGCGACAGGAAATAGGCGGCCGTGCGTTGGATATGCCCCGGTGGGTGGCGCAAAACGGTGGACCGCAGGGCGCGAGCTTCACGGATAAAGGGTTTGGATCCCACCAAATATCCTAAGCGCAAACCGGGGAAAAGTGATTTTGAAAAGCTGCCAATATAGATCACCCGGCCATCCCGATCCAAGGATTTCAGCGCTGGGGATGGGGATTTGAGAAACGACATTTCAAATTCATAGTCATCTTCGACAATCAGAAAATCATCGGTTGAGGCTTTGTCCAAAAGCGCGCGACGGCGGGCCATGGGCATCGTCGCGGTGGTGGGGCATTGATGAGACGGCGTTGTAAACAACACGTCCAAATCGGCGGGCAAATGATCCGGGGGCAGGCCATCTTTGTCAACGTCGATCGCCCGTATGTGACAGCGCGATTGTTTCAAAATATCCAATAAGGATGGATAGCAGGGGTTTTCCAAAACGGCCGTACGTCTTTGATTTAACAAGACATTTGTCGTCAGCCACAAGGCGTTTTGGGCCCCCATGGTGACCAATACTTCATCCGGTTCCGCCACAATTCCACGACGCGGCAGGGTGTGGCGCAAGATGAATTCCACCAGTTTTGGATCGTCTTTGTCGTTGTAATCTTTGGTCAGCGCATGAAATTCGCGGCTGGACAGGGCCTGTAACGCGCACAGCCGCCAATTGGATCGATCAAACAGGGTTTCATCGGTTTGCCCATAAATAAACGGATAGGGGTATTTGCGCCAATTATGGGGTTTTTTCAGGTTTACGCCACCTGAAAACTTTTGCCCAATCGCGCGCGACCAATCCACGGTGTCCACCCGTTGGGTGACAGGAAACCGGGGCGATTGGGGGGCACGGTCGCTGATATAAAAGCCCGATCGACCAAGGCTGACCAAATATTCATCCGCCACCAATTCGGTATAGGCCAAAGTGACGGTGATGCGGCTGACCCCCAGATGCGTGGCCAGTTTTCGACTGCTGGGCAATTTTTCCCCCGGCTGAAACCGGCCAGATAAAATGGCCTCTGCCACCAATTGCTGGATCTGATTTTGCAACGTTCCTTCTGCGTCGGGCGACAGAAAAAAGGTCTCCACTGGGATGGGCATTTTGGATATAAACCGATTGTGTGACTGGACTTACAATCTGCATATCGGGTGACGCGGTTATGGGCAAGTTTTGTCTGTCAATTGGGAGATCGTGCGCTGGATTACAGCACTTAGCGCAAAACCTGAATCAGCCTTTGCGGCAAGTGTGGCCCAAAACCTTAATCAAGTTGCGATCTTGCCCAAAGCTGACTGGGTCAAGTTTTGCGCAAGACGCTGTAACGATTGGCTGTGATGGCCAAACTGGGGCGTCACAACCCGTACACAATCCGTACACTGGGCGGGAAACAACCGAAGACCCGCCCAAATGGT
>JAHDCF010000018.1:0-24793 GCA_020630015.1 Planktomarina sp. | reverse complement strand
CCCGTACACAATCCGTACACTGGGCGGGAAACAACCGAAGACCCGCCCAAATGGTTAATCTTGCAAAATAAAGTTGAAATAAATTTGAAAGAGGGGGGGATCGCTTATTTGCCACCCGCACCGCTGACGTCCTCAACCCCGGCGATATCGACCATTTGCCACGCCATACCCTTTTGCCGAAACAGGCGTTTACCTTGGCGCGGGTAATCGCCAACATCGTGGTCCAATCGTTGCCCAACCACCAAACAGCGGAACACCTGTTCGCCCGTGTTCACGATCGTATGGGCCAATCCGCCCGCGCGGTATCCGATGAAATCCCCCGGTCCAATTTCAAAATCTTCGTCCCCAATGGTGGCCGTGGCGGTACCATCAAGAACATAGATCGCCTCGTCCTCGAAATAATGGACGTGGTATTCGGTGGTCTGAAACCCCGGTTCCACTTCGATGATGTGAATGCCCATGCCCGTCAGGCCCGTGGCATCCCCCAATGATTTGTTGATGCGCTGGGCGTTTGGATTGCGGAAATGGGTTTTGTGCGTGCCTTCCATCGCGGTGATGTTGGCGGCTTTGATCAGGTATCCGTCCATGGTGGGGCCTTTCGGGTGGTGGGTTTTACCCACCCTACGTCGTTGACCCCAGAATGCAAAAGGCCGAGGCAATGCCCCGGCCCGTAGGGTGCGCCCATGGCGCACCGCGTGCTTAAGAGTTTATCCGAACACTTCGGTCAGCGCTGCGTCGATGCCATCGGTGATGGCGTCGATGTCTTCTGCGGTGCAAATCAAAGCAGGCGACAGGCACAACGTGTTGTTGTATCCCGGGAAGCTGCGGTTGGTTGCCCCGATGATCAGGCCTTGCCCCATGCAATGCTTCAGCACGGCTGCGACTTTGGCTTCGTCCACCGGTTTGCGGGTTTCGCGATCCTCCACCAGTTCCGCGCCGCAGAACAAACCTTTGCCGCGGACTTGGCCGATGCAATCGTGCTTTTCTGCCAGCTTGTTCAAGTTGGCAATCAGTTGTTCGCCCCGCGCAATGCAGTTTTCCAACAGGTTTTCATCTTCGATGATACGCATGTTTTCCAACGCGGCTGCAGGGCCGGCGGTGCACCCACCAAAGGTAGAGATATCGCGGAAGTAACCCAATTGATCGGAATCATCTTTGAACATTTCAAAGACCTCTTCCGTCGTCACAGTGCACGAAATCGCGGCATAGCCTGAGGCCACACCTTTTGCCATCGTTACGATGTCTGGCTGGATGCCGTAATGCTGATATCCGAACCACGTGCCAGTGCGGCCCAAGCCGCAAACCACTTCGTCGATCATCAAAAGAACATCGTACTTTTTGCAGATTTCCTGAACGCGTTCCCAGTATCCCTCTGGTGGAACAATAACACCACCGCCTGCTGTGATCGGTTCAAGGATCAGGCCGCCAACGGTGTCGGCGCCTTCGCGCAAGATCACATCTTCAATCGCATTGGCCGCGCGGATGCCGTATGTTTCGCCGGATCCCAGATTTTCTTGCTCGTGCTCACGATATTCAAGGCAGTGGGCCACAGGAATGAACCCTTCAGGGAAGGGGCCGTATTGCGCATTGCGCTGATGGTGGCCACCGGCGGCCATCGTGGCGATGGTTGTGCCGTGGTAATCACGTTCGCGGAACAAGATTTTGTTTTTCTTACCGCCGTATTTTTTGTGGGCGATCTGGCGGATCATCTTGAAGCCTTTTTCGTTGGCCTCTGATCCTGAGTTTGAGAAATACACACGGCTCATGCCTGGCATCTTTTCGATCAGGCGCTGGGCAAAGTTTGCCGCAGGGATCGTACCAGCCGCACCGGCGAAATAGTTCATTTTCAAGATTTGGTCGCGCACGGCATCCGCCATGCTTTCACGGCCATAGCCAACGTTCACGGTCCAAACACCGCCAGACACCGCATCAAGGTGTTCTTTGCCGGCTTGGTTCCAAACACGCATGCCTTTGCCTTCAACGATGATGTTGGGGTCAACGGTTTCAAACAGTTTGTGCTGAATAAGGTGATGCCAGACATGGGCCTTATCATTGGCCACAACTTCCGACAGGTCGTTTTGTAGATTGCCGTCCATAGCGGTTGTCCTTTCAGGAATCGGGCACCATCCTGCCCGTGAAAACAGATAAATCATCAGCGCAGAAAGCACGAGAGTCCAATAGGGCCAGTTTTGGGTATATTTTAAGTCCAATTGAACATGTGAATTGCCGAATCTTGAACCAATATCGCAGGCTGTCACTTAATGTCGCAATGAATCCGATTTTGTGCTGGTCCAACGGCGCATCCTGTGGTTCGGTACGGCGTTAACGGGGATGGTTTGTTTTGATGCAGCCGATCCTCGTGTGTTGGGTCCGATCCAACGGACTATAACTGGGAGAGAACACATGAACTTGAAATCAAAACTGATGACAGCTGCCGCTGGTATCGCAATGTTGGCTGGATCTGCGAGTGCAGACGGTCATGGCGAACTTAACGTTGCTTACTTCCTTGAGTGGCCAATGCCATTCCAAGCTGCAAAAGTTTCTGGCGCATATGACGAAGCTTTGGGCATGAAAGTAAACTGGGTGTCATTCGACACAGGTACAGCCATGTCAGCCGCGATGGCATCAGGCGACATCGATATTTCCGTATCACAAGGTGTGCCACCTTTCGTGGTTGCGACATCCGCTGGTCAAGACCTGCAGATCGTTGACGTTGCCGTTTCTTACGCTGACAACGACAACTGTGTTGTACGTTCAGAGCTGGAAATCGACAAAGATTCAGCTGGCGAATTGGCCGGTAAAAAAGTTGCCGTTCCATTGGGAACTGCTGCTCACTATGGCTTCTTGAAGCAGATGGAGCACTTCGGTGTTGCATTGGACAGCTTGACTGTTGTTGACATGGCGCCTGCTGAAGGCCAAGCGGCTTTGGCACAAGGTGCTGTTGACATGGCATGTGGCTGGGGTGGTGCGCTGCGCCGCATGAAAGAGTCTGGTAACGTTCTTCTGACAGGTGCAGAAAAAACAGAACTGGGCATCTTGGTATTCGACGTAACAACAGCCCCATCTGACTTCGTTGCTGAAAACGGCGACGTTGTTGCAAAATTCTTGGCTGTAACTGCAAAAGCGAACACTGAATGGAATGCTTCTCAGCCACAAGCAATGCTGGAAGCTGTTGCAAAAGACGCCGGTATGTCTGTTGAAGACGCAGCGGGTTCAATGGCAACATTCGTATTCCCAGACGTTGAAACACAGCTTTCTGAAAAATGGTTGGGCGGCAACGCACAAACATTCATGAAGGGTGTTGCAGACGTATTCGTGGGCGCAGGTTCCATCGATGGTGCAAAAGACAGCTATGAAGACAACGTAAACGTTGGTCCTTTGCAAGCTGCAGCAAGCATGTAAGCTTGAATTTCGGGATGGGCAGGTTTTCCTGCCCGTCCTTTTTCGCCGTTAAGGGCGGATCGCGGTTATTGCGAAAAATACTTCACGAAATGAAATGACAGTCAGGTGAAAGCCTGAAAACTTAGGGGACCTATATTTTGTCAGGCCTTAAAATAGATGACATTTCAATGCGCTTTGATCTGCCGGGTGGTGGGTCTGTTCAGGCTTTGAAAAATGTCTCGCTGGATCTGAAGTCTGGCGAATTGATGAGCGTTCTTGGCCCATCCGGGTGCGGGAAGACAACGTTGTTGAACATCGTAGCAGGGTTCTTGGCCCCGACCGAAGGGCAAATCGTTTTGAACGATGAACGCGTTACCGGCCCAAGTTCAGAACGGGGAATGGTGTTCCAACAGGGCGCCTTGTTTGAATGGATGTCTGTGCGTGACAACGTGTCGTTTGGTCCTGATATGCAGGGCATTGCACGATCTGAATCCGGGCCCAAAGTTGATCGCCTGCTTGAGGTGGTTGGCCTTCAAGACTTTAAAGAAAAGATGGTTTACGAATTATCCGGCGGGATGCAGCAACGTGTGGCCTTGGCCCGTTGTTTGGCGAATGAACCTGACGTGATTTTGATGGATGAACCTTTGGGCGCGCTTGATGCCTTGACCCGTGAAAAGATGCAGTCACTGGTTTTGGACCTTTGGAAAGAAACCGGAAAGACGATCATCTTGATCACCCACTCGGTCGAAGAGGCCTTGTTGTTAGGGGAACGTTTGTTGGTGATGGCGCCGCGACCGGGCCGTATCCACAAAGAATACCGTCTGCCATTTGCCGATCTAGGCGTTGGGGCAGACCTGCGTGAAGTTAAAAAGCACCCTGAATATGCCAAGACCCGAGAAGAGATCCTGTCGATGATCTGGGAAATGGAAGAAGAAATCATGGGTCGGGCGGAGGACGCATAAATGACTGGTCTAATTATCCTTGCCCTGTATGTCGCAGCATTTGCAGGCAGCTTTTATATCTTCTCATCTCTGTTGCGCCGCTATTTTGAGCGTGATGACTATACCTCTTTGAAAACCGTTACGTTCGGGGACGAAAGCGCCGTTAAGGCCAACCGCATTGCATCGGTCTTGTCTGTTGTCACGGTGTTCTTGTTGTGGGTGGCATTCACAAACTCAAGCTTGCCATTGCCAAAGGCACCGGGCCCATTTGCCGGTGAAACGACCTTCACCTACACACTGAAGGCGCCAGATGGCTCCACCGATGACGCAACTGTCAATGTATTGGTTTACCGTGAAGACATTCAGCAACTGCGTGATGCGGATGGTAATTCGTTGAAAGCACCCAAAGCCCCCGAAATTGACGAGGGCGAAGGATTTGCCAAGAACGATTCATTGGCGATTGCCCGATATGCGGGCAAAAGTGTGAACGTCTGGAAAAACGACGAAATCAGCAAGAAAGACGGTGCCACCGTTGTCGCAATTAACGGCACACCCATTGAACCGGGTGGTTCGGTCAAGATCGATGGCGGCACGGTGTCGATGACACCGAAAGGCACACCACGTTTCAACCCCGATACTGGCCTGCGGATGCAGCGGCTGTACCTTCCAGCGCCCGAGGTGGTTTGGAGCCGGTTCATGCGCTTGAACAGTGAAGGATATCAAAACTTCACCTTGTGGGAGCATTTGGTCGCATCGTTAAGCCGCGTTGTTTACGGCTTTTTGTTCGGCGCGCTTTTGGGGATCCCATTGGGATATGCCATGGGTCTGACGAATTGGTCGCGTGGATGGTTTGATCCGATTGTGGAATTCATGCGTCCTGTCCCACCATTGGCCCTTATTCCTTTGATGATCATTTGGTTCGGGATTGGTGAAATTTCGAAGGTGATCTTGCTGTTCTTGGCGGCGCTTTGGATTATGGCGATTGCGGCGCGATCTGGTGTATCTGGCGTTGCGATTTCAAAGGTCCATGCGGCGTATTCTTTGGGGGCAAGTAAGTTTCAGATTTTGCGCAAAGTGATTATTCCAAACTCTTTGCCGGAAATTTTTACGGGTGCCCGGGTTGCCATGGGTGTGTGTTGGGGCACGGTTGTTGCGGCCGAATTGGTTGCGGCTGAAAAGGGCCTTGGCATGATGATCATGGTTGCTTCTAAGTTCCAGCTGACTGATATCGTGATCGTTGGGATCATCCTGATTGGGATCATCGGTTTCTTGATCGATGTTGGCATCCGTTGGTTGGAAAACTGGTTGGTTCCTTGGAAAGGCAAAGTTTGATCAATGTGCCTTCGGGCGGATCATTAATCTTACAGGCGGGCCCTTCGGGGCCCGTTTTGTTTTGGTTACGCAAAGCGCGCTGGATGCAGTGCCGCGCGTGATTGTGTATCAATATCAGATGGGCGGCCTGCGATCAGATCCGCCACCAATTGGCTGGCTGCCGGGGCGGTTTGAAAGCCATATCCGCCTTGGCCGGCACACCAGATGAAACTTGGGTCTTGGGATGCAGGTCCCAGAACTAAATTCCGATCCGGGGCAAATGTTCGAAGGCCGGCCCAGCTGGATATGGGTTTGGTCACGGGTTCGGTGACATAGTCTTGATACAATGCCAAACCTTCGGCCAATTCCATCTCTTCTGCCCAGGCGTCCATGGGGGCAGAGGGCGTTTCATTGGCGGGTGATACGATCAAGGCGCCAGCATCGGGTTTGGCGTACCACGCCTCGCCGGGGCCAAACATCATGGGCCAAGGGGCCACGTTGTGCCCGCCGGGGGCGGCGATCCGGGCCACCGATCTGCGCAATGGGGTTAGTCCAATAGGGGGGATACCCGCCATTTTGGCAATTTGGTCAGCCCAAGCACCCGCAGCGTTCACCACCGTATGCGCGCAGATATCTTGCCCACCTGCGGTAACACGCCATCCGGTTTTGATGCGGTCTATTGCTCTGACCTGTGCGCGGGTTTGCACGGTGCCACCCTGTTTTTTCAAATCTGACAGGAATCCCTGCACCAACTTGTCTGTATCAAGGTCTTGGGCCGCGCCATGGAACCCGGCGCGGGTGATACCTTCTTGTAAAATCGGCACCATGCCACGCGCCTCTGACGGGGTGATTTCAGTCATGCCAAATGTGCTTATGTCATCGGCAAAGCTGTCTTCCTGTCCTGGATTGGCCAACAACAAAATCCCGCGTGGCGACAAGACACCCCCATAGGCTGTTTCGTGGTGATGGCGACTGGCTTTGTTCAGGGCGCAAACCGCCGGGGCGCCATAGTTTTCTTCATACATTGCCGCCGATCGGCCTGAGGCGTGATAGGCAAGGTTGTCTTCCGCTTCCACCAAATGAACACGGCCCAATTCCGACAGGCGCGCCGCGGCAGAAACGCCCGCGATACCACCACCAATGACAAGAAAATCAAACATGAAGGATCCTATTCATATCCAAAGTATTTGCACGCTGATGCCATCGTCACCCGCAATTTTTCAGCATCGCTTGGTGATAATTCCTGTTTCCAGCGCCCGGTTGCCCCTGACTGAATGTGGCGATCCGTTAGGTGGGTTTTGGGATGTTCGCGGATCGGCCGCCGGTTGCCACCCAATACCCGTGTGGGAACTTCGCCCTGATCCACCGCTTCCGACAGGGTTGCCATTTTCGTCAGGGATGTTTCTGTTTCTATTTTGGTGATCTCCGCAGCAGATAAAAACAGGCCTGCGCGTAAGGTGATGGCGTCAATAAACGCAGGTCGATTTTCAATCAGATGTTCATATCGCAAAACCATTGGTTTCGTCTGCCGCTGCAGCCGAATAAATTGGGCGATAAACCGCAGGATCGCGCCGCATGCTTTTTCCAGATTAAAATCATGCAACCGCATCAGGGACACAACGCAATCGCGGGGATCACGAATATTGGCAAAGCTGATGAACCGTTCGGGGTGTTTGGCAAAGATGTCGACGCAGACATCATCCCATGAGTGCAGGTGCACAATCTGAACAGGGCCGTCTGGGGTATAAGATTGCATCAGGGATCGCATCTTATCGGGTAAGGTTACATGATTGCTGTTTTGCGATTGTACCGCCACCCCACGACAGGCGAAGGCCTGTTGAAGGATTGAATTCACCAAAACGGTGCCAGATCTGGGAATGCCTGCGTTCAGAATGATCATGGTTCAACTGAAGGGATTTTTGTATCGGAACACAAGATGCAAAAAGGGGGGCACAATGGCCCCCCAATTCAATGCTATGAAAAACGACTTAGTTCGGGATGTCGCCTTCGATGCCTTCAACATAGAAGTTCATGCCCACCAGTGGGTTGTCACCGGTGAAATCTGATCCGGTTTCACCTTCGGCCAAGTAAACAGAACCGTCTTGTTTGTTGATTGGCCCTGTGAACGGGTGATAAGCGCCAGATGCGATATCAGCCATCATTTGCTTGGCTTCTGCCTGTACGTCGGCGGGAACCTTGTCTGACATTTCAGTAAAGGCGACCATGCCTTCTTTGATGCCATCCCAAGTATCTGTGGATTCCCATGTGCCATCCATCACCGCTTTGGTGCGCGCAATGTAATAGGGTGCCCAATCATCAATGATTGAGATCAGGTGCGCATTTGGCCCAAAGGCAGACATGTCAGAGGCCTGACCAAAGGCCAAGATGCCTGCTTCGTCGGCTTTTGCCATCGGTGCTGTTGAATCGGTGTGCTGCATCAGAACGTCAACACCTTGGTCGATCAGCGCTTGGGCTGCGTCAGCTTCTTTTGCTGGGTCAAACCATGTGAAAACCCAAACGATTTTCATTTCCACATCTGGGTTTACTTTCTTGGCGTGCAAGTAAGCAGAGTTGATGCCACGGATCACTTCAGGAATTGGGAAGGAGGCGATGTAACCGATTTTGTTGGATTTGGTGACGTTGCCAGCGATGTGGCCCAATACAGCGCGGCCTTCGTAAAAGCGTGCGGAATATGTGGACACGTTGTCAGAGCGTTTGAAGCCTGTGGCATGTTCGAATTTCACGTTGGGGAATTTCTTCGCCACGTTGATGGTTGGATCCATGTATCCGAATGATGTGGTGAAGATCAGGTCCGTACCTGTCAGCGCCATTTGTGTCATCACGCGTTCTGCGTCGGCACCTTCGGGAACACTTTCAACGAAAGTTGTTTCAACTGAGTCACCCAATTCTGCCTCAACGGCAAGGCGGCCTTGGTTGTGCTCGTACGTCCAGCCGAAGTCACCCACGGGGCCGACATAGACGAAGCCAACTTTTGTTTTTTCGGCGGCAGCGCCGGTGGCCATTGTGGCCGCGACGGCCAAACCGCCAAGAAGAGTTTTGAAGTTCATGCGAAATCCCCCTGATTGTTGCATGGTGCGCCCCATCAGCGGGACGCGTGGAATGTGCGACCGAGAGATCCCGGCGCGGCAAGCGATGTGCCAGAGCGAGTCGCAGAAATCGCCACAAGCACACATATTGTTATCACGTACGGCGACATGGATAAATATTCCACAGGTATCGCAAGGCCCGCGACCTGCAAATTAAGCTGCAAAACTGTGATTCCGCCAAAAAGATAGGCACCCAGCAATACATACCCGGCCCGCCAAGCCCCAAAAACCACGATTGCCAAAGCGATCCAACCGGCACCGGCCGTCATGCCGTCCACCCATTGGGGGACACGAACAAGGCTGATATAGGCCCCGCCCACACCGGCACAGGCCCCACCAAAGGCAATGGCGGCCATCCGGATCATCGTGATCTTATATCCAAGGGCATGGGCGGCCTCGTGGTTTTCACCAACAGCACGCAACACCAAACCTGCGCGGCTGTATTTCAAGAAGGCCCAGACAAGGATCACCATCAGAAGGGAAAAATAAACAATCCAATCATGGCTAAAGATCGCTTGACCCAGAAATGGAATGTCCGACAAAGGCCCAAGCGACAATTTTTCCGTCAGCGGTGGTTTTAATCCTTGAAACCCTTGCCCGACCAAGGCCGACAGCCCCAAACCAAACAAGGTTAACGCCAAACCGGTGGCCACCTGATTGGTTAGGAAATATTGGGTCAGAACACCAAACACCAACGACAAGGCCACACCACCCAAGGCGGCACCCACAAATCCAAGAACCGGGGATCCCGTCGATAAGGCGACAACGAAACCGCACACCGCGCCCATGATCATCATGCCTTCGACGCCAAGGTTCAGAACCCCGGCCTTTTCGACCACCATTTCACCAATGGCCGCCAAAAGGATCGGAACACTGGCCACCATAAGGGCAGCCACCAACAGGGCAGGGTTGATCGAGCTGAGATCCATTAGCGCGCCCTCCGCACACGATAGTTGGTCAACAGATCAGCCGCCAACAAGAAGAACAATAACATGCCTTGAAAGGCTTGGATCGCGGCACCGGGAAGGCCCAGCATCAATTGTGCCAATTCCCCACCAATGTATGTCAGGCCCAACAAAAGCCCGCCAAACAAAATACCAACGGGTGTTAGGCGCCCAAGGAACGCCACAATGATCGCGGTAAAGCCGTATCCGGAATTGAAGCTTTCGGTGATCTGTCCACCGGGGCCTGATACCTCAAACAAACCGGCGAACCCGGCCAAGGCACCTGAGACTAGAAAGCTTAGAACGATCATGCGTCCGGGTTTCACACCTGCAAACCGCGCGGCACGCGGGCTTTCCCCCAACAGGCGCACACGAAACCCATACACGTGATATTTCATCACAAACCATGCCACCACAACAGCGATGGCCGCAAAGACAACGCCCCAGTGAACCCCTAAGCTTTCGATCAGGTAATCATTGTGGGCCGCAGGATAATCCTTGAAATTCCGACTGCCGGGGAAACCTTGCCCATCTGGGTTGCGCAACAATCCCAACGACATGGATGCCAAGATATTTTGCGCCACATAAACCAACAACAAGGACACCAAGATTTCGTTGGTGTTGAATTTGGCCTTTAGGATCGCGGGGATCATTGCCCAGATCATGCCGCCCAAACCGCCGCAAATGACCATCAAGGGGAAGATGAACCAAGCCTCCATCGGGTAAAAGGCAAGGCCAACACCGCCCCCGATAATGGCCCCCATAATATATTGCCCCTCGGCACCGATGTTCCAAATGCCCGCACGAAATCCCATGGCAAGGCCAATACCGATCAATACCAAGGGGGCCGCTTTCACAAAAAGCTGCGGGCGGGAATAGGGGCCGAATTGTTCGTGAAACAGCGGGTCCCAGAAGATGATCTTGATCGCGGCAATTGGATCATTGCCCAAGATCATAAACATCAGCCCGCCTGCAATCATGGTGGCCAATACCGCCAAAACAGGCGAGGAGATTGCCCAAAATTGTGATGGGTTGGGTCGTTTCTCAAGCCGCAGCATGTGCACCCCCCAACATCAAACCGATGTCATCCATTGATAAATCTGCCATGGTGCGGGCCGGGCTAAGCTGGCCTGCGTTCAGCGCGGCAAACCGGGTGGCAATTTCGCGCAGTTCATCCAAATCTTGGCTAATGGCCACAACGGCGGCCCCTTGTTGTGCCAAATCCAACAAGGCCTGTCGTATGGATGCCGCCGCGGCCGCATCCACGCCCCAGGTGGGTTGGTTCACGATCAAAACCCGCGGATTTTGCAGAATTTCTCGGCCAATCACGAACTTTTGCAAGTTACCACCAGACAGGGATCTCGCGGCTGATTTTGGCCCCGGGGTGCGCACATCGAACTTTGAAATCACCTCTTTGGCGAAATCCGTGGCACGCCCCCAGTTCAAAACGCCGCGCCGTTCCATATCTTTGCGCACCATTCCAGACAGAAGGGCATTTTCGGTTAAGCTCATGTCTGGGGCGGCGGCGTGGCCCAGCCGTTCTTCGGGTGCAGCCAAAACACCAATCTCTCGGCGGGTGTTTGGCCCCATGGTGCCAATATCCATCCCATCCACAGACATAACACCAGCGGCCGAAAGAACTTCGCCAGACAGGCAGGACAGAACCTCCTCTTGTCCGTTTCCGGCAACACCACCGATGCCTAAGATTTCGCCGGCATGCACCTGAAAGCTGATGTTTTTCAGCGCGGCCCCAAAGGCCGATTGTGGTGGCAATGATAAATCTTTGACCGATAAAACCACCTCACCCAGATCGGTGCTTTGCGCCTTGGCCGGGGTCAGGGTGGTGCCCACCATCATCTCGGCCAATTCACGTGCCGAATTTTCGCGGGGGTCACAGGTATCCACCTTTTTGCCACCGCGTAGAATGGTGGCGTGTTCACACAGCGCACGAATTTCTTCCAATTTGTGGCTGATATAAAGGATCGACGTGCCTTCGCTGCGCAATTTGCGCAGGGTTTTGAATAAGGTTTCAACCTCTCCTGGTGTCAAAACGCTGGTGGGTTCATCCATGATCAGCAATTTGGGATCTTGCAAAAGACACCGGATAATTTCCACCCGCTGGCGTTCACCCGCCGACAAATCCCCCACCTGCCGATTGGGATCCAATGGCAGGCCATAGGCATTCGAAACGTCGGTGATCTTGGCGGACAGCTCTCTTGTTTTGGGTGGATTTTCCATACCAAGGGCAATGTTTTCCGCAACGCTGAGGGCATCAAAAAGGCTGAAGTGTTGAAACACCATGGCGATACCAGAGGCCCGCGCCGCCCGTGGTTCGGGCGGGGCAAACGGGCTGCCATTTAACGTCATCTCGCCGCTGTCGGGGCGCACAAGGCCATAGATCATTTTGACCAAGGTGGATTTACCTGCCCCATTTTCCCCCAACAATGCGTGGATTTCACCTTTGCTGATTTCAAATGTGACATCATCATTCGCGACAACACCGGGATAGGCTTTGGTTAAGCCTTGTAGCTTTAGTAACGGATCACTCACCCCCCAAGGCTCCTTCTTTGGTCGCGCGATTCTGAGGCCGACATTAAACTGTGCGCGACAGATACGGCAATGGCCATCGGATGCTTGCCCAAAGTTGGATCGCCGATGGGGCAGGCGATTGTGTCCACCTGTGCGGGGGCGTGCCCGAGTTCGATCAAACGTTTGCGAAACCGCGCCCATTTGGTGGCCGATCCAATCACCCCACAAGATGCAAATCCCCGTTGTAGGGACGCATGGCACAGCGCCAGGTCAAGCGCGTGGGAATAGGTGAAGATCAGATGATGTGCGTGTGCGGGTGCCAAGGCCATGGCCCCAGACAAATCAGGGGCAGGCACGGTAACAACACCTGAAGGTATATCGCTGGGAAATCTGTTTGTTGCGTCATCCACCCATGTGATGTCAAAATCTGGCAAGGGGCCCAAAACCTGCACCACGGCGCGGCCCACATGCCCGGCCCCCCAAACCCAGACTGGCGATTTTGTTAGGTGAATACCCTCACTTAACCAGCCTTGATCCAACTTAATATCCCTGCGCGCGGTGCCATTGCGCAAAGATCTGACATGGCGCGTGATCGACATAGGCCGATCCGCGTCCCCCCACACGCGGCGGCAATGATAGGTGGCATCTTGAATGGGGGTATCAAAGCGTTCGGTCACCAGTTGCACCACACCACCGCAACATTGGCCCAGCTGAGGCCCAAGGGGATAATCTTGTACGCCGGTATGGCCCTGCCGCGCGGCTTTTGCGGCCGCATATTCCAACGCGCCGCCACCGATGCTGCCCGTTTGACCATTGCCCCAAACCAGCATGGATGCCCCGATCTCACGCGGGCTGCTGCCTTTGATGGCGGTTATGACCACCCGGTGCACCGGGCCATATTGGGCAATGGCGGTGTTTAAGGCTGATATGTCCAAGCTCATGTGCGAGCCCGACCAATGGCGCGAAACACCTCTTCTGTGGTGGCTGGCGCTTGAAGATTGGGATAGGTTGGCCCACAGGCGGCCACCGCATCCGAAAGGGCCAAAAAGGTTGCAATGCCGTGCATAAACGGCGGTTCACCCACGGCTTTGGACCGATAAATCGTGTCCACCGTATTTGGCGCATCCCACAGCGACACATTGAAAATATCAGGTCGATCCGCACATGCCGGGATTTTATAGGTACTGGGCGCATGGGTGCGCAGGCGCCCCGTGTCATCCCAAACCAATTCTTCCGTCGTCAGCCACCCAGCCCCTTGAACATACCCGCCTTCAATTTGCCCGATGTCCAACGCAGGGTTCAGGGATGTGCCGCAATCATGCAAGATGTCCGTTCGCAATGTCCTGTATTCCCCAGTCAAGGTATCGATCACCACTTCGCTGACGCAGGCCCCATAGGCAAAGTAAAAGAATGGCCTGCCTTCGCCCTTGATGCGATCCCATGCGATGTCGGGCGTCGCATAAAACCCCGTCGCCGACAGGGATACACGCGCCGCCCATGCCGTTTGCGCCAGTTCCGCAAAGGTTTGGGTTTCACCCTTTGATGTGACCTGACCATTTTCAAAGATCGCATCAGGATCCCCCAAAAGATCGCGCAGACGTGCAATCAAAGTTTCACAGGCATTGCGCACAGCCATACCATTCAAATCTGAACCTGAACTCGCCGCGGTGGCCGATGTGTTGGGCACTTTATCTGTGGCCGTGGCGCTGGGCCGGATGACGTCGCGCGGCACCCCAAGTGTGCTGGCCGCCACTTGCGCGACTTTCTGAAACAGGCCTTGCCCCATTTCGGTGCCACCGTGGTTTATCAAGACGGACCCATCTGAATAAATCTGCACCAAAGCCCCAGCCTGATTAAGCTGTGTCAGGGTAAAGGAAATGCCAAATTTCACCGGACTGAAGGCAATTCCCTTTTTGAAAATTTCATTCTGTGCATTCCATTCCGCAACGGCGCGGCGGCGGGTGGAATAATCACTGCTGGTCAACAACGCGTCTGACAATTCTTGCGAAATGCTGTCGGTGACTGGCATACCATAAGGTGTTGTTCCAACCTTTCTTTGTCCTGAAATACTCCCGCCGGAGGCATAAAAATTTATCCCTCGTACAGCTGCGGGATCAAGCCCAAGGTGATGGGCCACATGATCCATCACCCGTTCAATGCCCAAAACGCCTTGCGGCCCGCCAAACCCGCGAAACGCCGTGGCGCTTTGGGTGTTGGTTTTTAAGCGATGCGATGTAATGCGCGCATGGGGCAAATCATAGGCATTGTCCGCATGTAACATGGCGCGATCGGCCACAGGCAGGGACAAATCTTGTGCCCATCCGCACCGGAAATATTGGGTGAAATCCACACCCACGATCCGCCCAACATCGTCAAATCCAACGGTGTAATCCACCCGGCAATCATGACGTTTCCCGGTGATGACAAAATCATCATCACGGTCGTATCGCATTTTGCAGGCGCGCCCTGTGGCCCTTGCGGCAATTGCGCATGCCACGGCCAAGGCATTGCCTTGGCTTTCTTTGCCGCCAAATCCACCGCCCATGCGGCGCACTTCCACCACGACTTCATGGAAGGGGCATCCCAGGGCCTCTGCCACTTTGTGTTGAATTTCCGTTGGGTGTTGGGTTGACGATTGGATTGTAACACCCGTTTCACCGGGCAGGGCCATCGCGGCTTGGCCCTCCAAATAGAAATGTTCCTGCCCGCCGATATTGATTGAACCAGACACCTGATGGGGGGCATCTTTCAGGGCTTCATCCACATCCCCTTTGCCATATATCCGGGGTCCATCCTCAAACCGACTGTCAGCGGCAAGGGCATCTTCTATGGTCAGAATGGGTGTGACTTCTTCGATTGAAATCTTGGCCAAACGGGCGGCTTTGCGCGCGTTCAGATGGCTGTCGGCCACCACCAAAAAGACGGGTTGCCCCACATAATGAACCGATCCATCCGCCAACAAGGGTTCGTCGTGCGCCGATGGGGACACATCATTGGCAAAGGGCAGGTCTTGGGCGGTGATAACCGCAACAACGCCGGGGGCAGAGGTGACATCTTTCAAATCCATCGATGTCAATTTGCCGTTGGCAACCGGGCTTTGACCAAAGGCCAAATGTAAGGTGCCAGCGGGGGTGGGGATATCATCCACATACCGTGCCGTGCCGGTGACATGTTCGCGCGCCGTGTCATGGGGCAGGGATTTTGAAACTGTCATGGTGCCACCTTGCGAATGTCAGTATCAGCCCCAGCCAGATCATTTCCATATCGCACCAGCATACCTTGTGCCGCTTGCAACCTGTAGTCTGCGCTGGCGCGTTGATCGCTCATGGGGGTGAAATCATCGGCCAACGCCTGTGCTGCACGGCGCATCGTTTCTGGTGACAAGGGGTTTGCGTTTAGAATTTCTTCGGCGCCGCTGGCGCGTTTTGGTGTGCCCGCCATGCCGCCAAAGGCCAGGCGGGCCTGCGTGACAATGCCATCTTTTTGATCCACCCAAAAACAGCCACACACGGCGGAAATGTCTTGGTCAAACCGTTTCGACAGTTTGTAACACCGCAGGTTCTGCATATCCTTTGGGATTGAAATCCCCTCAACAAATTCACCGGGCAGGCGGTCTTGGCGGCCGTATTCCACGAAGAAATCTTCCAAAGCCAGATCGCGTCGCGTGGCGCCGTGACGCAAATGCAACGTCGCCCCAAGCGCTATCAGGGCCGGGGGGCCATCGCCGATGGGCGATCCATTCGCAATATTTCCGCCGATGGTGGCGCTGTTGCGAACTTGGGGGCTGCCGTATCGTGTGAACATGCTGTGCAGGCTGTCGTGCAAAGGTTTGATGGCCTGCATCAGTTGGGCGATGGTCACTGTGGCCCCCACCCGAAGGTGATCGCCTTTATCCTGAATGTCACCCAGATCTTTGATGTGGTTCAAAAAGGCGATGGGCGAAAGATTGGCCAAAGATTTTGTGACCCACAATCCCACGTCGGTGGCCCCTGCAACCAATGTGGCATCGGGATGATCCCGATACCAATCAGCCAATTCATCCGCAGACGTCGGGCAAAAGATCGCACCATCGCTGCGCAGGGGGGTGGGTGAAATTGGATTTTGCGCCATCCAATCTGGGATGGGTTCATCTTGTGCGGACTGTGCGGCGCGCACAATGGGGGCATATCCTGTGCATCGGCACAAATTTCCGGCAAGGGCGGTATCATGATCGGTGTCACCATTTGAATGGGCCGCCGCCATGGTGGTGATGAAGCCCGGTGTGCAAAATCCACATTGCGAGCCGTGATAATCGATCATCGCGGTTTGCACGGGGTGCAAGGCCCCATCCGGGCCGCTGATGCCTTCCACCGTGCGGATGGATCTTCCTTGGATCTGCGGCAGCATCAAAATGCAGGAATTCACGGCTTTGGGTGTGCCATCGGGGCCTGTCATGATCACGGAACACGCGCCACAATCCCCTTCGTTGCACCCTTCTTTGGTGCCCTTCAGTCCCTGCGTTTCACGCAGGAAATCCAGCAAAGTTTCAGTTCCAGAATTTACAGATGCAGTGACAGTTTCCCCGTTTAAACCAAACGAGATATCCATTGTCATTCCTCGCCGCCTTACCCTGCACTTGGATTATTCAGCCCGGTCGATGCGGCGTAGAGCGGGCATGGCAGAGAATGCCATGCCCACAAAATTTGGCAAGTGTTAAAACCAACCAGCATTATAAATGAGATTTTGGGTGGAAAAGCGTATGCTCAGCTTTCCGCAAAATCCGCCATGGCGTTTACGGCATATTCCCAACCGGCCCGAACCTCGTCGATTGTGTCTTGGCCCGTGAAGCTGGTGACATGTACATGCAAACTCAGTTCTGTTTTCGCATCATCGCCCGCCAATTGCGCGCATGCCAAGGCGGTGGCCAGTGGGGTGCCCTCGGCCTCGAGCGTTTCGGCATAGACCAGTTGTTCCCCCGGGGTGGTGATGATCCAATCGGCATGGGCGGTGACATAGGGGTTGTCCGCAGGTCCCACAGCCCCAGTTTCACGTCCACCGGCCATGGCGGGTTGGGGGTTGGCCACGCAAAACACCGCGTCTTCGCCATTGCTGTTCCAGATTTGCCGCGCGGATGCATCTGTCAGGCAATGATAAACATGGGCTGGGCGTGCGGCGATTGTGCGGGTGAAGGTCAATGTGTCGTGAATCATTTGGATCCGTCCTTTGATGGGGTGTTCAGTTCAATGTGTTCTGCCAAGTTTTGCAGCGCATCCAGGCGGCGATCCCAGATGCGACGCTGTTGCGTGATCCAGCGTTCCGCAGAGGCAAGCGGCAGGGCCTCTATATAAACGGTTCTGACGCGCCCCTTTTTTTCAGACCTGACCAAACCACTGATTTCAAGCACCTTTAGGTGTTTCATGAATGACGGCAGGGCCATGGTATGCGCGGCATAAAGCTCGCTTACCGTTGCTGGGTTTCGAACAAGATGTTCCACTACTGCACGACGGGTTGGATCCGAAAGGGCGTGGAAATAAGCGTCATAATTGTTATCCATATGGCTTAGTAATGCGCCTTGCGGTGTCTGTCAATATACTTATCCAGATGGATAAGTATAAACAGTTTCTCACAGAGAAACTGCCCCAAAATCTGTTTCAGATTTTGGTTCGCCCTATGGTTGGGTATTTAAGGTTTTGGAAAAGTTGGGTTTCCCATCCCGGTTGCGAACAGGCCCGGAGAAAGGGGGGGATGTGCCGCATCCGATGACCCGGCACATCACGCCTTATCAGACGCACGTCCCTCTTACGTCGAAGGATCCATCGGCTTTGGGTGTCATGATCACATTGCCAACGCGTTCGCCGCGCAAGCAAGGATTACCAATTGTTCGAATGTCTTCTTCCGTCCAACCGGAACCGGCGGTTCCGCTGAACCCGCCTTCGCCGTCATATTTGACACTCATCTGCATTGCTGGATCACCGCCGCCGCCACACGCAGTCAAGGCAAGGCAACACGCCAAAAGTCCGAATTTCTTTGTCATCATCCACTCCCATATCAATCAGACGTTGTATGCCTAGCGACGAAAATAAATTCGCGCAATGGTGTTTCATCCTGTGTCAGAGAGCGATACAAATTTACCATGTCTGCTTCGACCTTTATTCATCTTCGCGTTCACACCGAATATTCCCTTTTGGAAGGGGCCATGCGGTTGAAAAAGCTGCCCAGTATTGTCGCGAGCATGGGGATGCCGGCGATTGCGGTGACAGACACCAATAATATGTTTTGCGCCCTGGAATTTGGGGAAGCAGCCGTCAAAGAAGGCGTGCAGCCCATCATGGGGTGTCAGATTGATGTGGCGTTTGATCCCCCTGAACAGGGCGCGCGCCCGCGCGATCCCGCGCCTTTGGTGTTTTTGGCGCAAAACGAAACGGGTTATGAAAACCTGATGGCGCTGAATTCCTGCCTTTACCTAAAGGATGATGGGCAGCTGCCTCAGGTGACGATTGAACAAGTGCTGGCGCACAGTGAAGGTGTGATTTGCCTGACGGGCGGCCCGATGGGGGCTTTGGGGCAACTTCTGCAACTTGGCCAGACCGCCAAAGCGCAAGGGTTGATGGATCGCTTGGCGCACGGCTTTGGGGATCGCTTGTATGTGGAATTACAACGCCACCCCCGTGAAGACAGCACCCCGCCAGAGGCAGAGCGTCTGACCGAACAAACCTTTATTGAAATGGCCTATGCGATGGGGCTGCCTTTGGTGGCGACAAATGATGTCTATTTTCCGAAACCGGACATGTATGAATCCCATGATGCACTGATTTGCATCGCCGAAGGGGCCTATGTGGATCAGCAAGAACCACGCCGTCGGCTGACACCGCAACATTATTTGAAAACGCCCGCTGAAATGGCGGTGTTGTTTGCCGATCTTCCCGAGGCGCTAGAAAACACCATCGAAATTGCGCAAAGATGTGCCTTCAAAGCTTATAAGCGCGACCCGATCTTGCCCAAATTCGCCGACGATGAGGTTGAAGAACTGCGCAGGCAGGCCAATGGAGGCTTGCAAAAACGCCTTGCCGTTATTCCCCACGCCGTGACAGTTGAGGAATATCAAAAGCGATTGGATTTCGAACTTGGCATCATCGAAAAGATGGGTTTTCCCGGATATTTCCTGATTGTTGCGGACTTTATTGCCTGGACCAAATCGCGCGACATTCCCGTGGGGCCGGGCCGGGGTTCGGGCGCGGGGTCGTTGGTGGCATACGCCCTGACGATTACCGATTTGGATCCTTTGCGATACGGGTTGCTGTTTGAACGGTTCTTGAACCCTGAACGGGTGTCGATGCCGGATTTCGACATCGATTTCTGCATGGATCGCCGCGAAGAAGTTATCAAATACGTTCAGGAAAAATATGGCCGCGATAAGGTGGGGCAGATCATCACCTTTGGTGCGCTGCTGTCCAAGGCGGCGGTGCGTGATATCGGCCGTGTTTTGCAAATGCCTTACGGTCAGGTCGATCGCCTGTCGAAAATGATCCCAGTTGAGGGGGTCAAACCCGTTTCGATTGAAAAGGCGCTGGCCGATGAACCACGGTTGCGCGAAGAGGCCAAAGCAGAAGAGGTTGTCGACCGTTTGTTAACTTACGGCCAGCAGGTGGAAGGCTTGCTGAGGAATGCCTCAACCCATGCGGCGGGTGTTGTGATCGGCGATCGCCCCTTAGACAAACTGGTGCCGCTTTACCGCGATCCCCGATCAGACATGCCCGCAACCCAGTTCAATATGAAATGGGTGGAACAGGCCGGTTTGGTTAAGTTCGATTTCTTGGGTTTGAAAACCCTGACTGTGGTGCAAAACGCGGTGGATTTGATTTTGAAATCTGGCCGCAAATTGCACGAAGCTGCGGATGGCCGGGTTCTGTATGACCCTGCACTGGGAACCGAGAACGACATCAACGCCATCCCTTTGGATGATCGGGCCAGTTATGATCTGTATTCAGCCGCCAAAACCGTTGCCGTGTTTCAGGTGGAATCCAGCGGGATGATGGATGCGCTGAAGCGTATGAAGCCCACGTGTATCGAAGACATCGTGGCCCTTGTGGCGCTGTACCGCCCGGGGCCCATGGAAAACATTCCGAAATATTGTGAGGTTAAAAACGGCCTTTCCGAACGGGAATTGCTGCACCCGTCTGTGGATCACATTTTGGATGAAACCCAAGGGATCATTGTTTACCAAGAACAGGTGATGGAAATCGCCCGGCAGATGGCCGGATATTCCCTTGGCGGTGCGGATTTGTTGCGCCGTGCGATGGGTAAAAAGATTCAAGAGGCGATGGACGCCGAAAAGCCCAAGTTTTTGTCTGGATCGGCGGACAACGGCGTGGACGAAAAAACCGCCAAGGCCACTTGGGATTTACTGGATAAGTTTGCGAACTATGGGTTCAACAAATCGCATGCCGCGGCCTATGCGGTGGTCAGCTATCAAACCGCATGGCTGAAGGCGAACCACCCGGTGGAATTCATGGCGGGTGTCATGAACTGTGATCTGCATCTGACCGACAAGCTTGCCGTCTATTTTGATGAGGTGAAAAAAGGGTTGGAACTGCCCTATGTTCCGCCGTGCATCAACCGATCAGAAGCCACGTTTGATGTGCGTGACGGGAAACTTGTCTATGCTTTGGGGGCGTTGAAAAACGTAGGGGTTGAGGCAATGCGCCTTGTCACCGAAGGGCGTGGTGACAAAGAATTTGCTACGGTATTTGATTTTGCCCGCCGTGTGGATTTGAAACGGGTTGGCAAACGCCCGCTTGAAATGTTGGCCCGTGCGGGTGCCTTTGATCAGCTTGATCCGAACCGGCGCCGGGTGTTTGACAGCTTGGATGCGTTATCGGCCTATTCCGCGGCTATTCATGAACAACGTGCCTCCAATCAAGTTTCTTTGTTTGGGGAAGCTGGCGACGATTTACCCGAACCACGGCTCAGCCCGGCAACGGATTGGTTGCCTGCGGAACGTTTGGCCGAAGAATTCTCGGCCATTGGGTTTTATTTGTCGGGTCATCCGTTGGATGATTACATGGGGCCCTTGAAACGGTCGGGCGTTTTGACATTGGATCAGGTCACGGAAAAAGCGCGCGATGGTGCGATGGTTGCAAAAATGGCGGGCACTGTGTCAGGCCGCCAAGAACGCAAATCGGCACGCGGCAATCGGTTTGCGTTTGTTCAGTTATCTGACACCACAGGCAATTATGAGGTTACCGTCTTTTCTGATACGTTAGAGGCCGCCCGCGATCACATCGAAACAGGTGCCAAAGTGGTTTTATCGGTCGAAGCGACGATGGAATCAGATCAACTGAAACTTTTGGCCCGCGGGATTCAGCCGATGGATGGGGCGGTTGCAGCCGCCGGGGCGGATGGATTTCGCGTTTATATTGATGACCTTTGCGCCATATTTTCGGTGGCAACAGTCTTGGCAGAGGCGAAATCCGCCGTCAAAGGCGCGGCACGAGGCCCAATTCAGTTTTGTTTGATGGACAATTCCTTGCCCGGCGAAGTAGACGTCGATTTGGGGCGGGATTTCCCCGTGACGCCCCAGATCAAAGGTGCTTTGAAAAGCTTGCCTGGGGTTATGACAGTGGAAGAACTTTGATGCGTTATCTGTTGCTGCTTGTTGTTTTAAGTTTTGGTGTTGCCTGTGGTGAACCCCGAGAGTACCGCGCGGCGCCCGTTCCGGCACCGCAGGTTGAACCGGTGAAAGACACGCCCCAAAGCCTGACGCCAGAGGTGACCGAAATCACACCGTCGGTCGAACCCGCAAAGGCACCCGAAAAGAAATCAGGTTTTTTCAGCCGGGTCTTTGGACAACGCGACCGTGCACCAACACCGCCAGAGGGCGCAGACCCGTCTGTTGCAACTGCGGCTGAACCTGCCAGCCCCGAAACATTGGAGGCGGTGGTCACACCTGTGGCCGTTGAATCGACAGCGGTGGACGCCGCGGTGGCCGAAACGGTGGAGGCGGCCCCGACACCGCGTAAGGCAAGGCTGGAACGGCGGGCGGAACGCCGCGCCGCACGTCAGGCCGCGCGCGCCAAGGCCAAAGCCGAACGCGAACAAAGGCGCAGCAACCGCAGCGGTGTCTTTGCCCCCAAGGTTCCGCCAACACCTTTGGTTTCGGCAGATAGCGGCAGATTACCCTATGGCCAATTCGCAAAAGTGTGCAATTTGCCAACCAACAAATTGGGACGCAAGGTGCATGAGGCCGGGGGCTTTACCCTTTATGATACCAATTTCGGCAGCACAAAATTACGTACACATTACGTGACAGGGTTTCGCGATAAATGCGTTCGCAAATTCAGTGCGGCACTTGCCACATTCGGCGATCCATATTTGCACGAATTCATTCATTACCGCCAACGCCGTCCCAAGCTTTCTGATCTGGACAAAGAATATGAGGCGATCAAAGCGCGCGTTTGCAAAGCCCCGACCTTAAAGCGGTGCGAAAAGAACCAAGCGGAATTGATCAATTCCACCACATTCTTAAGCTTGTATCCCAAGTTCGGCACATCGGGCGAACGGGCAACGATTTTGTTGCATAGGGGATACCGATATGCCGAAGATTTCAGCTGATTGATGATCAATAATGGGGCGGGCGTTCATCCCCAAGGATGACACCGCCACCGCCCTCTGCTTCGCGCGCGGCTTCGCGTTGAACCAAAATCTCAACCGTGCGTTTCAGCTTTTCAATGTCGCTGTCTTGGCGAGCCACGATTTGCGACAACACTTCAACCTCATTTTGAAGATCGGCTACATGGGCTTCAAGCTTTTCGAAACGTGTTTCAGACATCTTCTTTTGATCCCGATCAAATCCATCGTGCAACACCCCGTTATACACAAGGGGAAGGATTTGAAAGGAAGCAAAGATGAAACGTTTGTTGGTCTTACTTACGTTGGTTGCCGCGCCTTCGATCGGGGGGGCTTATGACCGGGAATATTTTGTGACCTGCAATTTAAACCCCAACGGGGACAATTTCTTGGCCCTGCGCACATGTCCATCTAGCAAATGTGAGATGGTCAAAAAATTGCCGCCAGAAATCTTTTTGTTGACGTGGGAACCTTATGGTGAAGGGCGTTGGCGCAAAGTTTCAGTTGTCAAAGGGTTAAGTGATCACAGCTTATCTGGCCCAACCGGATGGGTATTTGACAAATATATTTGCCAAGTGAAATTCTAAGGCCCTTGCACTTTGGCTTGCCCCCTTGCGACGGCGTCATTAAACCCCGTCGCGAAGGATAAGGATTGTCCCCATGGCCAAAGTGAAAAAAGCCCCCAAACCCAAGGCCCTGCCACCCAAAGGGTTTCGCGATTATTTCGGTGCCGAAGTCACCGAACGCGCAGCGATGTTGAACCAGATCGCAGAGGTATATCATCGCTATGGCTTTGACGCTTTGGAAAGCAGCGCTGTTGAAACAGTAGAGGCTTTGGGAAAGTTTCTGCCCGATGTGGACCGCCCGAACGAGGGGGTGTTCGCGTGGAAAGAAGATGAAGATGCAACTTGGCTGGCCCTGCGGTACGACCTGACCGCCCCTTTGGCGCGGGTTTATGCCCAGCACCGCAACGATCTGCCAACGCCGTATCGGCGATATGCCATGGGGCCGGTTTGGCGCAACGAAAAGCCGGGTCCGGGCCGGTTTCGCCAGTTTTATCAATGTGATGCTGACACTGTTGGTGCACCAAGCGTTGCTGCAGATGCTGAAATTTGCGCGATGCTGGCGGATACTTTGGAGGCCGTGGGCATTGACCGTGGCGATTACATCATCCGAGTGAATAACCGGAAGGTGCTGAACGGTGTAATGGAAGTGGCCGGATTGGCTGGCGAAGACAAAGCGGCGGAACGCGGGATTGTGTTGCGCGCAATTGATAAGCTGGATCGGCTGGGGTTGGACGGCGTGCGGGCGCTTTTGGGTGAAGGCCGTGAAGATGAAAGCGGCGACTTTACAAAGGGTGCTGGTCTGACGGCCGACGAAGCCGACGTTGTGATGGGGTTCATGCAAGCCTTGGGTGACTCGACCGCGCAAACTCTTGCGAACTTGCGCGGGTTGGTCGGCACGTCTGCCGTGGGCGCGCAAGGTGTGGATGAGTTGGAACAGATTGCTGCATTGGTCAGCGCCCAAGGGTATGACACCGACCGCATTCTGTTGGACCCGTCCGTCGTGCGCGGTCTAGGATACTACACCGGCCCGGTGTACGAGGCCGAACTGACGTTCGAGATCAAAGACGAAAAGGGCCGGCCCCGGTCCTTTGGTTCCGTTGCGGGTGGTGGGCGTTATGACGATTTGGTCAAACGTTTCACCGGGCAAGAGGTGCCTGCAACAGGTGTTTCCATCGGGGTTGATCGCCTGTTGGCCGCCCTGCGCATGAAGGGCCGTATCGGTGGCGAAGATGCGCAAGGGCCGGTTATCGTCACGGTTATGGATCGTGACCGGATGGCGGATTACCAAGCCATGGTGGGGGAATTGCGCCAGGCGGGTATTCGCGCCGAGGTGTATCTGGGCAATCCCAAGAATTTCGGCAACCAGTTGAAATACGCCGATAAGCGCGGCAGCCCCATCGCCATCATCG
>JAHDCF010000017.1 GCA_020630015.1 Planktomarina sp. | reverse complement strand
CCTATGTCGCGGCCCGCGTGGCTTATATCCCGGCCTATTACTTTGGCCTAGTCCCTTGGCGGTCATACATTTGGTTTGTGGCGTTTGCCGCGATCGTCGCCATGCTTGTGGCGGCCCTCTTATGACTTTCTTTGTCCCGATACACTCCGGGGGAATTGGGCCATCGGCCCAAGGGGGCAGCGCCCCAAAACCCCTTCATGTCACAAAATCGGTGTACGGCCTGTGTACGGGTTGTGTACGGGTTGTGCACACCCCATTTCAGCTTAAACCACAAAGGATTTGACCCATGGCTTCCTATGATGTGATCGTAATTGGCAGTGGCCCCGGCGGATATGTTTGCGCCATCCGTTGCGCCCAATTGGGTTTAAAAACAGCCGTTGTCGAAGGGCGCGAAACCCTTGGTGGGACGTGTTTGAATGTGGGCTGCATCCCCTCCAAGGCCTTGTTGCACGCCAGCCATCAATTGCACGAGGCAGAACATAACTTTGCCAAGATGGGCCTGAAGGGCAAAGCCCCATCAGTGGATTGGACACAGATGTTATCTTATAAAGATGACGTCATCGGACAAAACACCAAGGGCATCGAATTTCTGTTTAAAAAGAATAAGATAGATTGGCTCAAGGGATGGGGTTCCATCCCGGCGGCTGGGCAGGTGCAGGTGGGCGATGAGGTGCATCAAGCGAAATCCATTGTGATTGCCACCGGATCTGATGTGGCCACCTTGCCCGGTGTGGACATCGACGAAGAGACGGTTGTTTCTTCCACCGGTGCGCTGACATTAAAAAAGATCCCGAATGAAATGGTGGTGATCGGGGCTGGTGTGATTGGCCTTGAACTTGGTTCGGTCTATGCGCGCTTGGGCAGCAACGTATCGGTGATTGAATTCGCCGATACCGTCACACCCGGCCAAGACGCAGAGGTGCAGCGCACTTTCAAAAAGCTGATGGAAAAACAAGGCCTTAGCATGACACTGGGCGCAGCTGTTTCGGGCGTTGAGGTGAAAAACAAAAAGGCAAAAGTCACCTACAAATTGCGCAGTGATGACAGCGAACACACCGTATCGGCGGATACGGTTTTGGTGGCCACGGGCCGCAAACCGTTTGTCGATGGTTTGGGGGCGGATGCGCTTGGCCTTGCGATGACAAAACGTGGCCAAATTGAAACCGATGCCCATTATGCCACATCGGTTCCTGGCATTTATGCCATCGGCGATGTCATCGAAGGCCCAATGTTGGCCCACAAAGCCGAAGATGAAGGCATGGCAGTTGCAGAAATCCTTGCAGGGCAAGCGGGCCATGTGAACTATGACGTCATTCCCGGGGTGATCTACACCCATCCCGAGGTCGCAAGCGTTGGCCAAACCGAAGAACAACTCACAGAAGCCGGTCGGGAATATAAGGTCGGAAAATTTTCCTTCATGGGGAATGGTCGCGCCAAAGCGAACTTTGCGGGCGACGGGTTTGTTAAAATTCTGGCCGACAAAACAACCGACCGCATCTTGGGCGCCCATATCATCGGACCGGCCGCTGGGGATTTGATCCATGAGGTCTGTGTGGCCATGGAATTTGGCGCCGCCGCCGAAGATCTTGCCAGAACCTGCCACGCCCACCCCACATATTCAGAAGCCGTGCGCGAAGCAGCATTGGCATGTGGTGACGGGCCAATTCACAGTTAGGACACGCAAAATAAAACACTTTCCAGACCAGAGCCTCTTGCGGGCTTTGGTCTCTTTTGTCTCGATAAACGCGTTATCTCGCCAATAATCGCAGGCCTTGCGTCACATCCGCCCGAACGGCCACGCGCAAACCCGGTTCATCCCCCGCCCGAAGTGCCGCCAAAATCAGTCGGTGGTTCTGCGGTGGTTCTGATTTGCGCATCCGCCCATAAAGCGCCCGCATTGTGGGACCCAATTGCAACCAAACCGTTTCAAGCGTTGCCAACATGGCGGGCGCTTGGGCTCGTAAATAAAGCGTTCGATGAAAATCAAGATTTGATTTGATATACGCCACCGCATCCGATCTGGCCACCGCAACCGCAATTGTGTTGTTAATTGTGCTGAGGCGATCAATCAGGGCAAGGTGCGCCCGCGGCAGGGCGCGGCTGGCAAGTTCCACCTCAATCAAGGCCCGCAGGGCAGCAAGCTCTTCGATCCGATCATTTGTTAATTCTGGTGTACGAATTCGTCCGGTAACGGTGGTGGTCAACGCACCTTCGGCGACCAAACGGCGCAACGCCTCTCGCACCGGTGTCATGGACACACCCCTTTCATCGGCCAATCCTCGAATGGTCATCGCCTGACCGGGGGACAGCTCTCCGTACATGATCTGCGCGCGAAGATCGCGGTAGATTTTGTCGTGGGATGCATAAACGGGATCAGGTCGTTTGGGTGTCATGTCACACTTTGTGATCACATATCACGATGCGTCAAGTCCCAAGGTCAAAACGATACTGGTGCAGGCTTTCACCGTTTCGGCGCAACCACGCTTTGTGGATTTGGTAATCAGGCATTAAGCCTTCGACGACATTCCAAAATTTTTGGGAATGATTCATCTCAACCAAATGCGCAACTTCATGGACGGCCACATATTCCAAAACTTCCGGCGGGCACATAATAAGGCGCCAAGAATAGTTGATGTTGCCGCGGCTGGAACAAGATCCCCAACGTGATCGTGTGTCCTTCAAGGCAATCCGATGAACCGGGCGTTTGATCAATCCTGCATAGTGTTGTGTCGCTTGCTGCAGGGCATGCCGCGCTGCAAGTTTTAGGCATGCAGCCACCCTTGGGCCAACCATGGCCGGTGCCGGGGGACAATAGATACCATCCTCTTTTAATATCGCACGGCGGCCACGACCCTCCAGAATGGGTAACATGCGATTATACACGGGCACTGTTCCCCCGATTACGACCTGCGTGGACTGCGGCGCATTCGCAAGATGTTTGCGAATCCATTTTTCTTTGGAATGAACGAAATCCTGCGCCTCTGACAAAGGTGCGGATTGGGGCATGCTCAATCTAATTTCACCCGTCGCGCGCAATACCCTGAGGGACAATCGCCGCGATCGCTTGGATTTTTTAACCTGAACCCGCAATTCTGGCGGACCTTGCAACACAATTTCGGCCATGTTTCTCCGATCCAACTCAGAATTCGCAATTTCACTTTGACACTGCGCGGACAGTATGGCACGTGGCGACGATTGTCACCGCATGTATGAAGGGATGCCTTATGCCCAAAGAAGAATGGGGAACAAAGCGCCTTTGCCCCACGACTGGCAAACGTTTTTACGATTTGAACAAAGATCCAATTGTCAGCCCATACACAGGCGAAGTTGTAACACTGGATGCCAACAAAGGGCGCACGATGGTTGCAGACGCCGCTGATGCGCAAAGCAAAAAGCTGGAAGATGCTGATCTTGATGCCGAAGATGTGGTATTGGACGACGACGATACCGACGTTGACGTGGATCTAGGCGATGATGTTCTTGAAGAAGATGACGAGGATAACGTGTCTTTGGAAGAAATCGCAGACGTTCCAGCCGAAGACGACGATAATTAATTTTCCTGGGCGCTGGTTTTTTCACTTGAACCTGCGCCCTGCCTGCCATACGCAGACATCGGTTCGGGGCCTTAGCTCAGTTGGGAGAGCGCTTGCATGGCATGCAAGAGGTCAGGGGTTCGACTCCCCTAGGCTCCACCAAACCCTCTACAGAAAAAAAATAATTGTGAAACATAAGCGTTCGCGTGATCTGTTGAGGTTGGCACAAAGCCATTCGAAATTGCACCAGTTGGTGAAGATCCACATGAACCCAACTGCTAAGAAAGATCGCGCAAGGCTCGATACGTTGCTTTGTATCTTTCGTGACTTTCAGCGAACGCGGCAACCAGAGAAACCTCTGGTTCGATTGTATGCGAAATTTTTGGCGGGGTTGCATCATCTTCTTTGGCATCCCCTGCCGCCAGCATGCCCAGACGGGCCGCACCAAATGCTGCCCCGAAATCGCCATCCTGTGGAATGTGAACCGGCATATCAAAAACGTTTGCAATGATTTGAACCCATGCTTGTGAACGGGCACCGCCCCCAATCGCGATGATATCTTTTAATTCGGTTCCGGTTGCTTTCATCGCGATCAAACTGTCGGCCAATGCAAATGCCACACCTTCCAAAACTGCGCGTGTGCCCGCAGCGCGATCCGTGGCATGTTCTAAACCAATAAGCGCCCCACGCACCTTTGCATCGTTATGGGGGGTTCTTTCCCCCCCCAGATAGGGCAAGAACATCGCCCGTCCCGGCGCTTGCGATGGGCCCAATTCAGCCGTCAGAACGGATGGGTCGTTATTCACAAGATTTGCATACCAATTGATTGCATCGGCCGCAGACAGGATCACCCCCATTTGATGCCAACGATCCGGCAATGCATGACAAAATGTATGAAGCGCCGTATCCGCGTCAGGCGCATATCCGTCATTTGCGGCGAATAATACGCCAGATGTTCCCAGCGACAAAAATGCCTGTCCCGGGGACACAACGCCCGCCCCAACGGCCGAGGCGGCATTATCTCCCCCCCCGCCAGCAACGGGAATGCCCGTGGGCAGTCCCAATTCCTGTGCCAGATCGGCGCGCAGATACCCTGAAACCTCTGACCCTTCGACAAGGTCTGGCATATGTTGGCGTGACAGATCGGTTGCAGACAAAAGTTCATCCGACCAATCCCGTGCACCAGTGTTAAACCAGCTTGTCCCTGCGGCATCAGACATATCGGATACGTGTTCACCCGTTAGCCACAATCGAAGGTAATCTTTTGGCAAAAGAACCTTTGCAGTCTTTTTAAATAGATCCGGTTCATGGTTGCGCACCCAAAGGGCCTTGGGTGCCGTGAATCCGGGGAACACGATATTTCCAGTCTGTGTACGGAAGCTTGGAACACCATCCAATTCTGCGGCTTCTTGATGGGCGCGGGTATCGTTCCACAACATACATGGTCGCAAAACTTGATCGGATTTATCCAATAAGGTCGCACCGTGCATTTGCCCGGATAAACCAATCCCAGACACCGAACCCAAATCATGATTTTGAGCCAATTCCGCAATGGTGTTCCGTGTTGCATTGATCCAATCCAAGGGATTTTGTTCAGACCAACCCGAATGTGGCCGTGCGACACTTAATCCAGACGTGGCACTGCCAAGGATAACTTGATGTTCATCCATCAAAAGTGCTTTGACACCTGATGTGCCCAGATCCAAACCGATAAACATCCTAATCCCTTTGCATCAGATAACGGGAGCTGGCGTTGACATTTTTGTTCAATGACGTCGATGCCAAACCGATTAATCGTCCCCTTTATAATAACCAACTACATCACCATCGGTGGTGCAGCCCAGGCCATTCAACAATCGGTTGGAATAGTTGAAATAGGCGCAAACTTGGTTCACCTCTAATATCTCACCATCATCACAACCTGCGATTTTCAGCGCTTCAAAGTCCGACTTTATCATCTTGCCCACATCAGTGGTCAGCTTTGCAGCATATCGCAACAAGGCAAGTTCTTTGCCTTCAAATTCATCCTCGGGCCGATGGGCCTTCAACGCGGTGAAGATACGATCACTGCGCGGCTGATCTTTGATCAAGTTGCGAACATTCATAAAATGATGCGTAAGCGAATAAGTGCAGTCATTCAGGATTGAAGTATAACTTGCCACGACCTCCAAAAACCAAAAGGGCAGCTTGTTATCATCTGAATGCAAAACGGACCGATACAATGTGACATGGCCATTCATCGTTTCGGGCCGCAAAGAATGAACCCGCATCACGGTATCAACCGTTCCATGTGGGGTACGCGCATGATCCAACAGCTCTTTCAAACGTGGTTCGGCATCTTGATCTTCAATCATCTTGATCCATGCGGTCATGCGATGTCCCTTTCTGCTTCGATGGCCTTCACGACACGGTTTCGAAACCGCATCGCCCCAGCATCAAGGCCCAAATTCAAATATCCACTTGTGCGATTGGCCATGCCTTTGTGCACGTCTTCCAACACATCTTTGTCTTCTTGAAAGGCCATTTTTGCACCTTCAAACATGCGATCGGACAAAGCCGTATCATCCGCATGCATATTGCGATGCTGAAACCAAAAATACCGTGTCTGGTTCTGATCAACCGGCGTGATAAAATTGTAAGAGATATTGATGAACGCGTTTGGCGACAGCGGTTTGTCCGCCCCACCTTCGCCAGAGGGCGTGTAGACAGACATATTAATGGCGGTCGCTGGCAATCGACATTCGTAATGTTGTTTACGATCACACGTTTCCCCAAAAGGAAGCATATCTTTGTAATATGGGGGGGGTGCCTCATCCAGCACCCAGCGCGAAACAATCACGCCATCTTTTATTTCTTCTAGATCGAGGGGGCGGTTGTCGGTCCCTGCCCCGGCAAAAGACGTGAGATGCACCCAAGCAACATGGCTGGGGTCCAAAAGGTTGTCGATGATATAAAGATAATGAGCATCCATTTGCATGCCACCCAATTTTGTCTTTCCCCAAGTGGGATTGTCAATATTTGGGATATCAAGGATTGGTGTTGCTTCGCACAGATGCGGATCACCCATCCAGACCCACAAAAAACCCCACTTATCTTGCGCCGGATAAGATCGCACCGCGGCACGGCGCGGCGGGTTATCAAGTTGTGTCGGTGCGATGACGCATTCACCAGTGCAATCAAAGGTGAGGCCGTGATACCCGCACACAACGTTGTCACCTTCGATTGTCCCACGTGACAAAGGAAGTTTGCGATGCGGGCATGCATCTTCCAGTGCGATCGGATTGCCGGCCGTGTCGCGAAAAATAACAATGTGGTCTTCCAACATGGTCAGGGGTGAAAGGGTGCGCGCAAAATCGGCGCTGATGCCGGCCACGTACCAACAATTGCGCATGAACCCATCAGAGCCAGCCAAATCCGGACGCATCAATTGGACCCTTCTGAAAATGTATCAAAAGCCTTCAATGCCTTGGCGCTGAACGCATAAGACGGTCCGCCCCCCATATAGGTGGCCATTGCCAAAGCTTCGCACATTTCTTCACGCGTGGCCCCCAATCGAACAAGCGACCTAACATGGAAGCCAATGCAACTGTCACATCGCGTTGCAATCGCGATGCCCAAAGCCACGAACTCTTTGGTCTTCTCGGATAAGGCACCATCTGCCTTCGCGGCCTGCCCCATTTGCCCGAAACCTTTGACTGTCCCGGGAACTTCTTTGCTGAAGCTTGCGATGTTGGCCTCTGTTTCGGCCATGAATTCTTTCCAATCCATGTTTTTTCCCCTCACCGTCTTTCGTCCGATCCCATCCGACGCTCCAACCATCGCACACCCGCGCTGATGATCAAAACCAAAACCAAATATTCCAAAATCAAAAGACTGTAGAGTTCAAGCGGGCGGTATTCTGTCACCACCAATTCGTTTGCACGGCGCGTGAGTTCTTGCATGCCGATGACAGATGCGAAGGCGCTCATCTTTACGATGTAAATGAACTGATTGGCCAAAGGCGGCAAAATACGGCGAATGGCTTGTGGCAAAATCACATAACGCATCGTTTGAAAATAATTCAGTCCAACAGTTTGCGCCGCTTCACTTTGGCCGCGAGCGATGGATTGAATGCCGGAACGGTAAATCTCGGCCGTGAAGGCGCTATCGGAAATGGCTAGGGTGATAATCGCCCCCCAAAAGGGATCGATTGGAATATTCAATCCCATGGATCGAAAGATGATTGGCAAGCCATAGAATACCCAAAACAACATGGGCAAAAGCGGAATGGACCGAATGAACTCAACATAAACACGGTTCACCATTCGCCAGCCGCGCTTGCTTGATTGGCCCGGCAATGCCACCAAAAGACCTAAAACGATGGATATCAACGCCGCGATCACAGATATTTGGATGGTGGCCCCCATCCCTGAAATCAAGAATTTGATATTCGTCCAACCCGATGGGGTGGTGGGATCAATGACATACCACCCCCAAGTCGCGGATGATGAACACCCCGCCAACGCCAGCAAACCCAAAAGGGAAATGAATAACCGTGTCATCTTAATCCCCTTTTCAGTGCTGCAAAATTTGGCCCAGGAACGTTTTACAACGATTCGTTTCGGGTGCTTCAAAGAATTGGGTTGGGGGTGCTTGTTCCACAATTTCGCCCTCATCCATAAACACCATTTTGTCCGCAACTTTCCGGGCAAAACCCATTTCATGCGTCACAACCACCATGGTCATCCCGTCTTGGGCCAATTCCACCATGACGTCCAAAACTTCTGAAATCATTTCGGGATCAAGGGCTGAGGTCGGCTCATCAAATAAAAGAACTTTTGGTTCCATACACAAAGACCGCGCAATGGCGACACGTTGCTGTTGCCCGCCTGACAACTGACTTGGGCGTTTGTCCGCTTGATCTGGTATGCGCACCCTGTCCAGATAATGCCGGGCACGTTCTTCGGCCTGCGCACGCGAAAGACCCCTGGATTTCATAGGGCCAAGCATCAGGTTATCCAAAACAGAAAGATGTGGGAACAAATTGAACTGTTGAAACACCATCCCAATTTCACCTTGGATTGATGCAACCGATTTTGGATCGTTCGTAAGTTCGTTCCCTTCAAATCGGATGATGCCTTTTTGGTGTTCCTCCAATCTATTGATGCAACGAACGACAGTGGACTTTCCGGATCCGGAAGGCCCACAAATCACAACTTTTTCGCCGGATTGCACAGTCAGATTAATGTTTTTGAGAACATGAAAGGTGCCATACCATTTGTTCACGTCGATCATTTCGATCGCGATTTCTGACATTGGACATCCCCACCCTGAACTGACTTGTCATTTTTTTCTGCACTCTATTTGAATTCTGTGTCTGTACAAGCCAGTATACTCAGGCAAACAAGACCAACCACACCAACGGGAGTTTACCATGAATAAGTTTTTCAAAACCGCGGCTGCGGCCGCTGTGGGCCTTGCCCTGTCAGGCGCCGCGATGGCGCAATCCGCCTTAAACGAAATTTTGGACGGCGGCGTTTTAAAAGTTGGCACCACTGGCGATTGGAACCCAATGTCCGTGCGTGATCCGGCCACAAACTCTTACAAAGGGTTTGATATCGATATCATGACAGAGCTTGGAAAAGATCTTGGCGTCGAAGTTGAATTCGTGCCTACAGATTGGAAAACACTCGTAAACGGTGTTGTTGCGGGCCAATATCACATCACGGGTTCAGCTTCGATTTCACCCGCACGCATGAAGGTTGCTGGATTTTCAGAAAGCTATATCTCGGTTGAAATCTCACCATTCACAACCGCTGATAAGGCATCGCAATTTTCTGGGCACGACTCCATCAACCAGCCCGGTGTAAAAGTCGCGACCACTTTGGGAACAACCTTTGAAAAGCTGGTTCGTGAATGGTATCCAAACGCGGACATCAAAGTTGTCGAAGCCCCAGCCCGCGGTTACCAAGAGGTTCTGGCTGGACGTGCTGATGTGTTCATCACGTCAAACATCGAAGGTTCAACACTTGCCACAAAATTTGGTGTGGTTGCCGTTGAAGGTGCCGAAGCCCGCAATCCAACCCCAATTGCAATGCTCGTGCCACAGGCGGACCAAGTTTGGATCAACTATGTGAACAATTGGGTGAAAGTAAAAGAAGCAAAAGGTTTCTTTGATGGCATCAAGGCCAAATGGGGCCTCTAAGCCCTTGAAGACTTTGCGGGCCCTTTCGGCCCGCAAAACCTGACCTTTTTCAAAAATTCTTATGCAGTTAAGCTTAATGACTTGGCCCGAGGTGGACACAGCCATCCAACGTGGTGTCTGTGCGGTTTTACCTGTCGGGTCCGTTGAACAGCACGGGCCCATGGGCCTGATCGGAACTGATTTTATATGCGCAAATGCCGTGGCCCTGCGCGCGGCGGAACGTGCAGATGCCATCGTTGTTCCCCCGATTGCCTATACCCCGGCACCGTTTAACACTGCCTTTCCCGGCACAATCTCAATCCAGCGGGAAACCTTGACGGACATGGTGAAACAGATTTGCAAAGGATTGTTGGATCAAGGGTTTATTGGGGTTTTTATTTTGAATGGGCACGGGGCAAATTTGGATCCCATTCGCACAGCCATGAACACCCTTCCTGAAGATTGCATTAAATTGAGAAGTTGGTGGGATGCCCCCAAGGTAAATTCGTTACGCGCCACACTGTATGGTGATTGGGAGGGCATGCATGCAACACCCTCCGAAGTGGCCATAACACAATCACTGCACGGGCCGCGCCCACCAGGCGATGCGGCAACCCCGCCCCAAAAGCTATCGTTAGAATTCATCAAAACACACGCGGGTGATCGGCACGGCCCTCCTGACGAACACCGGCGTGATTTTCCAGATGGCCGTGTTGGATCCCATTCAGCTTTGGCAACCGTCGAGGATGGCGAGAAATTGTTGGAAATTGCGGGACAAGAATTCGCAAAAGAAATTCAGGCCTTTTCAGCCACCTGTCAAAACCTCAGGGGTTGAGCTTGTTTCCCAAAACCCGATGTCGCGATCGGGGTGATCAAAGACATTTCTAACACAAGGGTATTGAGACAGAATTTCTGTCCCACCGGGCAATAGATCTGCCCTAAACACACCTTGATCCCAAATTTTCAGCCCATCAATCTCGATTGACGCGTCAATCAAATTCCAACAAATTTCACCGGGGGCATAAGCGCCACATGTGTGGAAATGCAAAACACGCGGGTTGCCAAAGGCGGCCCCGCTCCATTGATCATAATGTTTGCGCATGTCCCAAGGAAAACCACATCCGGGATGAATTCCCGCATGCCAAGAATGCACAAAATTGCGATCAATCCCAAACTGACCCGAAACACGATCATATTGGGCATTCGCCCTTGCCACATCCTTGACGGAACCCTCAAACCCAAGCAGCTCACCCTCTTCCAAAAAGGCGAACACCTGTCCCTCGAATTCCACAATGTTGTCGGTGTAATATCGTGATCCAGTTCCCGTTAAAAATCCACTAAGTGCGATTTTTCCAGAAAACGATTGCGCGGGTACCGGTGAAAAAACAGAAACGGGGAACCGCGTGACCGATGTGTCGGACGGCACGTATCCTTGATCCGGGGCCCGACCCGTGACCAATGTCCCATTTGGGCAGGTAATTTTGATGTCCTGCGCCCCACCAATTACGTCATCGACCACACGTTTCAGTCGGGTGAAACCGTCATAATGGCTGGCAGAATACGGTGATCGGATCATATCCGCGCTCAACGTATAAGAATTCACGATCTTGGGCCCATCTGGGATTGTAGAAAATCGAAGTTGATCTCCCAATCGGGCCAGAAAAATCACCACATCAAAACCTGCCATCGTTTTGCACAGGTCCGGGTGAAATTCCGCTGCCTCTGGATTGAAACCAACATCCAAGACTTCGGTCACAATACCCAGCGCATCTGCATCAGCACGCAAAAGCGCAAGCGCATCATCATAAAAATATTGGTGACGTTCGGGTTCATAGGCAATCAAAAGGCGCTGACCGCGCGCTAGCCCGGCACAATTGATCAAAAGATTAAATGACCCGGCGCTTACTTCCGGTGCAAAAATTTTTCTTGCCTTATGGTCAACGCGATCTAGTTTTTGAATGTTCATATCCAATGTCCCCTGGCGAACCGTGGCAACCCTCATCGATTCCGTCAACCCAAGGAAGCAATTGTTTTCAAAAAGGGCTGGCGATTTCGAACAACTGCCTTCAATGATAGGCTCATGATAGACACAGCCCCCACCACCCATGACGCCGAAGAAGATCTGCGCAATCAACACATCAAAATCTATGTGAACGGCAATATCGTGCATCGCGATCAGGCAGTTGTTTCTGTTTATGATTCAGGGTTCATGCTGGGTGATGGCATGTGGGAAGGCATGCGTCTTTATGACGGGCATTGGGCCTTTTTTGATGAACACATGGATCGCTTTTTTCAATCTTGCAAAGCGGTTTCGCTGGATGTGGGTATGGATCGCGGCGGAATTCTGGATGCGCTGACAGCAACCGCAAAGGCAAATGATATGCATACGGATGTGCATTGCCGCTTGATGTTAACCCGTGGCGTAAAGGTCAAACCTTTTCAACATCCCGCACTGTCACGAAGTGGGCCAACACTTGTGATCATCATGGAACACTCCAAACCAGCTTCCGCACTTCAAAATGCGGGCATTCGATTGGCAACCGTCCCGCAGGTGCGCGGGTTGCCCACATCACAAGACGCCAAGTTTAACAGCCATTCCAAACTGAATTGTGTCATCGCTTGCCTTCAGGCGGAACAAGCCGGTGCCGACGAAGGTTTGATGTTGGATCCCCATGGGTTTGTGAATACCACAAATGCCTGCAATTTCTTTGTTGTCCGTGATGGTGCGGTTTGGACATCCACCGGGGATTACTGCATGAATGGGGTAACCCGCCAAAAGGTGATTGACCTGTGCAAAGCAAACGACATCCCCGTATTTGAAAAGAACTTTTCTTTGTACGAGGCTTATGGCGCGGACGAGGCCTTTTTAACCGGGACGTTCGGGGCCCAGACCCCCGTAGCAGAAATCGATGGCAAGCCCATTGGCACGGGTGACCGCCCCATCATGATGCGCCTGCAAACCCTTTACAAAGCCTTAATCGCCGAAAATATCGCATTGCAAAAGCGACGCGCGATCTAACCTTCCCCGGCAAGTAAACTGGCGTTCCCACCTGCAGCGGTCGTATCAACGCAGACATGGCGTTCAAGCCGCAGCCATTTCGCATAATCAGCCTCTGCCAAAATCGGCACCAATGGTCCCTCACGCGCCGCAAGGGCGATGCGATGCCCCCGCAGGGCATCGGCGTGTTCGAAACTGATGACGGCGTCTAAATCGACAGCGCTTTCCAAATCCGCCGGGGCGATTGTACCAAATTTATGTGCCGGGAATTCAAGGGCGTGGCATCCATTCTCGGTTGCTGTCTTTGCTTGTTGTTTTGCATCTTCCTCGGAAGGGCCAAGACACAAAACCACCCCACGCGGATATTCCGACAAAACGTTGGATTCCCCAGTGGGCCCCGGAAGGACATGGGTTTGAATTGGAGTGTTCCCATTGAACGAAGTTGTCATGAGTTTGGCCAATGATCCCTGAGCCGCCATGGTGGTATCAAAAGATTGCATATCTGTTTCAACTTTTGGCGCCGACACAAACCTGTGCAAATAAGTTGGCCCACCTGCCTTTGGCCCAGTCCCCGAAAGACCTTCCCCCCCAAAGGGTTGTGACCCCACAACTGCACCAATTTGGTTTCGATTGATGTAAATGTTTCCTGCCTTCACACGGCGCGTGACGTGATCGATCCGATCATCAATGCGTGATTGCATCCCAAACGTCAGCCCAAACCCGCTGGCGTTAATGTCATCAATGACGGCATCCAATTCATCCGCTTCAAACGTTGCGACATGCAAAACCGGGCCAAAAATCTCTGACTTCAGATCAGAAATTTCTAACACACGCAGAATTGTGGGGGCAACAAAGGTTCCTTTCAGGGGATGCCGCCCCTCTTTCATCAAGCGTCCTTCAGATCTTGCTTGTGCAATGTGCCGTTCAATTCCCAATCGGGCGGTTTCATCTATGACGGGGCCAACATCCGTGGCGATTTGCCAAGGGAGATCGGTGTTCAATTCATCCACCGCCCCAAACAGCATTTCCAAGAACGTCTCAGCCACATCCTTTTGCACATAAAGCACGCGCAAAGCGCTGCAGCGTTGCCCAGCCGATTGAAAGGCAGAGGCAACAATATCACGTGTTGCTTGTTCCGGCAGGGCTGTGCTGTCGACAATCATGGCGTTGATGCCACCCGTTTCGGCGATCAATGGCGCGGTTGGCGCCATGTGTTCCGCCATGGTGCGGTTGATACGCTGCGCCGTCGCTGTTGATCCGGTGAAACAAACACCATCCACACTGGGGGTTGCCGTCAGGGCCGCCCCAACATCCGCACCTTTTCCGGTCAATACTTGCAAGGCGCTAATGGGCACACCCGCGCTGTGTAAAAGGTTCACGGCAAAACATGCAATCAACGGGGTTTGATCGGCGGGTTTTGCCAAAACGGCGTTCCCTGTGGCCAAAGCCGCCGCGATTTGACCTGTGAATATGGCCAAAGGAAAATTCCAAGGAGAGATGCATGTGAACACCCCGCGTGCCGATCCCATTCCCACGGCGCGGGCCGCGTAATACCGCAGAAAATCCACGGCCTCTCTTATTTCGGCAATGGCATCCAACAGTGTTTTGCCCGCTTCGCGGCACAAAAGCGCGCAAATTTCAGCGGTGTGCGCTTCATATAAATCAGCGGCTTTATTAAGCGCAGTTTGTCTGGCGGATACGGCATCGGCCCACGGCTTTGCATCCTCAAGCGCGCGATCAACATCTTTGCTGGATGCTTCTCGCACATGACCAACGATGTCTTCCGGATCAGCGGGATTTACGATGGCGATGGGTGCACGGGGCGCAGCCTTTGCCACCAAGATGGGTTTGGCGTTCCATTGCACATCCAAAAATTCATTCCGCGCTTGAAGTAAATCTTGAAGCGCAGAATATTCTTGAACGTCCCATCCCTTCGAATTGGAACGTTCCGGTTGAAACAAAGCATCGGGATCGGGGATCGATGTTCGGCCCGCCACCCATTCCGAAAAGGGATCGGCAGCAACCTCGGCGGCAGGAACATCTTCGTCCACAATTTGGTTCACAAAGCTGCTGTTCGCTCCATTTTCCAAAAGGCGGCGCACCAAATACGCAAGCAGATCCCGATGTTCCCCAACGGGCGCATAAATCCGACATTGGGTCTGTGCGTCTGTCTTCACGATGTCATGCAGGGCTTCACCCATGCCATGCAGGCGCTGGAATTCAAAACTTTGCGGATCTTGCTGCATTTCAAGAATGGCTGCCATTGTATGGGCATTATGCGTGGCAAATTGCGGATAAATACGCGGGGTCATTTTCAACAATTCACGCGCACAACAAATGTAAGACACATCCGTCGCCGCCTTTTGGGTGTAAACGGCATATCCCGGCAAGCCATCAACTTGGGCCAATTTGACCTCAGTATCCCAATAGGCACCTTTAACCAACCGAACCATCATTCGGCGGTTGTTGTTTTCGGCCAATGCATTTAACCAGCGCAACACCGGCAAAGCCCGTTTGCCATAGGCCTGAACGACAACACCAAACCCATCCCAGCCATCCAAAGATGGGTCCGTAAATACGCGTTCGATAATATCCAAAGATAGGGTCAGGCGGTTCGCCTCTTCCGCGTCCACGTTCAGACCAATCCCCGCAGCTTTGGCCTTTTGTGCCAAAAACAACAGACGATCTGGTAAGACATCCATCACCCGGTCACTTTGCAATGTTTCATACCTCGGAAAAAGCGCAGACAGCTTTACCGATATCCCCGGATTCTGGCGAATGTCGTCATGAGGTGCATTTGCCGCCAACGCATCAATCGCATGGGCATAGTCCGCGAAAAAGGTGTCGGCATCTGCCAACGTCATGGCCGCCTCGCCCAACATATCGAAAGAATACGTATATCCTTTGTCCACTTGGTTTTGCCCGCGGGTGATCGCAGCTTCGATCGTTTCCCCCAAAACAAACTGGGCACCCAATTCTTTCATGGCACGTGCCACGGCTGTTCTGATGACCGGCTCTCCCAGACGTTTGATCGCACCGCGCAAAATGCCCGTGATCCCCTCGCCATCTTGCAAGACCTGCCCCGTTAACATCAGGGCCCATGTAGATGCATTGACCAATGGTGAACTGGATTGTCCCAAATGATCAGACCATTGGGATGGGGCAATTTTGTCTTCGATCAATGCGTCGATCGTGGGGGCATCTGGCACCCGCAAAAGTGCTTCGGCCAAACACATCAACGCCACGCCTTCGTCTGTGGACAGACCGTATTCCGCCAAAAACACTTCCATCATGCCCGGTTCACTGCTGTCGCGGATGGTGCGCACCAATTGCGTTGCGCGTTCAACGGTACGATCCCGAAACTGATCATCGAAATTGGTGGCACTTTGAAGTCGCGCAATGGCCTGCGCATCCGGTTCAAATTTTACAGCGTCAATTTCAGCGCGAAGATCAGATAAACATGACATGATCATATCCTTCGATTCTGTTTGCCTTATGATCACACAAGTCAGAGAGATTTTTTCTCGCTTTTTCTGATATTGTTGGTGATAGTGTCTGTATTTTCGTAATTTTTTAGGCAAATAATAAAGCATGGATAACAAATTGGATTCCTTCGACCTTTCGATTATTCGGGCTTTGTCCGAAAATGGTCGCATGTCGATCACTGATCTTTCATCACGCATTGGATTGTCAAAAACCCCGTGCCAACAACGAGTAAAACGTTTGCAAAGTGATGGGTTTATCCTTGGATATCGTGCCATTTTGAACGCAGCTAAGCTTGGTCAAAACCATGTTGCATTCGTTGAAGTGAAGCTTGGCACCACCACCGAAGGGGCGTTAAAGGCGTTCAATTCCGCCGTTCAATCCATACCTGAAATTGAAGAATGTCACATGATTGCGGGCAGCTTTGATTACCTTTTGAAAGTACGCACCGCAAATATAGAAGGGTATCGTGCGGTTCTTGGGGAAACCATTTCATCCCTGCCCCACGTAAGCAGTTCATCAACGCATGTATCCATGCAAGCTGTGAAAGACACAGCGTTCTAAGGTCTTTGCGCCGCACGTTTGGTGGTCAGGGACGCCACGATTACTCCCAAGGCCACCATGCCAATTAAAATGGCAGACAAGGCATTGATTTTGGGGCTGACACCCAGTCGCACCTCGGAAAATATCCTCATGGGCAATGTTGTTGCACCGGGCCCTGATACAAAGCTGGCGATGACCAGATCATCAAGCGACAGGGTAAATCCCAACAACCATCCCGCCGCGACGGCCGGTGCAATAATTGGAAGGGTGACAAGTCGAAACGCCTGCCATCCCGTGGCCCCCAAATCAAGGGCGGCTTCCTCCAATGATCGATCAAAGCTCACCAATCGAGAGCTGACCACCACACTGACATAACACATTGAAAACGTGGCATGTGCCAAAATGATTGTGAAACCCCCACGATCCAGTCCGATGGAAATAAACAACAACAGAAGGGATAATCCGGTGATGACCTCTGGCATAACGAGGGGGGCATAGATCATTCCTGAAAACAAGGTCCGCCCACGGAACTTGGCCCCACGCACCAACACATATGCGGCCATAGTTCCCAGAACTGTGGCGATCGACGCTGAAATAAACGCCACATAAAACGTCACCCAGGCCGCCCCCAAAAACCGTTCGTCTTGGAACAGAACCCCATACCACTTTGTGGAAAATCCGCCCCAAACCGTGACCAAACGACTTTCGTTGAATGAATACGTGATCAAGATCAGGATCGGCAGATACAAAAACGCAAACCCAAGCGTTAAAGAAACCACATTGAACCGGGACATCTTCATGTTGCATCCCGTCTTTCAGCAGATCGTTGAAACAAAACAATTGGTATAACCAAGACGAAAAGCAACACGACGGCAACAGCAGATGCCACGGTCCAATCACGATTATTGAAGAATTCTTCAACCAACACTTTGCCGATCATGAGTGTGTTTGATCCACCCAATAAGCTGGGCACAATGTATTCGCCGACCACGGGGATAAAGACCAAGAAACATCCGGCGAAAATGCCCGCCTTCGACAAAGGCACCGTGATCCGCCAAAACGCCTCTGTCCGGGAACATCCCAAATCTTCTGCTGCCTCTAACAGGCTTGGATCAATGCGATCCAAACTCGCGAAAATAGGCAGGATCATGAATGGCAAATAGGCGTAAACCAATCCGATATAAACGGCGGTATTTGTATTGATGATGCTCAAAGGCGGGATCCCCACCCAGCCCAACACCATGTTCAAAAAACCCTCGTTCGACAGGATACCAATCCAAGCGTAAATTCGGATCAAAAAGCTGGACCAAAAAGGTAAAATCACCAACATCATCAACAAAGGGCGCCAATGGGCGGGTGCACGTGCCATGGCGTACGCCATTGGATATCCGATCAACAGCGCCAGAACCGTTGCGACAAGTGCAATCCTAAGCGACGAAAGATATGCCGTGTAATAGAGCGGATCGTCCAACAACCATTGGAAGTTTTCGAAATCCAACGCACCCAGGGTTGCGCCCCAACTGCTGGGATCTGCCCAATCAAACGTTGGGGTATAGGGGGGAATTGCGATCGCGTAATCAGACAACGCAATTTTAAACACCAATGCAAATGGCAATAAAAACAGGATCAAAAGCCAGATATATGGCGGCCAAAGGATGACCCGCCGGATCATTCTGACAAAACCAAACCGGCGGTGGACGTCCATGACAGCCAAACTGTGTCGTTCCACGTAATATCCCGACGTGATAAACGCCGCGCATTGGTTGCCTGAGCCCGGATTTTCTGCCCTCCTGGAATTTCAACGACATAGGTGGACAGATTGCCCAAATAGGCGATGTCGATCACCTGCCCCGGTATGGCATTATCCGCTTTGGCCTGATCTTTGGAGATTGCAATCTTTTCAGGGCGCAGTGCCAACCATGCTTTTCCAACAGGTGCATCGCTTTGCACTGCCAATGGGGTTTGCCCCTCAGCCCAATGCAAGGTATCGCCGCGCCAATCCCCTTCGATGAGATTCACATCGCCAATAAAGTCGGCGACATATCGACTGTTTGGCGCTTCATACAAGCTGGCTGGGGTATCTATTTGTTTTATGATGCCTTCATCCATCACCGCGATACGGGTGGAAACGGTCATGGCTTCTTCTTGGTCGTGTGTCACGATCATGAAGGTTGTGCCTGTCTTTTCTTGAATATCGACCAGTTCAAACTGGGTTTCTTGGCGCAACTTCTTATCCAGCGCCCCTAATGGTTCGTCCAATAACAAAACCTTTGGTGCCTTTGCCAATGATCGCGCCAAGGCCACCCTTTGGCGTTGACCACCCGAAATCGCATCCGGTTTGCGCTTGGCAAATTTTTGCAATTGCACAAGGCGCAGCATTTCTTCAACCCGCGCGGCCACTTGATCTTTGGGAAGGCCATCCCGGCGCAATCCAAAGGCAATGTTGTCCCAAACATTCATATGCGGAAACAAAGCATAAGACTGAAACATCATATTCACTGGGCGCTTATTGGGCGGGACATTTCCCATGTCCTGTCCGCCCAAGGAAATGATGCCACTGGTTGGGGTTTCAAATCCCGCCAACATCCGCATCAAAGTGGTTTTGCCGCACCCCGATGGCCCCAGCAACGCAAAAAATTCGCCAGGAAAAATATCAATGCTGACATTATCTATCGCCGTGAATTCACCAAATTTCTTGGTGACATTCGCATAGCGGATCAAAGGGGATTGGCCCGGATCATTCCAAGGGGCAAAAACGTCATCTGTCATGGGATAAAGGGCCCCCAAAATTGGGGGCCCAATCGCATTAGATACCGGATTTCACAGCTGTCCATGTGCGGGTCACCACACGTTGAACCTTTGGCCCGTATGGCTGAACAGTGTAGAGATTGTTCAGGGTTGCTTCATCCGGGTAAATCGCTGGATCACCGATCAAGTCTTCCTCCAACAACGGCTGCGATGCTTTGTTGCCGTTCGCGTAATAGACATAGTTCGACGCAGCAGCGGCATTTTCAGCATTCAAAATGAAGTTGATAAATGTGTGCGCCGCTTCAACGTTTGGTGCATCCGCTGGGATCGCCATTTGGTCAAACCACATTTGTGCGCCTTCTGTCGGGATTGAATAGGCAATCTCAACACCATTTTCGGCTTCTGATGCGCGGAACTGTGCTTGGAAAACATCGCCAGACCAACCGACGGCTGCACAAATCTCACCATTTGCGAGGGCAGAGATATATTCAGAACTGTCAAATTTTGTAACATGCGGACGGATCGCGGCCAAAACCGCGCCGGCGGCTTTGATATCATCTGCGTCTTGGCTGTTTGGATCTTTGCCCAGATAAGCCAACGCCGCTGGGATCACCTCTGTCGGGGCGTCCAGCATGAAAAACCCGCATGATGAAAGCTTTTCTGCATTTGCAGGGTCAAAAACCATGGCAAGGCTGTTCGTGGGCGCATCGGCACCTAAAACTTCTGCCACTTTGTTCACGTTGTATCCGATGCCTGTGGTGCCCCACATATAGTTCACGGAATATTCCCCACCGGGGTCATATTGCTCTGTCCGGGCCTCAACAACGTCCCAAGTATTTACCAAGTTCGGCAGCTTGGATTTATCCAGCTTTTGGAAAACGCCAGCTTGAATTTGGCGCTGCAGGAAAGATGCGGATGGCACAACAACGTCATATCCTGTTCCACCAGCCAACAGTTTGGTTTCCAAAACTTCGTTGGAATCAAACACGTCGTAAATGATTTTGATGCCCGTCTCTTCGGTAAATTTGGTCAGCAAGCTTTCTTCGATGTAATCTGACCAGTTATAAACGCGAACTTCTTCGGCCATGGCCGCGGTTGTGCCTGCAATCAATGCTGCGATGGCGGTTGTGATGTGCATACGCATGGAATGCCCCCCTGTTGAAAACACTTCGCCGATCAGATTTCACCGCAATGCTTAAAAAAGCAAGCCTGATTATGACTGTGTTTGCGCTTTGTGGACATCCTGGATCGTTAGGCGCGGTGTTAATCCTGATTGATCCACGATCAAATCTAAAACGGCACCCTTCTGGCTTTGCAAAGCAGCGGCGAAAGCATCGGCAAAATCTTCTGTTCGGGACACTTGCGCGCCAAACATTCCGTAGGATCGGGCAAGCATCGCAAAATCAGGGTTTTGCAAGTCAGTGCCGCTGATACGATTGGGATAGGTCTTTTCTTGGTGCATCCGAATGGTGCCGTAAGTGCCATTGTTTAAAATCAGGATCACCGGCCCAACACCCGCCTGCAGTGCAGTGCCCAATTCTTGGCAGTTCATTTGGAAATCACCATCGCCAGCATAACAGATCACCTGCCGGTCCGGGTATTCAATTTTCGCGCCCACGGCCGCGGGAACCCCATACCCCATGGCGCCTGATTGTGGGGCCAACAGAACCTGGTCAGATCCAAAGCTGATAAATTTATTGGTCCAAATCGAAAAATTTCCAGCGCCACTGGTGACAATGGCGTCAGGGTCCATCGCCTCTTGCACCATCTTAGTTACAATCCCCATATCAAGCGCGCCGGGCTGTGACGGCGCCTGAAGACTGCTCACATATCCCGCGCGTGCCGATTGAACCCAGTCATGATCAATCTGATCGGCACTTTGGGATGCGGCTTCTAACGCTGCAAAAAATGATCCTGAGGCGGATTGAATTGCCAAATCTGCCGTCACCACTTTCGCAAACTCATCCCCAGAGGGATGAACATGAACAATCTTTTGTGCCCCGCGGTCGGCCCCAAACAAGGTGAAAGTGTTGGTTGTCATTTCCCCAAACCGGATCCCAATCCCAAGCACCAAATCAGCCTCTTGCAAAATTCTTTTGGTATTAGGGGTCATGCCCACTCCGGCCTCGCCCAAAAAGGCGGGATGGGTATTGTCAAACACGTTGTGGAACCGCATCGCGGCGACCACGGGAATACCAGTGGCAGATTGACACGACGCCAAAGCCCGTTTCGCGGCTTGATCAAACGCACCCCCACCCACCAAAAAGACGGGGCGCTTGGCGTTTGCAATCAGTTGTCCAACCGCATCAACCGAAGCGTCTGTCGGGGCCGCTGTGGCAATCGGCATCGGCCCTTCGGGAATGATAACATTTCCTTTGTCGCGCAACATATCTTCTGGCAACGATATCACCACCGGGCCCGGGCGACCTGATGTTGCCACCGTCCACGCCCGCAATATCGTTTCTGGCACACGATCCGCATGTGTGATTTCAGTCACCCATTTGGCCACAGGTCCAAACATCTGACGATAATCAATTTCCTGAAAAGCTTCATACCCTTGATGATCCAATCCAACCTGCCCCACAAACAAGATCATGGGTGTTGATCCCTGCATCGCGGTATGCACACCGATACTGGCATTGGTCGCACCGGGGCCACGGGTTACGAAACATAGGCCCACCTCACCGGTTAATTTTGCCCAAGCCTCGGCCATGAAGGCGGCACCGCCTTCGTTTCGGTTTACCGTGAATTCAAATCCACCCGCATCACAAAAAGCATCCAAAACCGCCAGATAGCTTTCGCCCGGCACACCAAATCCGCGACGCGCACCCAATGCCATCAGGGTTTGAACAAGGGCCTGTCCGCCCGTCAGTGTTTGCGGTTTATGCGTCATTTAAAATCATCCTGAAAATGTTCTTGCACCGGCAAAATATCATTCCATTGCCTGATAAAGATCGGAAATATGCCGTGCAATTTTAACGGGTATCGTCGCCGAAGGGCCCGCCACCAATATGTTGGTATACAGATCGATCATATCCCGATCTTTTAACAACGCCCGGATTTTTGATTTGTGATTGCCGAAACAGGCATCGTGACATTCACGTACACCTTGCATCGCCAATAAGCGTTCTTTTTCGGCCAGACTGGCATCCATACGCCGCAAGGCCGCTTTGTTTTCCACCTGATTAAAATTGCGACGCACCCAATAAGCCAGATCAATTGGCTTTTCCACATGGTTGGGCAAACCTCGATCTGCTTTCACCAAAAAGCTTTGGATCGAACGCAGGGAATAATGATGGCATTCAACCACGCTGCGGTTGGGGCCAGTCCCAGTTAGGTTCAGACGTTTTGGATGCGCGGCGACGGACCGGTCCAATCTTTCACCTGCACCACTGATCCAATGCGGTGTATCCCCATCTTGCTTTTGTTTGGGACGGTGCACACCAAACCCATGAAACGCCGCCTTGGGCTGAAAGATGGTCTTGAAAAACTGTGCCGCCACCGGAAACACCATATCGTCTGGTGCAGATTTCAAAAATTGTTCTGTGACGGGCCGATCGGCGAACTGCGCAATGCCATGACACCCAAACAACCGCCAAGGAAGTGTGATCGCCTCTGCATCGTCTGGGCATGCCTCAAAAAGATCGGCAAAATCACCCTTCCCTTCGTGCACAATAACGTATTCATCCACATCCAAAACCAAGGCCCAATCCGTTTCCTTACGAAGCGGATGTTTCCAGGCGTGTTTCAACGCCTTCCATTGGGGCTTTTCATCCGGGCCAACTTCGTTGCGCACATGATGCACAATGCCCAGCTGATCTAACTTATCCAAAAGAACATCAGTGCCATCATCACAATCATTCGTGTAAATCAGAAAATCTGTTGCGCCCATGGCCCGATGGTGGGCAATCCAGTCCAAAATGAACGGGCCCTCGTTCCGCATGGTGCTGACAATCAGAATGCGCATGTCGCTGTCTCTCTGATTTTTTCGCAGCCAGACAATCTGACTGGACAGAAGTATCGCACTGTAGGAACAATTCGACAAAAAGCACCACCCCAATTCAGACGGTGCAATGGAAGAGGACGACAGATGGAAGCCGATTTTGTTATCATTGGATCAGGATCCGCAGGATCCGCCCTTGCCGCGCGCCTAAGCGAGGATGGAAAGCATTCTGTTTTGGTCTTGGAATATGGCGGATCGGATGCCGGGCCGTTTATTCAAATGCCCGGCGCTTTATCCTTTCCCATGAACATGGATCGATACAATTGGGGGTTTGAAACAGAGCCGGAACCTTTTTTGAACAATCGCCGCATGAATTGCCCGAGGGGCAAGGTGATTGGGGGATCCTCTTCCATCAACGGCATGATTTACGTGCGTGGACACGCGATGGATTACGAACATTGGGCAGACTCCGGGGCAGATGGGTGGGCCTATTCAGATGTTCTGCCCTATTTTCAACGTATGGAAGATTGGCATGATGGCGGACATGGGGGTGATCCGGATTGGCGTGGCTCGGGCGGGCCACTGCATGTGACGCGCGGCAAACGCGATATCCCCCTTCACCAAGCCTTTGTAGAGGCAGGTCGCCAAGCCGGGTTTGAAACCACCGGCGATTACAATGGCCAAAAGCAAGAGGGGTTCGGCGCCTTCGACATGACCGTCTGGAAGGGCCAGCGTTGGTCGGCGGCCAACGCATACCTGAAACCGGCGTTGAAGCGGCCAAATTTGGATCTGGTACATTGCTTTGCCAGACGGATCGTCATCCAAGATGGACGTGCCACCGGGGTGGAAGTGGACCGTAAAGGTGTCATCAGCGTGATCCATGCGCGAAAAGAGGTCATCGTGGCTGCTTCATCGCTGAATTCGCCAAAACTGTTAATGCTGTCAGGAATTGGCCCTGCCGCACATTTGCAAGAACATGGCATAGAACTGGTTGCCGATCGACCGGGTGTTGGGCAAAATCTGCAAGATCATTTGGAACTTTACATCCAACAGGCCTGCACCCAGCCCATAACCCTTTACAAGTATTGGAACCTTTTGGGCAAAGCCCGGGTTGGCCTTCAATGGTTGTGGAACAAATCAGGCCCCGGGGCCAGCAATGCGTTTGAAAGTGCCGCGTTTGTACGTTCCAAACCCGGTGTAAAATACCCCGATATTCAATATCACTTTTTACCAATTGCAATCCGATACGACGGGCAGGCCTCTGCCGAAGGGCACGGATGGCAGGCGCATGTGGGGCCGATGCGATCCCCATCGCGCGGAGAGGTTACTTTGCGGTCTGCTGACCCTAAGGATGATCCCAAAATTCTGTTCAACTATATGTCCACCGAAGAAGATTGGGTGGATTTCAGACATTGCATCCGTTTGACCCGCGAAATCTTTGCGCAGCCTGCCTTTGATCCCTTTCGTGGTAAAGAAATTCAGCCCGGCGCAGATGTGCAATCGGATGATGAATTGGACGCGTTCATTCGCGAACATGCTGAAAGTGCCTATCACCCCTGTGGAACTTGTAAAATCGGCCGTGTCGATGATCCCATGGCGGTTGTTGATCCTGAATGCCGCGTGATCGGTGTGGATGGTTTGCGCGTCGCCGACAGCTCAATCTTTCCGCGCATTACATACGGAAACTTAAATGCGCCGTCGATCATGACCGGGGAAAAAGCCGCGGATCATATTTTGGGCAAACCACCCCTGCCCCGTGACAATCGCGAACCGTGGATAAACCCCCGATGGGAAACATCCGATCGATAACGGTTTACGCCCCTTGAAACAGTTCTGAAAATTCCGCGCGCAACTGGGCCTTTTGCACTTTGCCCATGGTGTTGCGCGGTAATTCAGGGCGCAGCTCGTAATGCTTTGGGCATTTGAAAGCGGCCAATTGTTGGGCAAGTGCCGCTTTGATCGCCGGCAAATCAACCGCCCCCGCCCCAATGGCCAGAACGGCAACCGGGCTTTCTCCAAAATCGGGGTGCGGCACTGCGATGACCGCGCTTTCAATCACGCCGGGTTGGGCATCTAAGATTTCTTCCACCTCTTTGGGATAAATATTGAAGCCACCTGAAATGATTAAGTCTTTGCCACGCCCGACGATGGTGACATAGCCATCTTCCTGCTGGATGCCCAAATCGCCCGTAATGAAAAATCCATCTGAACGTAATTCGGCCGCGGTTTTTTCCGGCATGTTCCAATACCCCTGAAACACATTATCCCCACGCACCTCGATCGTGCCGACCGTTCCACGGGGAACCTCTTGCCCGTCGGCGTCACAGACCTTCAATTCAACACCCGGCAACGGCAATCCCACGGTTCCCGGGCGGCGATCCCCCTCATACGGGTTTGAGGTGTTCATATTCGTTTCGGTCATGCCATACCGTTCCAAAATTTTGTGGCCGGTGCGGGTTGTGAACTTCTTATGGGTATCCGCCAACATCGGTGCCGATCCTGAAATAAACAAACGCATATGGCCCGTCAGCGTTGCGTCAAATCTGGGATCATCCAACAAACGGGTATAAAATGTGGGCACACCCATCACAGACGTCGCCCGCGGCATAAGACGGATCATTTCATCGCGATCAAAACAGTGCAGCAAGATCATGGATGCCCCCGCCAACAGACAAATGTTTGTGGCGACAAATAATCCGTGGGTGTGAAAAATCGGTAATGCATGCAGCAAACTGTCGGTTGGGCCAAACCTCCACGCGTGCGCCAAAACCCGCGCGTTGGACAACAGGTTTTTGTGACTTAACATCGCGCCTTTGGATCGCCCGGTCGTGCCAGAGGTATATAGAAATGCCGCTAAATCGTCGGGGGATCGATCCACCGCAACAAAGTCAGAGGCAAGAGTATCTGCGGCACGATCCAATGTGCCAGTCCCATCCGGGTTTTGCGTGACACAATGGGTGGATGGCAGAGCAGTTTGCAAGGCATCCATCCGCGCCACATCGCACAGCATAACCCGCGCACCAGAGTTTTCAACAAAGTATTCAACCTCACGCGTGGTATAGGCCGTGTTCAAAGGAAGATATATAATGCCGGCCCGGATACAGGCGGCATAAATGGCCAGTGCCCGGGCGGATTTTGCCGTTTGCACCACCAACCGATCCCCAATCTGCAAATCGAGCTGCCGCAATGCATGGGCATATTGCCCGGACATTGCGACAAATTCTGCAAAGGTTATGGAACTGCCATCCGGCAGTTTCAAAAAATCATTTTCATTCGCGGCGTGCGGCGCAAAAAGCGCATCATAAAGCGTGTTTGTCATCCCGCTTTTCTATGCAAATTGGCCGGGAAATCAAAGGAAAGGAAGATCCACCAATTTGGCACCCACCTCACGATTGCCAGGGCGTTTCAGAACAACCGCGTCGCCCGGTTTGCAATCCACACTGATCAAGGCATATCCGATGTTCGCTTCCATCCGGGGGGACCAGACGCATTGCGTCATATCGCCAACCTTTTGCCCATCCACCAAGATGTGTTCCCAATGAAATGCCATTGGATCTTTGGCATCCCCATCCAAGACAAGACCCAGTTGATGACGTTTTGGCCCGTCCTCTTTGATTTTGCGCAGGGCCTTAACCCCAACCACACTGTCATCAAGATCAACATCCGTGAACTTACCCATCCGCACTTCGAAAGGATTGGTCGTATCATCGGAATCCGACCCACAGCTGACCAAACCACTTTCGGTGCGTTCCGGGCTGGTTGGGCCACCGTTGCCAATGCCATAGGGTTGGCCCGCTTCTTTCACAATCGACCACAGCTCATCACCGCGCGATCCATCGCGAAGATAGATTTCAAAACCACCTTGTTTGGACCAACCAGATCTTTGCACGGCGACAGGAATGCCGTTGACCTCGGTTTCCTTGAACCAGAAATATTTCAGATCTCGCACCCAATCGCCAAAAATGCTGGCCACCACATTTTCCGCACTTGGACCCTGAACCGCCAAAGGGGAAACATCGGGTTCCGAGATTTCAACGTTCAATCCACGCTCGGCCGCAATGGCACGCGCCCAAAACCAAATGTCAGAATCGGCAATCGAAAACCAATACAAATCTTCCGACAACTTCAGACAAATTGGGTCATTGATCAAAACCCCATTGTGGTTGCAAATCGGAACATATTTACCCTGCCCAATCTTTTGTTTTGACAAGTCACGCGCCGATAGGATTTGCGCCAATGCGCCGGCATCTGGACCTTGCAATTGCACCTGACGTTCAGCCGACACATCCCACATCACACAACGTTCAATAAGATCCCAGTATTCTTTCTCGGGATTGCCAAACGACGCTGGCAATATCATGCGATTGTAAATCGACGCTGCGGTGCACCCTTCGGCCATGATGGAATGAAAGAATGGGGATGGGCGCAGACGCGCCGTAGGAAAGACATTAAACATGGGGCCACCTCCGTTTGCGCCTGAATATTCAGATTCTTTTTTTGCAGATGGACATGTGCGACATCTGATGACAACCCTGCGTCAATGAGGGTAACATTAAAGCATCTAGAGGCCTTTATATGGGTTGCTGATCTGGGCGGTTTCAAAACGGCCGCGGATCGTTTGAACACAACCCAACCAAATATCAGCACACGAATTGCAAACTTAGAAGACATCATTGGCACACCGGTATTTGAACGCAGGTCCGGTCGCATCAGCCTGACCCCCAAGGGGCGGCAGCTTTTGGTCAAAGCCCGATCAGTTTTGGCCGCACACAACGAATTTTTGGACCTTGCGAATGCCGCATCTTCAACCCAAGGCACCTTGCGTTTGGGTGTCACCGAAATGATCGTTCACACGTGGTTGCGACCCTTCATGGTTGCCCTAAAGCAAGCATTTCCCAACACCGTGGTCGAGTTGAGCGTCGACATGGCAAAAGATTTGGACCGGATGCTTCATGCCCGCCATATTGATCTTGGTATTTTCAACAAACCCTTTGATTTTCCAGCCAATTCCATTGAGATCGGATCATATCCTATGATGTGGGTGGCCAGTCCATCCCTTGGTTTACCTGCAACGATTGGCAAATCCGATATGGTGGATCAAACCATTTTAACCCATGCGCGGGGCACGTGGCCGCATTTGGTTGTTGCGGATCATTTCAAGGCAAGTTCGGCACGCATCGCCCCTTCGGCCAACCTTGGGACTTGCTTGCAAATGGCGGTGGATGGATTGGGCATTGCCATGTTGCCGCACGCAATGGTGGCACCTGAAATCTCAGACGGCCGCTTGGTGCAATTGAACTATGATTGGTGTGCGGCCCCCTTGGAATTTGAGGCACGCTTCTTTGAACCGCGCCCTAACAGCCCAATCGAAAAAGCCGCGCAATTGGCGAAAAAAGTCGCGAAAGCACATAATGTTTTTTGATCGAATCAATACAAAGTAATAATTTCCAATGATGTGCGAAATGTGGAAGTCTTGCCAAAGATAACACGGGATTCCAATCATGGCAGACACCCCCATTCGCTTGGGCGCTGATATTGGCGGCACGTTTACAGACGTGGTCATCGAAGGCCCCTTTGGGCAACACAGCACCAAGGTTTTGACAACCTATGACGCCCCTGAAAACGCTATTATCGAAGGGATGCACCGGGTGTGCGCAACTGCGGGCGTTGATCCATCAAAGATCACCCAAATCATTCATGGCACCACATTGGCCACCAATGCATTGATTGAACGGCGTGGCGCGAAAACAGCCCTGATCACAACCGAAGGGTTTCGCGATGTGATCGAAATGCGCACCGAAAGCCGATTTGAACAGTATGATCTGAACTTAACCTTGCCTGAACCGTTGTTGCCACGCAATTTTCGATACACCGTGACAGAACGGGTGCAGGCAGATGGGCAAACCCTGATCGACATCAACCGATCAGAGGTCGAAGCATTGGTGGATCAAATCACCGCCGCAGGTTTTGAAAGTGTGGCTGTGGGGCTTTTGCATTCATATGTGAATGATGATCACGAACGTTTGGTCGCACAAGTGTTTGCAGAGCGTGCACCCCATATTCTGGTTTCGTTGTCATGCGAAGTCTCCCCTCAGATGCGCGAATATGAACGGTTCAACACCACAATCGCGAATGCCTATATCAAGCCTTTGATGAAATCATATCTTGGTCGTCTACGTGAACGCATGGCAGATGAAGGTGCAGATTGCCCCATCTTTTTGATGCATTCGGGCGGGGGCATCATCAGCCTGGAAAATGCTGCAGATTTTCCCGTGCGCTTGGTTGAATCTGGCCCCGCTGGCGGTGCTGTTTTTGCCGCTGACATCGCGGCGCGCCACGGGATTGAAAAGGTTCTTTCGTTTGATATGGGCGGCACCACAGCCAAGATTTGTTTGATTAAAAATCAAACCCCCAAAACCGCGCGCGTGTTCGAAGTGGCCCGCACATATCGGTTCAAAAAAGGTTCGGGCATGCCGATTTCAATCCCTGTGATCGACATGGTTGAAATCGGTGCGGGTGGTGGATCCTTGGCGCATGTGGACGGTATGAATCAAATTCGTGTCGGCCCCGAAAGCGCGGGATCAGAACCGGGGCCTGCGTGTTATGGGCGCGGCGGTGACAGACCCGCCGTCACGGATGCAGACCTGATCTTGGGTAAATTGGACCCCAATAATTTTGCCGCAGGCACCATCCCCCTTTACCCTGAAAAATCCAAATCAGCATTGCATGATCATTTGGGTGCCACTTTGGATATGGACACAAAAGAGGCCGCCTTCGGTCTTGCGGAAGTGGTGGATGAAAACATGGCCAACGCGGCGCGGGTCCATGCGGTGGAAAATGGGGAAGATCTGTCCGAATATACGATGATCGCCTTTGGTGGCGCGGCCCCGCTTCATGCTGGGCGTTTGTGCGAAAAGCTGGGCATAGATCGTTTGCTGGTGCCAACAGGCGCCGGCGTCGGATCGGCCATTGGTTTTTTACGCGCACCATTTTCGTTTGAGGCAAACAAATCCCAATACATGCGATTGAACGCCTTTGATGGGGCCGCCGTCGCAGACATCCTGCAAACCCTGCGGGATGAGGCAACAGCCTTTGTGCGCACCTGTGACGCCAACGCCCCTATTTTGGCAGAATACAAATGTTACATGCGATATGCCGGGCAAGGCTGGGAAATCCCCGTAACCTTAACGGAGGATCAAGCGTCAAACCCAGATGCGGTTACGTTGATGACCTTGTTCGAAGCGGAATACGCGGCTTTGTTTTCACGGACGGTCGCGGGCATGGATGTGGAAATAACTGTTTGGTCGGTTAACGCCACAACGCCCCCGGCCGTCGTCACACCCGTTGCAGATATTGCTGAGGCAACCGACGTGACGCCCACCGGAAATCGCGATCTTTTTGATCCTGCTTTGGGCAAAGCGACCCAAGCTGCAGAAACAACAAGATCCCATTTTGAAACGGGGTCAGCCTTGGAAGGCCCGGCCGTTATCACCGAAGAAGAAACCACAATCGTCGTTCCAACATCGCGCAAAGCAAGGGCATTGGCGGATGCAACGATTGAATTGTGCGCGAAAGGGGCAAACCAATGACCCGACCCACCCAAGTTCAATACCAAGTCATGTGGAACCGCTTGATTTCCGTTGTGGAAGAACAGGCACAAGCTTTGGTGCGCACTGCATTTTCGACATCTGTTCGAGAGGCCGGTGATTTATCCGCCGGTGTGTATGACCAACAGGGTCAAATGTTGGCCCAAGCCGTAACCGGAACGCCGGGGCACGTGAACGCCATGGCAGATGCGGTTGCCCATTTCATTCGTCGGATCGGCGTTGAAAACTTCAAAGAAGGTGACGTTTACATCACAAACGATCCCTGGGAAGGGACCGGGCATTTGCACGACATTACCATCGTGACACCGTCTTTTCATCAAGGGCATTTTGTCGGTTTCTTTGCGTGCACCGCCCATATCGTCGATATCGGTGGGCGCGGTTTTGGGGCGGATGCGAATTCGGTTTATGAAGAAGGTCTTTATATCCCGATCATGAAATTCATCGATGCCGGCCGGGTGGATGAAACGCTTGTTCGGATTATTCGCGGAAATGTGCGTGAACCCGATCAATTGATCGGCGATATCTATGCCTTGGCCACATGCAACGACATTGGTCACCGCCGCCTGATTGATATGATGAATGAATTCGCATTGAGCGATCTAGAAGGCGTGGCAGATTTTATCCTGACGAATTCAAGACGCGCAACGTTAGAACGCATCAATGCCTTATCCAAAGCAAGCGCCACCGGCGAAATGGTGATTGATGGCTTTGACGCACCCGTCACTTTGAAAGTGAAGGTCGATATCCAAAAGGACCGAATTGTCACTGATTGGGACGGGACATCGGGTTTGGATAAGAAGGGCATCAACGTACCGCTGGTTTATACCAAGGCGTATGCATGTTACGCGCTAAAATGCGCCATCGCGCCGGAAATTCCCAATAACGCGGCCAGCCTTGCCCCGTTTGAAATCACAGCGCCTGAAAATTCAATCGTGCATGCGGTGCACCCTGCCCCTGTGGCCTTGCGCCATGTGATTGGTCATTTTGTACCCGACACGGTTTATGCGGCCCTCGATCAATTGCTTCCCGATCTTGTGCCCGCTGAAGGTGCGGGATGTTTGTGCAATTTCCAAGTGTCCTTGCGCCCGCGCACGGATGCCCCGGCCCCGAAACATGCGCGCCGGTCAGAGGTTTTGACATTTAATTCCGGTGGTTCAGGCGCACGCCCCGGCGTGGATGGCATGAACGCCACTGCATTTCCATCCGGTGTGATGACCATGCCAGTCGAGGCCACCGAACAAGTGGGCCCCGTCATTATTTGGCGAAAAGAGTTGCGCCCCGACAGTGGTGGCGCCGGGCGCCATCGTGGCGGATTGGGGCAATACATGAATGTGGGTGCGCAAGACGGGCATGAGTTTGACATCCAAGCGATGTTTGATCGCGTGAATCACCCTGCCCGCGGCCGCCAAGGCGGCGCAGATGGCGCCCCCACAACCATCGCCCGCAATGATGGTGCCACCATGAATGGCAAGGGCAAACAATTTGTTCCCCACGGATGTATTGTGGAAATGGCCTTTCCCGGCGGGGCCGGATATGGCCCTGCGTCGGAAAGGGACATGGATGCGGTGCGCAAAGACCTTGCGGGCGGTTACATCACCCGCGATGCTGCGATACAGGATTATGGCCTTGACGCAGCAGATGCCGACGACATTCTGACCCGCGCCAGATTAGGGAAGGCATACTGATGGACAAAACGCCGACACAAAACAGCTATGACGTGGTGATCATCGGTGGGGCGATCCACGGATCCTCTACGGCTTGGTTTTTGACGGACAATCCCGATTTCAACGGATCAGTACTGGTGGTGGAAAAAGATCCATCATACGAATTCTGCTCAACGGCGCATACCAATTCTTGCATGCGGCAGCAGTTTTCGGCGCCGCTGAACGTAAAGATCAGCCAATTCGCGGCAGATTTTGTCAAAAACCTGCGCAGCTATATGCAAGATGACCGCGTGCCTGATCTGGATATTCAGAACTATGGCTACATGTATTTGGCAGACAACGACGGCTTTGCTGACACGTTGCGGGACAACCAAAAGGTGCAACTGGCCGAAGGCGCTGAAACCCAGCTTTTGACGGCAGACCAGATCAAAGAAAAATATCCGTTCTACAATGTTGATGATATCGCCCTTGGATCCATTAACCTAAAGGATGAAGGATACTGGGATGGTGGAACCGTGTTTGATTGGTTGCGCCGTTCAGCCCAGGATCGCGGTGTTGAATACATTGCGAACAAGGTGGTCGACATCACCGTATCGAACGCACGCGTGCAAAGCGTAACCCTTGCATCTGGCGAGGTTATATCATGTGGCATGGTGGTGAATGCATCAGGCCCGCGTGCAGCAATAACCGCGCAAATGGCCGGCCTTGATGTGCCCGTAGAACCGCGCAAACGGTTCACTTGGATTTTCAGCGCGGAAAAACCCTTGGACATGGAATTGCCGCTAACCATCGACCCCTCAGGCGTGCACTTTCGCCAAGACGGGCCAAAAACATATCTTGCAGGATGCCCAGCGGATCCAGATCCAGCCGTTGCCTTTGATGATTTTCACATGGATCATGGCCGCTGGGAAAATCATGTCTGGCCGATCATCGCAAACCGCATTCCGCAATTTGAGGCGATCAAAGTCGTCACGGAATGGGCCGGGCATTACGCGTTCAATACCTTCGATCAAAATGCCATTCTTGGGCCACACACAGAGGTGGAAAATTTTATCTTTCAAAACGGGTTTTCGGGTCATGGGCTTCAACAAAGCCCGGCCATGGGGCGTGGCACGGCAGAATGGATTACCTTCGGCGAATATCGCAGCTTGGACTTACGACCCTTTAACTTTGAACGTATTCCGGCCAACAGGCCCATAATCGAAAAGGCAGTGATCTGATGAAACTGAAAAAACTTGTTTTAACCGGTGCTGCCGGACGTTTGGGTGGGTATCTGCGTGAAACCTTGGCGGGCATGTGTGATGAGTTGGTCTCAACCGATATCGCCGAAAGCATTGATAATCTTGCCCCGAATGAAACCTATGTCGTTGCTGATTTGGGGGTTTTGGATGATGTCACGCCCTTGCTGGAAGGGGCCGATATGGTGGTGCATTTTGGGGCCATCGGGGACGAGGCGCCGTGGAATGCAATTCTGCACGCGAACCTGATCGGGTCTTTCAACATATGGGAGGCGGCCCGCATCCAAGGGGTGCGGCGCGTGATCTATGCCTCCTCCATTCATGCGGTTGGATTGCATCGAATTTCAGACAACATCGGCGTAGATGCCGCCCACAATCCAGACAGCTATTACGGGTTGGCAAAGTGTTTCGCGGAAGATTGTGCAAAACTGTATTGGAACAAAGAAGGCATCGAAGCGGTTTGCATGCGCATCTATTCCTGTGCTGCCCCTAACGGGCCACGTTCGTTGCAGGCGTGGCTGTCAGTGGATGATTTGATCCGCTTGGTTGTGGCATCAATCACAACGCCGGTGGTGGATGTAACCGTGGTTTATGGGATATCCAATAACACCCGCGCCGCCCTGAACAATGCCGGGGCCGCCCATTTGGGATACAAGCCACAAGACAATGCCGAAGATTACGCAGCCGAAATCTTCGCCAATGCAGAGGCACCCGATCGCACAGATCCCGCACAAGTTAAGCTGGGTGGGGTCTTTGCCAAAACTGAACTGGGACAATCGGGATTGGCCTTTATGAACGCGGTTGATGAAAAGGCGAAGTAATGTCAGCCCTTTTCACCCCCCTCAAGATTAAAGACATCACCTTGCGCAACCGCATTGGCGTGTCACCCATGTGCCAATATTCATCCATTGATGGTGTGGCGCAGCCTTGGCACATGGTGCACCTTGGATCGCGCGCTGTGGGTGGTGCCGGATTGATTATTGCGGAAGCCACAGCAATTTCACCAGAAGGCCGGATCACACCTGATTGTGCTGGCTTGTGGAACGAAACGCAGGTTGATGCCCTTCGCCCCATTAACGATTTCATCAAATCTCAGGGGGCTGTTGCGGGTATTCAAATCGGGCACGCCGGTCGGAAAGGATCTGCCTCAGCACCTTGGAAAAGTGGCGACCATCTTTCTGATGAAGATGGCGGTTGGCCCACCAAAGGGCCAACTGGAGAGGTCTTTGATCCGGATGGAAAACGCCTTTGGAAAACGCCGTCGGCCATGACAAAAGACGACATCGAAAAGGTGCAAAGCGATTTTGTGGCGTCTACAAAACTGGCATTGGACGCCGGGTATCAGATGCTCGAAATTCACGGGGCGCATGGGTATTTGTTGCACAGTTTCTTTTCTCATCTCGTGAATACGCGCACAGATGAATACGGCGGTAACCTTGCTGGGCGCGCGCGCATGATGCTGGAAATCGTTGATCGTGTTCGCGCTGTTTGGCCCGAAAACCTACCACTGGCGGTTCGGCTTTCGGTCGTGGATTGGGTTGATGGGGGCTTAACCATCGAAGACAACATTCAGATGGCAAAATGGTTGAAAGACCGCGGCGTGGACATCGTTGATTGTTCTGGGGGCGGTGCAACCCCTGCGTCGCGATCATCTATGGGCACACGTACCGCCGATCAAGTGGGCCTGGCCGGTGACTTGCGCAAAGCGGCAGACATGCCTGTTATGGCTGTCGGCTACATCACAGAGGCGCAACAGGCCGAAGACATCATTGCCAACGGCACCGCAGACATTGCTCTACTGGCCCGTGAAATGATGCGCGATCCTTATTGGCCTTTGCGCGCGGCGCAATCGTTGGGGGTTGATGCCAAGTCGTTTTTGCCGACCCAGCTTGGCACATTCATCGGATAAATCGAAGGAAGAGAGTATCATGACCAAAGTTGCAATGATTGTCGGCGGTGGCAGTGGCATCGGCGCTGATGCGGCACGGGCCTTGAATGAAGATGGGTTTGACGTTGCTGTCATGTCATCTTCGGGCAAAGGAAAAGCCGTGGGTGAAGGATTGGGCGGTCTTGGCTTCACTGGATCGGTACTGAACCCAAATGATCTAAAGGCCTTTGTTGATGCAACAATGAACAGATTTGGGCGCATCGATGCCGTGATCAATAACACAGGTCATGGGCCAAAGGGCGACATTCTTGAAATCACTGATGAAGACTGGCACCTCGGCATGGATTATTACCTGTTGAATGTCATTCGAATGGCCCGTTTGGTCACCCCGATCATGCTGGATCAAGGTATTGGTTCCATTGTGAATATCTCAACCTTTGCGGCATTTGAACCTGATCCAGATTTTCCAACATCGGCCGTGTTCCGCGCCGGGTTGGCGGGTTTCACCAAGCTTTTCGCCGATCAAAACGCACAAGACCGCGTGCGCATGAACAATATTTTACCGGGCTTCATCAATTCCCTTCCGGAAAAGCAGGATCGGGTCGATCGCATCCCCATGGAACGTTATGCAGATGTGCGCGAACTGTCCGAGGCGATTGTCTTTTTGGCGTCTGAAAGATCCAGTTACATCACTGGGCAAAATCTACGTGTTGATGGGGGTCTTACCCGCAGCGTTTGAACGATTAATGCGCCTGCGTCCTGCGCCTGTTTTCTGGGGATGACGTACACTTCGACCTTGGATATCCTGAACGAAACGACCCAAACTGAAAGGCGCATTCTTGGACGGCAAATCATGTTGCGCGCCCCCACGCGGGGGGACCACGCAGGTTCATCCCCCGATTTCTGGCCATGGGTCGTATCTGGGGGATGTCATTAATATTCCCGGTGGAAAAGCCTTGGTTGGCACCAACCGGCCTATGATCAAAGTGGATGGCGAAGGGCCACAACGCACCGTGCGGGTGAAACCCTTTGCCTTGGGCAAAACAGCCGTGTCAAATCTGGATTTTCAGAACTTTGTCAGCCAAACCGGGTTTCAGACCGATGCGGAAATATTTGGCTGGTCTTTTGTCTTTCATGCCCATGTCCCAAAGGAAACCGGCCATACCGACGGGATTGTTGGGGCCGAATGGTGGCGGCGGGTTGAAGGGGCCAATTGGCGCACACCTTTTGGGCCATATGGCGGGGATGCATGTGATCCAAATCTTCCAGTCACCCATGTGTCGTGGAACGATGCACGTGCCTTCGCCAATTGGGTTGGCGGACGATTGCCCACAGAACCAGAATGGGAACACGCGGCCCGTGGCGGTCTTGGCGATGTGACATACCCGTGGGGGGATCAAGCCCCCGACGACACAGACCATTTTCCCTGCAACATCTGGCAAGGGGACTTCCCCCATGTTGATACGGGTGCAGATGGATTTGCAGGCCCTGCCCCGGTGACATCCTATTTGCCCAATGGGTTTGGATTGTTCAATATGGTTGGAAATGTCTGGGAATGGTGTGCCGAAGATTTCCGAAATCGATCGCTGTCAAAGGCCGGCAAAGCACATGCCAAAGCAATGCGTCATCATAAACTGATCAAAGGTGGCAGCTTTTTGTGCCACGAAAGTTATTGCACGCGGTATCGCATCGCCGCGCGCACGGGGAATACACCCGACAGCAGTACCTCCCACACCGGGTTTCGGGTGGCATTTGATACATCAGCTTGAGATCGCGAAAAGACCCAAATCAGAGGCAGCAACCTTTCCTGCCCCGTCTTCCATGCGCGCAACAATATCACCATCGACCAAAACAATGGCGTCCGGCCCAGCATTTCGAATTTCAACCTCCGGCGGCCCCAGTGGGTTCAGAACTTCGAAATATTGAATGAACAACTTGTCTTTGCCAAAGTTGAAATCTTTGATCAGGGCTGACCCACTGCCGCCTTCCAAAACAACAAAGATATCGTCGCCGCGGCCCCCAACACCGGTGTCGTGGTTGCCAAGGAACAAGGCGTCGTTTCCATCCCCGCCGATCAAAACGTCGGAACCATCGCCCGATTGACTGATATTTGAAAAATCTGCTGTGCGGATCAAGGGGTTCGCATTTTCACCGCCATTTTCCTGCACTGACAGGCGGTATTCTCCGAAGGCATCTTCCTTGGCTTGATCATCCGCCAGCGGCAAATCCCATGTTCCGCCAATCAAGATATCAGCGCCCGATCCGCCAACCAGCGTATCATCGCCCAGTTCCCCAACCAGTAGATCAGACTGGGAACCTCCGTCGATTTCATCATACCCCGAACCGCCAAAGATCGTGTCAGAACCGTTGTCGCCATTCAGGTTGTCATTACCCGCACCGCCGCCAATCGCGTCATCCCAAGCGCCGCCATAGATTTCATCATCATCAGAATTGCCCGACAAAATGTCGATGCCAGCATCACCCAAAAGTGTGTCATTTCCCGCTTTGCCCAAGATTTTGTCATTGTTGCCCTTGGCATCAATGTCATTGGCCAAGGCATTTCCCGTAACGGTTTCTGCAAAATTATTGCCAGTGTAGGAGACTTGGTCATTTGCCAAAACGGGAGTTGTATCTGGACCTGCTGGTGGTTCGTCGTCGACGACATCCTCTTGGGCAGGCGAAGCCGCATCGTTCCCGCCATCGTCCACCAACGCAAGCAATAGTGCGACGCCCAACATGACGGGCAAAAATACAAAATCCATGGGTTACACCTAACACACTCTTTAACAAATGGATAACCAATCGAACATTTACAGCAAGCCATTGTTTACGAAGTCAATACATTCGTGGATTTCCGCCGATATTGTTTTGGAATCGCCACTTATGGAAGAAAGTCACGTCTGAAAAAACACCCTTAGGTAGTATTTCAATCGTGAAAACTCTTTTAATTTCGAATCGGTTTTAAAGGCTACAATCAGCCACGACCGTGGCTACGATCATAGGGGTTTGGCAGGCTTTCTGTGAATTCACCAATGTCTTCAGGATCAGGTGAATAAACCTCCATAAGCAACGGAAAACAGGCAGCAACATCCGAAGAATGCTCATCCCCGCAATCCCCGCCCGGACAGGCCGAAAGACCAGCTGTGATATCTGTATGGGCCAGAAATTCCAGATAATCCCCGGGGCGCACGGGGCTGGCTTTCATAAAGTATTGATGGGTGTCGTGGGTGAACCCGGTCAACATGAAGACATTCAATACATCATGCACGTGCAGTTCCGCCTCTGAGATTGGAATTCCGGCATGGTCCGCCAAGGCCCTTGTCAGATTTGAATGGCAACAATGATGATAATCATCCCCCGATAACAATCGCCCGGTGTAAGGGTCGCATCTTGTTCCAATGACATCATGAACTGATCCCCCATCGGCATCGTATCCATACCAATCCAAGCTATCATCCGTGATCGTGGCCAACGCCCGCATATACGGAAGATTTGAATATAACGTATCGCCGGTGCTGACATGGGTGCCGTATAACGCGCGCGTTTTTCCTGAAAAGAACCGTTCGGCAATATTGTCCGTTTTCCAAAGGTTCAAATCCCCGACTTGCGGCCCATCCACACTACTAATGCGAAGAAACGACCCGGCGGGCACATCGATGCACCCAGCCTCACGAGGGGCGACCAACACCTCATCCACCTTAGAGGCCCCCGCACGCATATCAGAAACGTTTGAAGGCAACAGACTCGGAAGGCCCGCGATGGGATAACACACCCGTACGGGCACGGATCGGCGTGTATCAGCATCTGTTGGGGCAGTGTGATGAGGGCGTGTCAACTTCATGAAATGTCGCTTTCTTTGCAGTCGGATCAGCTTATGCGCATTGGATGATGTGTCAACAAACTTAAGGCTTGACCCATGGGCCACAAGCCGGATTTGGTGCGGACATGACCTATTTAAACAACCCATATCGCGGCCCGGGACTTGACGTTCAGATCCTGCGCGACATTCCCGCCCCATCCACAAATGCAAATGCCGTTCAAACGCTGTTGGATCGATGTCCAGATGCCGGCCCAACTCCCACGGTGAAATCTGAAGAATTGGCCCAAGACATGGGTGTTGGTGAAGTCATCATCAAAGACGAACGGCAACGCATGGGATTAGGAAGCTTCAAGGCCCTTGGTGCGGCTTATGTCATTGCCCATGCGGCCTGCGTGGACAAAGCTGATGTTTCGCAAATCACCTATGCCTCCTCCACCGCGGGCAACCACGGGCTCAGCATTGCGGCAGGGGCCAAAGCCTTTGGCGCGAAGGCCGCGATCTATATCTCTGAAACAGTGCCAGAGGCCTTTGCCGTACGCCTGCGCGATTTGGGGGCAACGGTCGTCAGACGAGGTGACGATTACACCGCCAGTTTGAACGCCGCCATGGAGGATGCAAAGGCCAACGGTTGGACAATCCTGTCTGACACGTCGTGGCCGGGATATACAGAAATTCCCCACCGTTTGATGGAAGGCTACACCGCCTTTATGGCCGAGGCAGAAACCCAAATGGACAGGGCGCCCACCCATATCTTTTTGCAGGCCGGCGTGGGCGGATTGGCCGGTGCCGCCGCGGCAATGGCACGCAAAATTTGGGGTGATGCGCCGCATATCACCGTGGTTGAACCCGACATGGCACCCGCCCTGTTCGAATGCATCAAGGCCGGTGATTTTGTCACCACCACTGGGGGTGACAGCTGCATGGGACGACTGGATTGCAAAGAGGCTTCGCTGATCGCCCTGAAGGGATTGGCCCGTGACGCCGATGGTTTCATGCTGATATCAGAGGATGAAGGCAAAGCCGGTGCACAAGCAGCCGCAAAATACAATATGCCCTCCACTCCATCGGGTGCAGGTGGGCTGGCAGGTGCCTTGGTTGCAAATGCATCTGAACTGGGGATGGATGCCAATTCCCGTGTCATGATCATCTTGTCAGAAGGGCCAGAATAGCCATGTATTTTCCGGATGAAGAATTCGAACACAGGCTTCATCGCGCCCAAACCATGATGTCCGAGGCAAGCTTGGACGCCCTTTTTGTGACCAATGAGACCGATCTTCGATATTTCACCGGATTTCTGACCCGGTTTTGGGAAAGCCCGTGCCGCCCGTGGTACATGGTTGTCCCCGCATCGGGCAAACCAATCGCTGTGATCCCAGCGATTGGTGCAGAATTGATGGGCCGCACTTGGATTGATGACATCAGGACTTGGCCCGCGCCGCAACCTGATGACGAAGGCATCAGCCTCCTGATTGATACTTTGCGCCCTTTTGGTCGCGTGGGCACCCCCATGGGCCAACAATCCAGCCTGCGCATGCCACTTTCGGGGTGGCAAACCCTGAATGCCGCCCATCCGATTGTTGATGATGCAGGCATCTTGCGAAGGCTGCGCCTGATCAAATCTGATCATGAGATCGCGATGATTTCCAAATCATGTGCCACCGCAGGCCGGGCCTTTGCGCGGGTTCCCGAAATCGCACAGCCAGGCACCCCGTTGTCGCGCGTGTTTCGCGATTTTCAATCCCTGTGCCTGCAAGAGGGGGCAGATTGGGTGCCATATCTTGCCGGTGGCTGTGCGCCAAGTGGATATGGGGATGTCATTTCCCCCGCAAGCGATCGCCCGGTGCAAAACGGGGATGTGTTGATGTTGGATACTGGCATGGTGACCAACGGATACTTTTGCGATTTTGATCGCAACTGGTCGATCGGGGATCCGGCCGATGATGTGGCGCGGGCCCATGAAGAACTCATCAAAGCAAGCGATGCAGCATTCGCCATTGCGCGCCCGGGCATCAAGGCCAGCGACCTGTGGCGCGCCATGGCTGATATCGTGGGTGCAACAGACACAGGGCGCTTGGGGCATGGCCTTGGGTTGTCGCTGACAGAATGGCCCAGCCTGACGTCGGATGATCACACTCAGATCGAAGAAGGCATGGTTTTAACCCTTGAACCGGGTATTGAAATTGCGCCAGGGCGTTTGATGGTGCACGAAGAAAACATCGTTATCCGAAAAACGGGGGCGGAATTCCTTTCGCCGCGTCAGGCCCCCGAAATACCGGTGATCTCATGACCCAATTTACCTATGACAGCACCCCTGCCCCCGCCCGGTTTGGCATGGTCATCCTGCAATCGGACGAAACCATCGAACTTGATATGCACGCGATGCGGCGGAACTGCGAAATCTATATGAACCGTGTGCCAAATGCGGCCGAGGTTACCCCAGACACCTTGCAAGATATGGCGGCCCACATGACCACGGCCGCCAGCCTTTTCCCACAACCCCATCACATGGCCGCGGTTGGGTATGGGTGCACATCCGGTACCGCGCAAATCGGTGCATCAGAAATTGCGCGCCTGATCAAATCAGGGGCCAACACCCAATCTGTGACAGAACCTGTGTCCGCCCTGATTGCTGCCTGTCGGCATCTGGGTTTGCGCCGAATTGCATTTCTGTCCCCCTATATCGAGGAGGTTTCCCAAAACCTGAGGGATGTGTTGGCGGATGCCGGGATTGAAAGCCCATCGTTTGGAACCTTCGCCGAAGGTGAAGATGCTAAAGTTGTGCGTATTTCTGAAACCTCGCTCACCTCAGCCGCAAAAACGCTGTGTCACGGTGCCGATGTGGACGGGATATTCATGAGCTGCACCAGCCTTCGCACCCTGAACATCATCGATGATCTTGAGGCCCAACTGGGTATTCCCGTCCTCAGCAGCAATCAGGTTTTGGCGTGGCACATGGGGCAACTGGGCAATATCCCAGATGCCTTTGATGGGCCGGGAAAATTGTTCACCAAGACGTAAACTTAAGGCAGATGCCAAAACAATTGCGCCACCCAATGGGTGGCGCTGTTTGTTTATGCCGGGCTCAACCCGCGAAGCCGTTCAGACCTGCGGCGCAACAATTCCACCACGGTTAACAACAATATCGAGATGATGACCAAGATGGTCGCAACCGCCAAAATCGTGGGCGAAATCTGTTCCTTGATGCCTGAGAACATCTGGCGCGGGATGGTCCGTTGGCGTACATCGGCCAATTGCAACACCACCACCACTTCGTCAAAACTGGTGATGAACGCAAACAAAGCGCCAGAAATGACACCCGGTGTGATCAACGGCATCTGGATTTTAAAGAAGGTTCGAACCGGTCCGGCCCCCATATTGGCGCTGGCGCGTGTCAACGATTTGTCAAAGCCAGCCAAAGTCGCTGTCACTGTGATGATGACATAAGGCGTTCCCAAAACCGCATGGGCCAAAATGATCGCGAGATCGCCACGGAAATCCCCTTGCTTGGCCCACCCCACATCAGAGAAGAAGAAGAACAAGCCGGACCCGATGATGACCAAAGGCACAATCATGGGCGAGATCAGCAAAGCCATAATCGGGCGCCGCCAAGGCATATCGCTGGACGCCAAACCAATCGCAGCAAGCGTTCCAACGGATGTGGCCACGATGGTTGCCAGAATGCCGTAATAGAAACTGTTTTTGATCGACCGCACCCATTGGGCGTTGTTCCACATATCGGCCCACCAACCGGTTGTCGCATTTGGATCAGCCATGCCGTTGGCCAAAATATCCCAATACCAACGCAAGGAAAATGCAGCCGGATCCAAGGCCAACATGCCTTCGGTAAAGCTGAAGTATGGTTGTTGGTTAAAGCTGAGGGGGATCAAAATGATGATCGGCGTGATCAAAAATAAGAAGATCAAACCACAAATGGTGCGGAAGGTATAAAACCACAAAACCTGTTTGGCGGTGGCATAAGGCGGCAAAGGCAGGCGGTATCGCCCCGAATGCAACCAACACACCATGCGCCCCATCACAAAACCCAAAACCGCCATCAACACGCCATAAGGAAAAGACACCAACGCGCTGCCGGCGGCCAAGAACGCAACAACCCCAATCAGGCCCGCAACAAACGGGCGATCCCCAAGACGGGTAATGCCAAAGGCAAAGGCCGCAAATAACACAGCCCCAATCGCCGCATATGGCAACATGGATGGCAGGTGGCCCTGCGCGGTGGCAAGACCAACCAAAAACCCAAACCCGGCCAGAATGCCCAAGGTGAAATGGATTGGGGGTTGGGGCGGGACATACCGATATTGCTTTGGTTCGCTCATCTTCTTTTATCCCAACTTCATATTGTCGATACCGACAACGCGGTCGTAAACCCAGAACAAGAACAATACGATCACCAACAACACACCCCCAAGGGCCGCAGCCAAGTTCCAGTTCAAAGAACCGCGCATGTGATAATCAATAAAGTTCGAAATCATTTGGCCGTCTTGGCCACCCACCAACGCAGGTGTGATGTAAAAGCTGATCGCAAGAATGAACACCAATAAGGCCCCGGCCCCAATGCCCGGTACCGATTGTGGAAAATACACCCGCCAAAACGTGGTCCAATCGGTTGCGCCCATGGACTTTGCCGCCCGGGTATAAGACGGCGGAATTGTTTTCATCACGGAATACAGAGGCAAAATCATAAACGGCAACAGGATATGCGTCATCGCAATCAAAGTGCCTGTTAGATTATAAATCATGGAAAACCGTGCATCATCGCCTGCAATCCCGAAGGCCACAAACAAATCGTTCAGCACACCTTCACCTTGCAACATGGCAATCCACGCTGTCGTCCGCACCAACAGGGATGTCCAAAACGGCAACAATACAAGGATCAACAACAGGTTTGATGTTCGCATCGGCAAAGTCGACAGCAGGAATGCCACAGGATATCCCAGCAAGAACGTAAACAATGTTACCAAAAAGGCGATCCAGATCGTCTTTTGAAACAGGGTGATGTGAATGCGTCGCTGTTCATCTTGGCGCACGATTTTCCCGTCCGCTGTGATTTTGCGGTCCACAGACGCGGCCAAATAAGCGGCTGTATATTTTTTGGAGGCGACCTTCATCCCCTGCCATATTTCAATATCCCGCCATTTCTTGTCACGCTCATACAGTGCATCCAGAAATGGGGCTTCCATTTTGGCGGCGCGGCGCGCGGTTTTGGTAAACAAACTGCGTGCCCCGGATTTTTCACGGTTCACGCGCGTCGCCACCTTACCAATGGTTTTGTTTTCTTTGGCCAAGGCCAAATCAGCCACAACAGCGGCGGCCAAAGCCTCGCTCGGTTCGCTGACGCCATCCCATTCTGCCAGTGCGATTGTGGATTTGGGCATCAGACTGGAATACCTGTCATCCACCACGGCCTGCGTCAGGAACTGTGCAATCGGGATCACAAAAACCACGATGATAAACGCCAAAAGCGGCAACGTCAGGCCAAAGGCCCGTGCACGACTGCGAAACAGCGATTGCGCCAGTTTCCGCTTTAGGGGGGTACCATCTGCCGCCAAAAGCGGGCCGGTTGTTTCGGTCATTCGGTTGATCCTGGGTTGGGGATTACGAGTGAGGCAAGGTGCGCCATGGGCGCACCCTACGATATTACAAAGGACCTTGGGTGCGCATTTTGCGCACCCAAATCACCCTTTAGATTAGCCAGCCAACCAAGCGTTGAAACGCTCGTTCAGTTCGTCCTGGTTATCAGCCCAGAATTCAAAGTTGTTGACCAATGCGTTTGTCAGGTTTTCGCCTGCTGTTGGCATGTGCTGACCCATTTCAACAGAACCGTCGTGGAATTTACCCACAAGCGGACCAGAAGATTTACGTGCCGGACCGTAAGAGATCCAAGACGCTTGGTCTGCCAGACGTTGTGTGTCTGTTGAGAATGAGATGAAGTCCATCGCGGCTTCTTTGTTCTTCGCGCCTTTTGGGATCACCCACAGGTCGAAGTCCAAGATCTGACCGTCCCAGTTCACTTCAAACGGCTGACCTTCAGATGCAACAGCGTTAAAGATACGACCGTTATAGGCTGTAGTCATAACAACTTCACCATCAGCCAACAATTGTGGTGGCTGTGCGCCTGCTTCCCACCAAACAACATCACCTTTGATGGTGTCCAGTTTTGCGAATGCGCGATCAACGCCTTCGTCTGTGCCCAGAACGTCATAAACGTCAGCGGCAGGAACGCCGTCAGCCATCAATGCCATTTCCAAAAGGGCCTTTGGGTTTTTACGCAGGCCGCGCTTACCTGGGAATTTGGCTGTGTCGAACAGATCGGCAATGCCGGATACGCCAGATGTTTTTTCGCTGTTATAAGCAAAAACGGTGGACCAAACGATGTTTGCCACAGCACAATCTGGAAGCGCGCCTTCGATGAAGTCGTCAGCAGCTGATGTTCCATCAGGGGCCGCAGGCAGCATGGAGTGATCAATTTCTTCCAACAAGCCTTCGTCGCAACCGCGAACAGCGTCAGAGAATTCAACGTCAACAACGTCCCAAGTTACGTTGCCGGCTTCCACTTGTGCTTTCACTTCAGCCAAACCACCGTTGTAGTCTTCTGAAACGATTTGGTTGCCAGTTTTGGCCATCCAAGGCTTGTGGTAAGCTTCGACCTGAGACTTTGTATAAGCCCCACCCCAGCTGACAACTGTGATGCTGTCTGCTGCAAAAGCACCGCCAGCAACCATTGCAATAGCGCTTGCAGTCGCAAGTGTAGTAAGTTTCTTCATAGTACTCTCCCTTGTTGTACTCTTGTCCTCAATGGACCCGGAACGAACCCGTCCGGTGGGTTTGATCAGGCATCAAGTGCCCGACAATCGGTTGGCAACCACCCGATCTCGATCTCCTCACCCGGGGTAAGGCGCTGTTGATCAGGCGCGTTGCGTGTTTTCATGATAAATTCGTCATTGCCTGCAACACGCAGGCGGGTGCGGAACACATCGCCCATATAGATGAATTCCAAGACTTCCGCCTTCAGGGTATGTGCCCCTTTTTTCAGGCGTTTTGGATTGGCTTCCACACGTTCAGGGCGGATCGACACCAAGGTGCGTTCCCCCACCTTCGATACGTTCACGGGCGTTGCATCAATGATATCGCCGCTGTCCAACTTCACTTGGCAAACATCACCATCAATGGAATCCACCACGCCGGCCAATGTGTTATTCTCACCAATGAATTGGGCAACAAAGCTGTTGTCCGGGCTTTCGTACAGGACATCGGGTGGTGCAATCTGTTGGATTACCCCATCGTTGAACACGGCAACCCGGTCAGACATGGTCAAGGCTTCGGTCTGATCATGGGTCACGTAAACCACGGTGATCCCAAGACGGTGGGCCAAATCGGTGATTTCAAACTGCATCTTTTCACGCAGCTGTTTGTCCAAAGCGCCCAGTGGTTCATCCATCAAAACCAATTCAGGCTCAAACACCAAGGCGCGGGCCAAGGCGATCCTTTGTTGCTGTCCCCCTGATAATTGGGCAGGACGGCGATTGATGAAATCGCCCATCTCAACCATATCAAGGGCACGTTTGACCTTCACTTCGCGATCAGCCTTGCCAATTTTGCGAACCTCCAACGGAAAGCTCAGGTTTTCACCAACAGTCATGTGCGGAAACAAAGCATAGTTTTGGAAAACCATACCTATGCCCCGTTTGTGCGGCGGAATATTGTTGATGGGCTGACCATCCAACAAGATTTCCCCATGTGTCGCTGTTTCAAAACCAGCAAGCATCATCAAACAGGTTGTTTTCCCGGACCCAGATGGCCCCAACATCGTCAGAAATTCGCCTTTGGGCAGTTTCAGGTTCAGGTCTTTAACGACCAATACCTCACCGTCATAACTTTTTTGTACCCGCCGAAATTCGACGAACGCGTCTTGTGTCTGGGACAAACCGGACCCCCATAATCTCCCTTTGCCCATGAAATCAAAGGGCAACGCGCTATTGTTAAGGACCCAACCACAGATTCTGCAACGTTTTTTCTGTGCAATTTGCAAAAATATAACTCGGAATTTGGTATACCGCTGTACACATCATTCGCGCAGGCGCAAAATAAATCCCAACCCCCATTGCAATGTTATATTATAACAAATACAGCGCAGGAATGTTGAGATCATCCCTATGCACCGCCCTTCTTTGCATGCCATTTGGTTTGAAAGCCGATCCCATGCGCATTGTCACCGATATTGCCCCCGTTCAGCGCCTGACCGAATTGGTGGCCGGAGATTTGGCAAATGTATCTGCTTTGGTGCCCCCCACCGCAGATGCGCATCACATCACATTGCGCCCGTCCCAAGTGCGAGAGGTGGAAAACGCCAGTTTGATCGTGTTTGTGAATGACGAACTGTCGCCTTGGTTGACAAAAACCGCAAATGCAGTTGCGCCTGACACAATGGTGTTGGCCGTTTTCGAAGGTGAAGGTCACCACGAAGACCACGACAAAAAACACGACGAACACGCGAACGACAAGCATGACGAGCATGACGAGCATGACGAGCATGACGAGCATGACGAGCATGACG
>JAHDCF010000060.1 GCA_020630015.1 Planktomarina sp. | reverse complement strand
CCCCTCAAAACGGCACATCATCCGCTGCGTCCGCGCTCATCACGAACTTGGCCACCACCTTCTTTGAACCTGCTTTGTCAAATTCGATGTCCAGCTTGTCGCCTTCGATGTCCATGACCTCACCATACCCGAACTTCTGGTGGAACACCCGGTCGCCGACGCCGTAGGCGGACGTCGCAGTCAGGTCGATGGTCATGTTCTTGGCCTCTGAAGGGGTGCGCAATCCGCCCCCCACCCCGCGCGATTGCATGCGTCGCCATCCGGGCGAATTGTAAACATCAGCTTTGCTGGCCTTCTCAAACATATCACTTGCAGCCGCGCCTTGCATGGCCGGGCTGGCTTGGCCCGCCATGCCTGCCGCCCCGTATCCGCCGCCGTAAAGGCCCGGGGGGGTCAACACATCTACGTTGTCTGTTGGCAGTTCATCAATGAAACGGCTTGGCAACGACGATTGCCATTGCCCATACACGCGTCGGTTGGCGGCAAATGAAATTGTGCAAACCTCTTCGGCGCGTGTGATGCCGACATATGCCAAACGCCTTTCTTCCTCCAAACCCTTCAACCCGCTTTCATCCATGGACCGCTGCGATGGGAACAGCCCGTCTTCCCAGCCGGGCAAGAATACCATGGGAAACTCCAAACCTTTGGCCGCATGCAACGTCATGATGGACACCTTTTCGCCGTCCGCATCCTGTTCGTTGTCCATCACCAGGCTGACATGTTCCAAGAACCCCTGAAGGTTGTCGAAGTTTTCCAACGCCTTCACTAATTCTTTCAGGTTTTCGAGGCGCCCCGGCGCTTCGGGCGTTTTGTCGTTTTGCCAGTGTTCAGTATATCCACTTTCGTCCAAGATCATCTCGGCGGTTTCAATGTGGGTGTCGGCTTCGTTGCGAACTTGCGCGTGCCAGCGATCGATGCCCGCCACCAGCTTTTCCAGTTCCTTACCACCCTTACCGCCGATCAACTTGGTCATCACGGCAATACGTGCACCTTCAAACAGGGACACCCCATTGGCCCGCGCGGCGCCTTGGATTTTCTGCACCGCCACATTGCCCAACCCGCGCTTGGGCGTGTTGACGATGCGTTCAAAGGCCAAATCATCATCGGTGGAAACGGCAAGGCGAAAGTATGCCATGGCATCACGGATTTCCATCCGTTCATAGAACCGCGGCCCACCGATCACGCGGTACGGCAAGCCGATGGTCAGGAACCGATCTTCAAAGGCGCGCATCTGGTGGGAGGCGCGCACAAGAATGGCCATTTCTTCAAGGTTAAAAGGGCGCTGCCCCCGCGTGCCTTTTTGGGCGGCTTCAACCTCTTCACCCACCCAGCGGGCCTCTTCTTCCCCATCCCAATGGCCAATCAGGCGAACTTTGTCGCCCTCTTCCTTGTCCGTCCAAAGGGTTTTGCCCAATCGGCCTTGGTTGGCGTCAATCACACCCGACGCGGCCGCCAATATGTGATGGGTGCTGCGATAATTCTGTTCCAGACGCACCACATGGGCACCGGGAAAGTCCTTTTCAAATCGCAGGATATTGCCCACCTCTGCCCCCCGCCAGCCATAGATGGACTGGTCATCATCCCCAACACAGCAAATATTTTGATGCCCCTGTGCCAACAGTCTCAGCCACAGATATTGGGCAACATTGGTGTCTTGGTATTCATCCACAAGGATATATTTGAACCAACGCTGATATTGCTCCAAAACATCTGCGCGGGTCTGAAAAATCACAACGACGTGCAACAACAAATCCCCAAAATCCGCGGCGTTCAATTCTCGCAGCCGGGTTTGGTATTGTTCATACAACTCTGTGCCTTGGTGATTGAACGCGCTGGTTTCGCTGCTGGGAACCTTTTCGGGGGTCCACGCTCTGTTCTTCCAATTGTCGATGATCGACGCCAATTGGCGTGCGGGCCATCGTTTTTCATCCAGATTTGCGGCCGCAATAAGTTGTTTCAGCAGGCGGATTTGGTCATCGGTGTCTAAAATGGTGAAGTTAGATTTTAGACCAACAAGCTCAGCATGACGGCGCAGAAGCTTCACACAGATGGAATGGAACGTGCCCATCCAAGGCATGCCTTCCACTTGGCCGATCAAGTTGCCAACGCGGGTTTTCATTTGGCGGGCAGCTTTGTTGGTGAAAGTCACGGCAAGGATTTCATTGGGCCGCGCTGTGCCCGTGTTTAACAGATGTGCAATCCGGGTTGTCAAAGCCTTCGTCTTGCCGGTACCAGCACCAGCCAACATCAAAACCGGGCCCGTCAAAGTTTCCACCGCATCGCGTTGGGCGGGGTTTAATCCATCAAGATATGGTGTCGGACGCGCGGCCATTGCCATTTGGCTTAACTTCGGCTTTGCGGCGGCCTCGAAGGCATCAAAATCATCAATACTGCTCATATCGGCAGTTTAGCGGGTGTTACCAAAAAGTTAAAGTTTTGTTCGCGATGTGTTCACACACCAAAACATGCACTTCATGCACCGGTTATTAACCAACAATCTAAGAAATCTGCCAATATTTAACATTTTGAAATGAGCTCTCTGCACTCTGCCCCTTTGAAGTTTAAGAAAAAAGAGGCCCCGAAATGGCAGAACGCTTCACAACCACCTCAAAAACATCAGAGGCGGAACCCACAATGTCAGAAACCACCTCCAAAGAAGAAACCACAACGAGCGAGACACCGTCGAAAACAACAACGACAGAAAAGGAAGCGATTTCCAGCACCGAATCTTCCAGCACCTCTAAAGAAGAAACCACCGCCTCGTCAGAGGCGAGCGCAGATTGCTTTACCGCGGCAGGAATTTTTGAAACACCAGACGGGCTTGTGCGTGCGGATCGTTTGAAAGTCGGCGACAAAATCAAAACTATGACAAACGGGTTTCGGCCCATTCGATATATCATGCATAGACGCGTTTTGGCAGATCGCCGATTTGCACCGGTCACTTTTTTACCCGGCAGTTTATCCAATTCAGTGACGTTTGAGTGCAGCCGCAAACACCGACTTTATTCCGGTACGATCCCCAATTTCAGAGGGCGCAACAAAGATCATCTTTTGTGTGCCTATGAAATGATCGACGGAAGCACCGTTTTTCGTCGCGCGGATGGGCGGCAAGTCGACTATTATCATTTTTTGTTGGACCAGCATGATCTGGTTGTTTGTTCAGGTATTGTGTCTGAATCTTGGGTGCCATCAAAAACCTATTTGGACGCATCCAGCAATGCCGCTGACATTTTTGATGCTTTCGCCAACAAATCCGCGGCCCTTGCCGCGTTAGAGGGGCCTTGGGTTCGCGAAACGATCACATTCGATCGCGCCAATATGAAGGCAGTTACAGCAAGATAGCCTGCTGCAGTAAAAACAGTTTTTGATGTCTTCCCTTTTGGGGTCCATATGATGTAAGCGCTTACATATGGACCTTGATATGCAATTTCCGGCGCTGTCTGATCTGCGCAAAAAGGCGCGAAAGCGCATTCCTCATTTTGCGTTCGAATACTTGGACAGTGGGACAGGACGTGAATTACAGGTGCATCGCAATCGTGCTGCATTGGATGATGTGCTGTTCATTCCGAACATTCTGAAAGGCACCATCGATCCGGATTGGACAACATCGATAATGGGGCAAACCTTCGATGTTCCATTTGGGATCGCCCCTCTTGGCATGTCTGGGGTGATGTGGCCGGGTGCGGAGCGTATTTTGGCAAAAGCAGCTGCCCGCCATAATTTGCCATATTGCCTGTCCACAGTCGCAACGAAGATTCCCGAAGATGTGGGTCCCCACGCGCAGGGGAACGGTTGGTTCCAACTGTATTGCCCTAAAGACGAAGAAATTCGTCGTGATATGCTCCGCCGCGTAAAAGCCAGCGGGTTCACCAAACTCATCCTGACCGTCGATGTACCAGATGACAGTCGCAGGGAAAGACAACGCCGCGCCAATCTTTCTTTGCCGCCAAAAATCACCGCGAGAACCATTTGGGAGATCATGACCCACCCAAGATGGGCCATCGGTACCCTATTCGAAGGTCCGCCGCGTTTGCGATTGGCGGAAAGTTATTTGGATAAAGCCAAAAGCAGATCATCACTTGCCCATGCAGGCCATCTCATCCGTGGGGCGCCGGATTGGGATATTTTGAATTGGTTACGCGACGAATGGAAAGGCGATTTGATTGTCAAAGGGGTATCTAATCCTGAAAACGTTGCCCCTTTGAAAGCGGCAGGTGTAGATGGGATCTGGGTCAGCAATCATACCGGTCGGCAGTTCGAAGCGGGTCCCGCCACAATAACCCAACTGCCCCATATCCGATCCGAGGCGGGATCCAAAATGCCAATCATCTTTGACAGTGGCGTTATCGGCGGTTTGGACATCATGCGCGCACTCGCATTGGGTGCCGATTTTGTCATGATGGGGCGGGCGTGGCATTATGCCGTCGCGGCCTTTGCTGACAAAGGTGTCGATCATTTGGTGCATATCCTCAAAGATGACATGCGGTTGAATATGGCTCAAATCGGGGCGGCCAATCTGTCTGATCTGCCAAACTGCGTGATTAAGCCGTCATAGCAGCAGAATCATCTGCGGCCCCGCTTTCAAAATCTGTCTGATTGTTTTCGATGGAAACCTGAGTTTTGTACCCAAAACTACGGACCGGGTGACGTTTTTTAAACGGTTTCGCCGCCAACTAAGCGTTGCGAGGTTGTTAGTTTTACGCGTAAGAATGCTGCAACTGCGAAAACGACGGAGAGACCCATGGCCGACTTCAAAAAAATTCTGATCGCGAACAGGGGCGAAATCGCAATCCGGGTTATGCGGGCCGCCAACGAATTGGGCAAAAAGACCGTCGCTGTTTATGCCGAAGAAGACAAACTGGGCCTGCACCGTTTTAAGGCTGACGAAGCATACAAAATCGGCGAAGGGCTGGGCCCCGTCGCCGCATATTTGTCCATCGAAGAAATTATCCGCGTGGCCAAAGCCAGCGGCGCTGATGCGATCCATCCCGGTTACGGTTTGCTGTCTGAAAACCCTGAATTAGTGGATGCTTGCGAAGCGAACGGCATCACATTCATCGGCCCAAAAGCCAAAACCATGCGCCAATTGGGCGACAAAGCATCGGCACGCCAAGTGGCCATCGATGCCGGTGTGCCTGTAATCCCGGCCTCCGCGGTGTTGGGCGACGACATGGATCTGGTGCGCAAACAAGCCGATGAGGTGGGATATCCCATCATGTTGAAAGCATCTTGGGGCGGCGGTGGCCGGGGCATGCGCCCAATCAATGGCCCTGACGAATTGGAAGAAAAGGTGCTGGAAGGCCGACGTGAGGCGGAAGCGGCCTTTGGCAACGGCGAAGGATATCTTGAAAAGATGATCACCCGCGCCCGCCATGTCGAAGTGCAAATTTTGGGCGACAAACACGGCAGTATCTATCACCTCTACGAACGGGATTGTTCGGTCCAACGACGCAACCAAAAAGTGGTGGAACGCGCCCCCGCCCCGTATCTGTCTGGCACACAGCGCGAACAGATTTGTGCCTTGGGTAAGAAAATCTGTGAACATGTGAACTACGAATGCGCAGGCACCGTCGAATTTTTGATGGATATGGATTCGGGCGAATTTTACTTCATTGAGGTTAACCCCCGCGTCCAAGTGGAACACACCGTTACCGAAGAAGTCACCGGCATCGATATCGTGCGTGCCCAAATCCTGATTGCAGAAGGCAAATCTTTGGTAGAGGCCACAGGCACAGCTGCGCAATATGATGTGAAATTGGATGGCCACGCGATCCAATGTCGGGTCACAACGGAAGACCCCACCAACAACTTCATTCCTGATTATGGCCGCATCACGGCATACCGTGGGGCCACCGGCATGGGCGTGCGTTTGGACGGCGGCACAGCGTATTCCGGCGCGGTTATCACGCGGTATTACGATTCCCTTTTGGAAAAGGTCACGTGCTGGGCCCCCACACCCGAAGCCGCCATCGCGCGGATGGACCGGGCGCTGCGCGAATTTCGTATCCGTGGCGTATCCACCAACATCGCATTCGTCGAAAATCTTCTGAAACATCCGACGTTTTTGAATTATGAATACACGACCAAATTCATCGACACGACACCCGAACTGTTCAATTTCAAAGCACGCCGCGACCGGGCCACAAAAATCCTGACCTATATCGCGGACATCACCGTAAACGGGCACCCAGAAACCGAAGGGCGCGCAAGGCCACCGGCGGATATCAAAGCCCCCCGGCCGCCGCGCCTTTTGACCGATGCGCCTACGCCGGGAACGGCCAATATCTTGAATGAACTTGGACCCCAAGCCGTGGCCGATTGGATGCGCGATCGCAAAGAATTGCTGATCACAGATACCACCATGCGAGATGGGCACCAATCCTTGCTGGCAACCCGCATGCGATCCTTGGACATGATCAAAGTCGCACCTTCGTATTCCGCGAATCTGCCGCAGCTGTTTTCCATGGAATGTTGGGGCGGGGCCACTTTCGACGTGGCTTACAGGTTCCTGCAAGAATGCCCTTGGCAACGTTTGCGTGATTTGCGCAAGGCCATGCCCAACATCATGACACAAATGTTGCTGCGCGCATCCAACGGTGTTGGATATACCAATTATCCCGACAATGTGGTGCAGTTCTTTGTTAAACAAGCCGCCGAAACCGGCGTGGATGTGTTCCGTGTGTTCGACAGCTTGAACTGGGTGGAAAACATGCGCGTCGCCATGGACGCGGTGGTGGCCAACAACAAGGTTTGCGAAGGCACGATCTGTTACACAGGTGATATATTGAACCCGGATCGGGCGAAATATGACCTTAAATATTACATCGATATGGCCAAACAACTAGAAGCCGCCGGCGCCCACATATTGGGGCTGAAAGATATGGCCGGGCTTTTGAAGCCCGCATCAGCGCGGGTTTTGGTTAAAGCCTTGAAAGAAGAAGTGGGCTTGCCGATCCATTTCCACACCCACGACACGGCGGGTATCGCAAGTGCCACCATCTTGGCCGCTTCAGAGGCGGGTGTGGATGCTGTGGATTGCGCCATGGATGCGCTGTCGGGGAACACCAGCCAAGCCACCCTTGGCTCCGTCGTGGAGGCTTTGCAACATACGGACCGTGACACTGGGTTGGATATGGGTGAAATCCGCAAGATTTCAGACTATTGGGAATCAGTTCGTGGTCATTATGCGGCGTTCGAATCTGGCATGCAGGCCCCTTCGTCAGAGGTGTATTTACACGAAATGCCCGGCGGTCAGTTCACCAACCTGAAGGCCCAAGCGCGATCCTTGGGGCTGGAAGACCGCTGGCACGAAGTGGCGCAGACCTATGCCGATGTGAACCAAATGTTCGGCGATATCGTGAAGGTGACCCCTTCATCAAAGGTGGTGGGTGACATGGCTTTGATGATGGTATCACAAGGGTTGAGCCGTGAAGATGTTGAAGATCCCGGGCGCGATGTTGCCTTTCCTGACAGCGTTGTTGACATGATGCGCGGCAATCTGGGCCAGCCCCCAGGCGGGTTTCCCGATGCCTTGGTTAAGAAAGTGCTGAAAGGTGATAAGCCTGACACAAACCGCCCCGGTAAAAGCTTGAAACCAATCGACCTAGAAGCCGTGCGCGCAGAGGTGTGTGCAAAACTTGACGATGCATCGATCGATGATGAAGATTTGAATGGGTATTTAATGTATCCCAAGGTTTTCACTGATTATATGTCGCGCCACCAAACATATGGGCCGGTGCGTACCTTACCGACACACACTTTCTTTTACGGGATGACCCCTGGTGAAGAAATCAACGCAGAGATTGATCCAGGCAAAACCCTGGAAATCTTGTTACAAGCTATCGGCGAAACGAATGAAGAAGGGGATGCCCGGGTTTTCTTTGAACTGAACGGTCAGCCGCGTGTTATCCGCGTTCCAAATCGCAAGGTTAAATCTGAAACCGTCGCCCGCCCCAAAGCGGAACTTGGCAACGCCAACCACATTGGTGCGCCAATGCCGGGTGTTGTTGCATCCGTGGCCGTCCAAGCCGGTCAAGAGGTGCAAGAAGGTGATTTGCTGCTGACGATTGAAGCCATGAAAATGGAAACAGGAATTCATGCAGAGCGGAATGCCACCGTTAAAGCATTACACGTTGCCGCAGGCGGGCAAATTGATGCAAAGGATTTGTTGATCGAGCTGGAATAATCTGAAAATCTGTTCCAAAGTGGGGTAACACTTTTTAAAACCGCGGAAAAAGCTTCTTGAGAGTTTTTATTTTAATTTTCTGCACATTTTTGATTGGGTGCGCGACTGCGCCCCACAGGGCCAATTTTGCTGATGTGCAACAAAATCCGCTCTTTTTGATGGGTGTCAAAGATGCGCGGGAAACGCTGCCGTCTTTTTTGCGCAACCTTCAAAACTCTAATGGTTCGTTTATGCCCGGCGCTGCTTTTCGTGTCGTGTTTAAATCGCCCAACAATATTCCAAACATGGCTGACATGCTGTGGGTCACGCCGATATCAACCATCACAAACAACAAGTTTTCGGGTATGGTTGCTGAAGTTCCATTGCCGAATTTCGGATTAAATATTGGCGAAACAGTAACGTTCAGCGGCAGCGCAATTGTCGATTGGAGCTGGACCCAAAGGGATGGAACTGTCTTTGGCGGTTTCACCAGCAGGGCAGAGATTGAATTGGGTGCAGCGCCGCATTCCAGCAATCTTCTTCACCCTGAAAGGATTCCGGCTGATTGGAAATAGGCCTGCGCCATGACGTTTCAAAAAATACTTCTTTTCACGGACACACATATCACGGCTGCGGGCGCGGATATTATTGGGCTTTCACCACAAGAAAGGCTGAAGCAAGGATTGGAACATGCCCTTGCAACCCATGGTGATGCGAAGGCCATTTTTTTCATGGGGGATTTAACCCATCATGGGGAAGAGAAAGAATATCAAGAACTTAGGGATATTTTAGCCGATGTGCCCTTGCCGGTTCACTTGACGTTGGGCAATCATGATCAGCGCACGCCTTTTGCTAAGGTGTTTGGGCGCACTGGATTTCAGCACTCTGTTTCAAAGTTTGGGAACACAACGGTTATCCTGTTGGATACTTTGGATGAAATGGCACCCGATAAGCACAGTGGATTGCTGTGCGAAGACCGGCTGGAATGGTTGCGGGATGCGTTGGCCAATGCGGACGGGCCGGCGATTATATTGATGCACCATCATCTGGCACCAACTGGATTTGATGGGATGGATGCCATCGACCTTCGCAACCGGGATGAAGTTTTGGATATTCTGACTTCGGCTGGAAATGTGCGCCACATCATTAATGGCCACATCCACCGATCCATCTTCACCAGTGCACGCGGCATGCCGGTGTCCATGATCAAAAGCACTTGCCATCAAATGCCGTTGCAACTTGGGCCTGGCAGCTCTGCCCTTTCTGTAAACGAACCGGGTGCATTTGGTGTATTGTTGTTATCTGGGAAACAATGCATCTTACACACAGAAGACTTCGGCCTTACTTCGGCCGAGGTTGTGGAAGAAACAGGATCGTTCACACCATGATACCGATTACCGGCATTTATCTGTCATTGGCCGCAGGCTTGTTCTTGTGGTTGTCTGTTCGCGTTATTGCCTATCGCAGGCTTAAGAAAATCTCTTTGGGGGATGAAGGCGATAAAGGCTTGTTAAAGCGTATGCGCGCACAGGCCAACTTTGTTGAATATACGCCCCTTGCCATGTTGATGTTGGCGGCCATCGAAATGAATGGCGCCCCTGCCCTTATCATTCATCTTTTGGGCATCAGCTTTTTGGCGGGACGGGCGATTCACGCCTATGGATTTTCCAGCCGCCCCCCCAATATGCAAATGCGCAAAATCGGCATGGTTCTGACATTGGCGATGATGGGCTTGGCCATAACCGTGTTGATGGTTGCCTCAATCCTGTGATCGACCCACAGAAGTGAAAGTTTTTTTGGATTTGGTCAGATTTTGACTTGAAGCCCACGCCGGGCAAGTTTATCTGACCGATATCCGACGGATGCGGGCGTAGCTCAGGGGTAGAGCATAACCTTGCCAAGGTTAGGGTCGT
>JAHDCF010000059.1 GCA_020630015.1 Planktomarina sp. | reverse complement strand
AAACTTCAAAAAGAACTGGGCGGTTTGCGCGGTCGTTTGAACAACCCCAAATTCGCTGCCTCAGCGCCGGAAGAGGTTGTGGCCGAAGCCCGCGAAAATCTGGCCGCACGGGAAGAGGAAGAAGCCAAATTGGCCGACGCTTTGGCCCGATTGGCCGAAATGGGATAAGCGCCACCCAGCGCTTATCGCACGATCTTATCAATTGCGCGCATCGCGCCGATTGATTTGTCATACACCAGCATCAATATCCGTTTGGCTGGGGCCGACTGGGTGATCTTTGGCACGCTGCGCACGGAGGCTGCGGCGGCGGCTGTGGCAATGAAGGTACGTCTGTTCATACCAGATAAGATATGCGGCCGTGCAGCGCGCACAATCCCTTGCGTTGCGGGGAAATTCGCCGCATTTTCCCCGTCATGACCCACATCAAGCTGACCAAAATCGCCCAATCCCTTCCCAATGCGGTGCCCTTTGTGGGACCCGAAGCATTGGAACGTCAACGAGGCGTCGCCTTTAAAGCCCGCCTTGGCGCGAACGAAAGCACCTTTGGCCCCTCGCCCAAAGCGATCGCGGCCATGAACGCCGCTGTTCAAGAGACTTGGAAATATTGCGATCCCGAAAATCATGATTTGAAAGAGGCATTGTCCGCCCACCTTGGGGTACACCGCGATCACATCGTTGTGGGTGAAGGTATCGATGGTTTGCAAGGATACTTGGTTCGTTTGATTATCGAACCAGGGGATGCGGTTGTCACATCATTGGGGGCATATCCAACGTTTAATTTCCATGTGAATGGCTTTGGGGGTGATCTGCATACTGTTCCATATCAGGGAAACTTCGAAGACATTGATGCGCTGATCGCCAAAGCGCATCAAGTTAAAGCAAAGCTGGTCTATTTCGCCAATCCCGATAATCCCATGGGAACCCACCACCGTGGGCAAGATGTGGCAGAATTCGCCAGCAAACTTCCCAAGGGGTGTTTGTTGTTGCTGGATGAGGCCTATGCCGATTTGGCCCCGCCAGAGGCCATTCCCGAAATCCCGGTTAAAACCCCCAACGTGATCAGAATGCGAACCTTTTCAAAGGCTTATGGCCTTGCCGGTGCGCGCGTTGGATATGCGTTCGGACCGGTGGATTTAATTCAAGCCTTCGACAAAGTCCGCAATCATTTTGGCATGACCCGGGTGTCACAGGCTGGGGCTTTGGCCGCTTTGGCCGATCAAGAATATTTTAAGCATGTCACCGGGCTTGTCGCTCAAAGCCGCACCAAAATTGATAAAATCGCTCGTTCAAATGGCTTGATCACCGTGCCGTCTGCCACCAACTTTGTCGCTGTGGATTGTGGACGTGATCACGAATTTGCCACGCTGGTTTTAAATGGTTTGATTGATCAGGGCGTATTCGTAAGAATGCCGGGCGTGTCCCCATTGAACCGCCACATTCGCGTGTCTTGCGGGGGTGAACAGGAAATGGCAGCCTTCGCCGATGCCCTGCCAGATGCCTTACGCTCGGCCGGCTAACAAAAAGTTTAGTTTTGACGGCAATATTTTATGGTATGCGATCGTTCATGTCAGAACGGAAACACATTCAGCCAGTTGAGGATTTCACTGATCCGTTTCTGGTCAGTCTTGGTGTGATCTTCTTCTTCGGCTTTTGGGTTATTGGCGCGGTTTTTGGCCTGCTGTCAGTTTTGTTAACCGCAGCAGGACTTGATTTGATCATCCAATGGGGCGCCCGTCGTCGCCGCAGCGATCACATGGGTCGCCGCTGATACGGCACCTTCACCATGTGGAACACCAATTGCTTTCAACCCGGCGTCGACCGTTCCCAAAAGGCCCAAAATCATGCTGGGGTTCACATGCCCCATATGCCCCATCCTGAAAAAACCGTGCCATGCTGGGTCGTCTGGTTCGGCCATACCCAACCCAATTCCCAGAATTAATCCGGCATTTTCCTCTGTCCAGTTTCGCAATGTTGTCGCGTCAGGTGGGGTCAAGCGAAGGCCAGTCACCGCGTGGCTGCGGTGTTCCGCCTTGGCGATGTTCAATTCCAATGGTCCTTCTTGCCCCCACACTTGAGCCGCGGCCCAAATCGCACGGGCCAAAACTGCGTGGCGGTCAAAAACTGAAGGAAGGCCTTCGTTTTTGATCATATCCAGTGCGGCACGCAGGCCGTATAAATGGTGGGTCGGGGCCGTGCCGCAAAAGTATTGATAATACATCTGAGGATCCACGCGTGGTTGCCAATCCCAATATGCGCTGACCCGGCGTTGCCCTTCGCGAACTTTGGCAGCTTTGTCATTAAAGTAGACAAAGCTGATACCGGCAGGTGTCATCAAACCCTTTTGACAGGCCGAAACCATCACATCGACGCCCCAATCATCGAACCGAAATTCATCACACCCCAGCGAAGCAATGCAATCTGCACATAACAACGCATCACTGCCCATTTCATCCATTACGGCGCGAACGGCTGAAATATCGCTTTTAGCAGAGGTGGCCGTATCCACGTGCACCGTCAATATCGCCTTGTAATCATTTCGATTTTTCAAAGCATCGCGAAATTGATCAACCTCGATCGGGGATCTTTTGCCATATTCAACCCGATCAACGTCCACACCGAGGCGTTCAGCCATATCGGCCCACAAATGCCCAAAACGGCCAGTGGCCAACAACAAAACTCGGTCGCCTTCTTGCACAATATTGGCAAGTGCTGCTTCCCAAGCAGCGTGACCGTTGCCCACATAAATCGCGACCTTTCCGGTCGATTGCGCCACATGTAAAAGATCTGGGATTAAACTGTCGGTCAGGTCGATCAGATCCCCTGCATATATGTTGGGGGATGGTCGATGCATGGCCTGCAACACGGCATCGGGCATGACCGACGGCCCAGGAATGGCCAGATAAGATCGTCCGTGACGCAAAGACATGTTTCACCTCGTGGTTCATAGCAGCGTTTCGCAGGAAACTTGGATCGCGTTTTAGACGAAGCGCTATAGGTTTCATTCATATTTCAAGCGGTTCGAAATGGATGATCCCACAACAGATTTCGGACCGCAGCAAACCTTGCGTAGTCTTGCCTTTGTTTAAGGTCAAGCAACCCTAATATCGCTTAACCAAATCATCTGGCTTGGCCCCCAAAAGATACCGAGACAACAAAGCAAGATTGCTCGCGCCCCTGCGCACCCATCCATCCCTTGCATACCGTGATGCCCCGGTGCAGGCGTAGCCGGGCAAAAGGGAAATGCGCGGCAAAACGCGGGCAAGTGCCACATCTTCCATCAACGGTTGGTCGGGATAACCACCCACCCGATCATAATCAAACCGCGCAATCAAAAGCCCTTGATCGCCATAAGGTAAGCCAAATGCACGACTGCGAAAATTGGCCCAAGCGGCAGTGACCCATGCCATAAAATGTCGGCTGCGAAACTTTAATTTGAAACAGGCAGGGCCTTCGCCCAATTGGGATTGCACCAAGTATGCCCATCCTGAGGTAAGTTGAGTGTCCGCATGCAAAAAGAGAAGATGATCCGCCTTGGCGATTGCGGCCCCTGCCCGCAACTGTCCACCACGGGAAGGTCGTTCAACCTGCACGACATTTGCCCCCCATTCTTCAGCGATCTGTCTTGTTGCATCTTGCGATCCCGCATCCACCACGATCACTTCGGCGATCAAATCATTCTGCAATCCTTCGGTCAAAGTTGCGAAACACCCCGGCAACTCAGCCCCAGCGTTTAATGTTGGAATGATTATGGAAAGTGGTGCAGGCATTGTCCCCTCTGGATTGACCAGACAATGGGGTTATATGAAACAATACCAAAAAGGAAACCCCATGACCGAAACGCCACGCAGCACATTTCGCATCACGGGCAAAGATGCCCATGATTTTCTGCAAAATCTGGTGACCAATGATATTGAGTCTGGTCCGCTTGTGTATGCCGCGCTTTTGACACCTCAAGGCAAATATCTGGCGGACTTTTTTTTGGTGCGCATGGATAAGGGTTTTATTTTGGACGTGGCCGAAAGCCATGCAACCGCGCTTGCACAACGTCTGAACATGTATCGACTGCGTGCAGATGTTCAGATTGAACCCGCCGACATCGTTGTTGCCACAGGAACGGGCCCTGCCCCAGAGGGTTCTTTGCCAGATCCCCGCATTCCTGACCAAGCATGGCGTGCCTATGATGGACGGGCTTCAGATGACACTGATTGGGCAGAGTTTCGCGTGATGTTTCAGATCCCGCAAACCGGGGTCGAGTTGACACAAGATACTTATATCTTGGAAGCGGGATTTGAAAACTTGCACGGGGTGGATTTCAAGAAAGGATGTTACGTGGGCCAAGAAGTGACCGCCCGCATGAAACACAAAACGGACTTGCGAAAGGGGCTGACACGCCTTTCGATCCAAGGTGAAGCCCCGATCGGGGCCGAAATTTCCTCAAACGGAAAGAGAATTGGTCATGTGTTTACACAGGCCAAGGGCCGAGCATTGGCCCATGTCCGCTTTGACAGGATAACGCAAGATATGGTGGCAGGTGACGCACGGCTGTCGCCTGAGGCTGATTAAGCCCGTTCGGTATATTCCATGCTGATTGTATCAACGACAATCATTTCGTCAGGCCCAACAAATGGCGGCACCATGACTTTGATCCCGTTGTCCAAAATCGCCGGCTTAAACGAATTCGCGGCGGTCTGACCTTTGACCACCGGTTCGGTTTCAACGATTTTGCAGGTCACCTTCTGGGGCAAAGCTGCGCTAAGAGCTTCGGCCTCATAATATTCGATCTGAACGGTCATTCCATCTTGTAAAAATGGGCGACGATCACCAAGGATTTCGGCAGAAAGTTCAATCTGTTCAAAGGTTTCCATGTCCATGAACACCAACATTCCATCTGTTTCATACAGGAATTGTTGATCCTTTTGTTCCAAACGAACACGTTCCACTTTGTCCGCGGAACGGAAGCGTTCATTCAGTTTGGACCCATTGCGCAAATTGCGCATTTCAACTTGGGCGAAGGCACCGCCCTTTCCGGGTTTTACGTGATCAACTTTAACCGCGCTCCAAAGACCGCCGTTATGTTCCAGCACGTTTCCAATTTTAATTTCATTTCCGTTAATTTTAGGCATGTGGCAAAACCATGGCAAAAGGTTGAAGGATGTTTGTCGAACCCTATATCTTGTGAACAATAAGGTGACAAGCAAAGGTATTTTGGTGGGTTTGAAGACAAGCTATGCATTTTTTGCATAGCAGCCATTCGAAAAATGCTTCCCCGAATCGGAATTTATGGGTCATAACCCACCGACGTTACCAAAGTGCAAGAGCAGATTGAGACATAGGAGCGCGTCATGAAAGATTTCGTAGACGGAAATGCCTTTAACAACGAACAAGGGAACCGTGCCCGTAAATTGTTCGCAGCGGTTGTGTTGGCCGCACTCGACGATGCGATTGCAGATGACAAGAAATATGGCAACGGCCCCGAACAAATCGCCCGTTGGGCACGTTCCCGCGATGGTCGTGAGGTGCTGTCTTGCGCCGGTATCGATCCTAACGAACGTGTTGTGGATGGCTTGATGGATTTTGTTTCCAAAGGTGTTCGTACGTCTGTGGCACTCAGCCGCGAAGAAAGCGAACGTCGTCAAGCGGCACAGGCCGAAGCAGCGTAAGCGTAAAGCCAAAATTGAATTTGAAAACGCGTCCAAATTGGGCGCGTTTTTTATTTCAAAAGACGAAGCTCCAAATCCCCGACACGCCCAATTGCATGATGGCCAGCAACAAAAACAAACTGCGCCACGCCCATTGTCGCCATCTGCGCCACAAGATCACCACGCAGGATACGGCAAGCGTGGATTCGATCAGGCCCACCCACCTGGCACCGCCACCTGTATCCCAATAGCTGAAGGGTGAAATGAACTTCCAATCGGTTATAGGCCAAAAATGCATGCGGGCATCTTCCCCATGCAACGGGAAATCCAACGCCAGGTGAAGCAAAGCCCCTGCGCACAGTGCCACCCAAATCGATGACTTGAACCAAATGGCCAAGCCCAATGCGATACCCCAAAGAATGAAAGAATTATCAATCGCAAAAACTTGTTGCCAGGCATCGGAGAAATACAAAACATCGAAGACGTGTTGCGGTTCGATATCCAAAAGGAAAATTGACGTTCCGGCCATGGCATAAAGCGACAAATCCGGCAAAAATCCACCAAGGACGGCCGCACCAAGCACGCTTTCACGCGATTTCCCACCAAAGGCTGTTGCCGCAAAAATAAGATGTGCTGGCGTGTTCATGATGCAGCCCCCTTTGAGAATTGATAAGAAACCATCAGGAGGCACGCAATGGCCAAATCGATCATGATTCAAGGGGCGGGTTCGAACGTCGGGAAATCGATGTTTGTGGCGGGGCTTGCCCGTGCCTTTGCTTTGCGCGGGATGTCTGTTGCGCCTTTCAAGCCCCAGAACATGTCCAATAATGCAGCGGTAACGGTTGATGGCGGTGAAATTGGCCGTGCCCAAGCCTTGCAAGCTTGGGCGGCACGCCGCGATCCAATTGTGGATATGAACCCAGTTTTGTTGAAACCAGAAACAGATGTCGGATCACAAGTTGTCGTGCAAGGTAAACGCCTGACAACCGTGAAAGCGCGCGAATATGCAAAGCTGAAACCCACGTTGATGCCAAAAGTGTTGGAAAGCTTTCACCGTTTGGCCGCAACAGCGGATCTCCTCTTGGTGGAAGGCGCGGGCAGCCCGGCAGAGGTGAACCTTCGCAATGGTGACATTGCCAATATGGGCTTTGCACAAGCCGCTGATGTGCCTGTTGTTTTGGTGGGTGATATTGATCGCGGCGGCGTCATCGCCCAGCTTGTTGGCACCCACGTTATCTTGCCCAAATCCGATCGTGATCGCATCCAAGGGTTTGCAATCAACAAATTTCGTGGTGATCCCACATTGTTCAGCGATGGTGCAAAAGAAATCGCTGACCGTACGGGCTGGGATGATTTGGGAATTTTACCTTGGTTTTCGGGGGCATGGCGCCTGCCTGCAGAGGATATTTTAGATATCGCAACCAGACCGGGCGGCGATATAAAAATTGCCGTCCCTCGATTTTCGCGGATCGCGAATTTTGATGATCTGGATCCCTTGGTTGCGGAACCGGATGTCACCGTCCAAATCATTGAACCGGGCCAGCCCCTTCCCTGCGACGCGAGTTTGGTTTTACTTGCCGGAAGTAAATCCACGATCGGTGATCTTCAGGATATGCGCGCTCAAGGCTGGGACATTGATCTGATGGCGCACGTCCGCCGAGGTGGCGATGTTTTGGGGATCTGCGGCGGGTATCAAATGTTGGGCAACCGTATCGAAGATCCCGACGGCATCGAAGGTGAACCGGGTGGAATTGATGGTCTGGGCCTTTTGGATGTTACCACAGTTATGACCCCCCATAAACGACTGACCCTGACGGATGCGACCTTTAACGCAACGGGTGCCCCAGTCAGCGGATATGAAATTCACATTGGCGAAACCATGGGTCCGGATCGCGAACGCGGTTGGCTGACCATCGGCAACCGCACAGAGGGTGCATCAGATGCCACCGGCCGCGTCCGTGGATGCTATTTGCATGGAATGTTTGCGGAAGATGCGTTTCGGTCTGACTTCTTAATCAGCCTTGGGGCCAAACCATCTGGAATCCAATACGAGGATACAGTGGATAAAACACTGAACGAATTGGCAACCCACATGGAAGCCAATTTGGATTTGGAAGCTATCTTAAAGATGGCAAGGCCGGTGCGGCCTTAATCCAACGATTTGACGTTTGCCGCACGATGGATTTCTTGGCGTACGAGCTTACGCACGTTGCGGGTGATCTTTTGCCCCAGCGGGCCCCGCAATTCTTCGCGAACAATATCTGTTACAATCTCACGAAGCGCGTTCATATCTATGGAAGATGGCACTGAGGAAACAGAATCTTCAACAACGGCTTCTGAAAATGTGTCATTGTTTTCAGGTACGCCTGATGCATCCAATTCGCTGATTTCTGAAGGGCCATCACCAATCGTTGCCAGCTTTTCGGCGATACGACGGGTATCCATTGCTTCGATTGCTGCGTCTTCATCCTCTGATGCGGATGGTGGCGTCGGAATGGGGGCCGCTGGTTGTGGTGCCGGCCGCAACACGTCTTCGTCTTCGTCTAAGACGCGTTCAGCCTCTGTCAGAACCAATGCGGCAGACGCCTCTGCCGTGGCATTTTGGGACACCAATCGCCGGATAGAGCTTAGAACGTCTTCCAATTCTGCTTTTGATTGACCACCGTCTGCCATAATTATTATCCCACTGCCTGTGATGGTATATTAACGGTTTGGAACAGTAATCTCAAGAAAAACGAGAACGATTAGTTTCCATTTGCGATACGATTGAGCACACGATCCAAGGCTGCGCCTTGTTTACTGCGTTTCACAGGGGCCGTTTTTACCAGATTATAGTATTCTGAAGGATCATAGGTTTTCACACCAAGCCTCAACTTTTCTGCGGTCATTTGGCCCGTTGCAGCCAAAATCGCATAGGCGGCTAAGTGCTCATCAATCATGGCAGACACACGCGCATTTCGCGCATCAAGCAATTCTTGCTCAGCATTCAAAACGTCCAACGTGGTACGCGCGCCCAACGTTGCCTCTTCCCGAACGCCCTGAAAAGCGATGTTCGCGGCTTTGATTTGTTGGTTGCTGGCCGCCTTTGAAGCCCGGGCAACTTGCAGATCGGCATAAGCATTTCGAACACCTTGTTCCACATTGTGCCGCACAACATGCAACGCCCCTCTTTGGGCATCGCGGCGCGCCATGGCTTGCCGTTTCAACGATGTCAGCTGACCACCTTGGTAAATCGGTCCGCTGACCGTTAAGCCAACAGATCGCGTAACACCATTACCGTTAGCGGTGTCTGTCGAAATGCCAGCTTGGGCACGTAAAGAAGGTTTCATGGCCAGTTCGGCCTGTTTGACCTGCAATTCCGCGGCTGAAATTGCGTGTTGCACCTCTTGCAATGATGGGTGGTGACGACGGGCCGTTTGAATCGCCTTGTTCATGGATGAAGGAATACGGGCCAGCCGCTTTGGTGCGCGCGGGGATTTTGGTTTGCGCCCAATCACGTTGATAAATTCCGCAACGGCACGGGCTCTCAGACCTTTGGCAGCCGCCAACGCAGATTTTGCCGATGCCAAACGTGCTTCTGCCAAAGAAACATCCGTGCGAGTGATTTCACCCACATCAAATCGATCGCGCGCTGCGCGCAGCTCTTTCTGGATCAATTGCACATTCGATGCGCGAAGCGATTCAATCTCAACCGTTTCGCGATATGACATATAAGCATTGGCAGCCCGCAAAAGAACTTGTTGTTCAATTTCGATCAGCCTTGATCGGATGCTCAAAACGTTTTCTTTTTGAACCTCTACGCCGAGGGCCGTGCGGCCAAAATCATACAGCAGCCAATCAACATTAACGCCAACGGTTGTCACAGATCGGCTGGAAAAAGTGTCACGATAACTTGCGGACCAGTTCACAACCGGACGCAACTGCGCCAAAGCTTGTCCAACATCTTCGTCAGCGGCGCGAAGTAAGGCACGATTTTGATTTAAAAGACCACTGTGTTGATACGCGCTACGCAATGCGTCTTTGAGGGTTTCAGCCTTCGCCACAACCGGGGCAATAACTGTCAGTCCTGCAACGGCCATACCAGCAATCGTCGTTTTCAGTCCACGCATCGTATTCCCCTTTTGCGATTACCGCCGTTAACTCAAAAAATTTACAGTGAAAATTCGTCGTGTTTCGCGAAACCTTCCAAAACAGGCGCGCCTGCATTGCACACAAATCGCCAGCTGACCGCGCCATCAATTTTATACCCGACCTTGATTGCACCCATTCCCGCCTGATCAAACAGGCAGGCAATCCGCCCACCATCGGCAAGTTGATCAATCAGTGAACTTGGAACGGTTTGCACGGCACCTTCAATAACAATCACATCATATGGCCCAGTTTTCGCATGGCCCTCGGAAAGGGCCCCTGCGGTCACAACCACATTGGTGCTGCCTTCTTCAGCCAAAGTCCGTTCGGCAGTTTCAACCATGGCTTCATTTGTTTCAACTGCGACAACCGCCTCGGCCATGTGCCCGATCACGGCAGCTGAATAACCAAATCCACAGCCAAGATCCAAAACCATTTCATCGGGTTGAATATCCAAGGCATCCAGAATGCGGGCAAACGTACGCGGATCCAACAAATAGCGACCTTCCCCCAAGTCCACGATGGTGTCGGCATAGGCCGCGGCTTGCTTGCTGTCGGGAACATAGGCTTCGCGACGCACACTCAGCATCGCATCAATAATCGGAAACTTCGTCACATCTGATGGACGAATCTGTGTATCGACCATTGTGGTGCGTAAAGTTGCAAAATCAGTCATGGCGCAGACATCCCTGTTAAGTCTTAGCAAAGTATTTCACACCGGAAGTTGGCCTGCAATGGCAAGAACGTCTTGCATGGCGCTTTGTGTTGGTATACCCGACGCGAACCACGGTCGGCGAGTTGGCGGAGTGGTGACGCAGCGGATTGCAAATCCGTGTACACCGGTTC
>JAHDCF010000058.1 GCA_020630015.1 Planktomarina sp. | reverse complement strand
CTGCCCCATATCTTGTGTTATACACCGACTTATACACATGCACCTAAGGATTTTTTATCAAAATTTGGCGATTCACCTCAAAAAGAGACGACTCACACAACTAAATCAGTGGCGATTTACATGAATTTTGAAAAACTAGATGAAAAAAGGTGGCAACGATTCACCCATTCAGGGAAAAACAAAGCGATTCAGTCTACGTAAGCAATGAACCAACGCCTTTGCTTCGATTCCAAACCTTTCAAACCAGTCGAGCTTCGATTGGCCAAAATTTCAGATGTTCCAATATTGGAAGTTTGGGATTCAATGCCTCATGTAATCAAAGCGACGACAGATGATCCCGAACAGGATGATAATGTCTGGGATTGGGCGAATGAAATCAGACCGCGAGACGATGGTACCGAACTATTCATCGCAGAATACGATGAAAACCCGATCGGAGTCGTCCAAAGCATCAACCCAGCCACTGAACGAACTCATTACTGGGGTTCAATTGGATCGGGTTTTCGCGCCTTGGATATTTGGATTGGCGATCTTACGAACTTGGGCAAAGGTTTTGGGACACAAATGATGGTCGCTGCGATCAAAAGGTGTTTTGACCATCATAAAGCTGAAGCGATTTTAATTGATCCTCTATTTTCCAACACGAAGGCACATCGATTTTATCGAAGATTGGGATTCAAAGAAATCGAACGCAGGCAGTTTGATGCATTTTCCGATTGTTTGGTCATGCGGCTGACGCACGCGACTTGGGCCGCGCAAACATGGGCAGACGCGTTGCAAAAAACGCAAGAATGACGATCATATAAATTAGTGGCTCTAACTGAAATCCTTTGGAGAGCATAATAAAGTGCAGCCCCCCCAGCACGGCAATGGCATAGGTCAGCTTATGCAACTTACGCCACGCCGGCCCCAGTTTGCGCACCGACCAATTGTTTGACGTGAACGCCAATGGGATCATCAAGACAAACCCCGCCATTCCGACCGTAATATACGGGCGTTTCAAAATGTCCGCCCAGATTTGGCTGAGGATCTGAACATCAAGAATTAACCAAACCAAAAGATGCGCAAAAACATAGACAAACGCCATAATCCCAATTGCCCGTCTGAACTTAACCAAATTGATCTTGGCAAACCGCATCAACGGCGTGATCGCGAGACCCAGGATCAACAGCTTCAATCCCGTCTCGCCCAGATCACGTTCAAGCACATTGATCGGCTCTGGCCCTAGACCACCGGTCAAACCAAGATAGAATGTATAAAGGCCTGAAAGCGGCAATAAGATATAAAGAGGCCAAGCCGGGATTTTTCGGATAATTGAATTGATGGTTTGTGCGATCATCTGAGGCGTCCTTCGTGTTACTATATATATAGAAAGTTTCGCGTACTCTGTTCAGGGGGTGTAAGATGATCTCACGGCCATTTGGGGAATGTTACAAAGATGCTGACACGGGAAGAGTTCAACAAGTTTTGCGACAGCTTGCCTGCCACCAACCATGTTGTGCAGTGGGGCAATTCTGATGTTTGGAAGGTCGGCGGCAAATTATTCGCGGTTTGCGGTTGGCACGATGATGGGCCCGGCTTTACGTTTAAAGTCACACCACTGGTGTTTGAGGTGATGTCAAACGAACCCGGCATCCGCCCTGCCCCATACCTTGCCTCACGCGGGATGAAATGGTTGCAGGTCACCGATGATCGTACCCTGAAAGACGACGCCCTGCGGGATCACATCAAAATGTCATACGATATGATCGTCGCAGCACTTCCGAAGAAAAAGAAAGCGGAATTGGGACTGGCTTCTTAATACCAAGCGTCCGGCAATTCTTCTTTGCGCTTGGCGACAAAGGCCAACAGTTCTTCACGGACAGCAGGGTCCATCGGTGGCTCTTTATAATCTGCCAACATTTGCGTCCAACGGGCATGCGCGCGGGTGCGCATGTCCAATGATCCGCCGTCTTCCCAACTTTCGACATTCTCACTGTCACTGAGGGCGGGTTCGTAAAAAGCCGTTTGGTAATTCTGCATGGTGTGGCCGCAGCCCAAGAAATGCCCCCCCGGCCCCACTTCGCCGTAAGCATCACGCGCCATGGCGTTGTCACTGACATTGAGCCCATCACCGAGCACCTTTTGATAGCTGCCCAAACGATCCGCATCCATGATCAGTTTTTCAAACCCGGTGCAGAGGCCCCCCTCAAGCCAACCCGCCGCATGCAACACATAATTGGCCCCGGCCAGCATGGTGGAATGCATGCTGTCGGCACTTTCATAAGCCGCTTGCGCATCTTCGATTTTGGACGCCGTCAATGACCCGCCGCACCGCAGGGGCAGACCGGCCCGCCGGGCCAGCTGACCAATGGCATAGTTCGACATCACGGGTTCAGGCATCCCAAAAGTTGGTGCACCGGATTTAAGCGACATCGACGACAAAAAGTTCCCCAGCACAAATGGCGCGCCCGGTCGCAACAACTGTATATAAGCACAAACCATCATTGCCTCTGCCATCGCTTGGGCCACGGACGCCGCCGTCGAAACCGGCCCCATCGCCCCCGACAAAATAAACGGCACAACGACCATGCCTTGCCCGCGGCTGGAATACACCCGGGCGGCTTCGGTCACGACTTTATCAACCAACAGGGGCGAGTTTGTGTTCACGTTACCCATGATAACGCAGTGGTCTTCCATCACGTCTTCGCCAAAAACAATCTCAGCCATATCAACGCTGTCTTGTGCGCGGCTCATCTCGGTGATCGCGCCAAGATGAGGTTTGTCGGATAACGTCATATGGGCGAACAGCATATCCAAATGACGTTTGCTGACCGGCACATCGCAAGGTTCACAGGTGACAAAGCCACCGTGGTGCAAGTTGGGGTGAAGATAGGTCAGGCGTACCAAATCGCGAAAGGCATCCATATCACCATACCGCCGTCCCCCTTTCAGATCGCGCACAAATGGCGCGCCATAGATCGGGGCAAAGACTTGGTTTGTACCGCCGATCACAACCGAACGTTCTGGGTTTCGGGCCAATTGTGTGAATTCACGCGGTGCTTTGGCGCAAAGGCTTCGAATCCAATCGGCGGGGGCGCGCACAATATCCCCATCAACTTTGGCACCTTCTGCCTTCCACAGTCGAATGGATTCTGGATCGTCACGAAAAGCAATACCAACCTCTTGAATGATCCAATCGACTTGCGCTTCCAATTTTTCAAGCTGCGCTTCGTCTAGTACATCAAAGAATGGCAAGGTGCGCTTTATAAACGGACTAGCTGGGACCTGCGCCGGTGCAGTATTGCGGTTTCGTGATAGGCGGGAACGTCTTGCCATGACAGTTTCTTTCGTCTTTCAAAGCTCGACACAAACTGGAGTCGACGTCCAAGACTTGAAAGAATTTCAAAGCTGGCTCTGACTTAACCACGACATAGATTTGTTTGAAATCGCCGATTAACTGTCCAAAACGGCATCAGCAATGGCGGCGCCACATGTGTTGGTGTCAGCCTGCCCACCAAGATCAGGGGTGCGCAGCGCAGGTTCAGCCAAAACACGTTCGATTGCAGTGACGATCGCTGCTCCTGCTTCGGGTGCACCAAGATGGTCCAACATCATGGATGCTGCCCAAATTTGACCCACCGGGTTGGCGATGCCCTGCCCTGCAATGTCGGGTGCCGAACCGTGCACAGGTTCAAACAGAGACGGAAATTTTCGTTCAGGGTTAATGTTCCCCGACGGCGCAATTCCAATTGTGCCGGTACATGCGGGGCCAAGATCAGACAGAATGTCTCCAAACAGGTTCGACGCGACGACCACATCAAACCAATCTGGATTCAGAACAAATTGCGCTGTCAGAATATCGATGTGATATTTGTCGACTTTAATATCGGGATATTCCTTCGACATCTCAGCCACACGTTCATCCCAATACGGCATGGTGATCGAGATGCCGTTTGATTTTGTTGCCGAGGTCAGGTGCATTCCCCGCGTGGCTGCCAATTCAAAGGCATACTTCAATATCCGGTCAACACCTGTGCGGGTCATCACAGTTTCTTGTAAAACAACCTCACGATCTGTCCCTGGGAACATTTTTCCACCAATGGACGAATATTCACCTTCGGTATTTTCCCGCACGATCATCATATCAATGTCGCCCGGCGCGCGCCCCGCTAATGGCAAGGGCACACCCGGCATCGCGCGCGCCGGGCGCAAGCTTACGTATTGATCAAATTCACGGCGAAACTGGATAAGCGACCCCCAGAGCGAAATATGATCAGGCACACTTTCGGGCCAACCAACAGCGCCAAAGAAAATGGCATCGCTTCCACCCAATCGATCTTTCCAATCGTCCGGCAACATCTGTCCGTGCTTCTGGTAATACTCAACAGATGAAAAATCGTGCTCTGTGAACTCAAAGCCCAGATCAAATTTCTTTTCGATCGACTGCAAAACACGCACGCCCTCAGGCGTGGTTTCTTTGCCGATACCATCGCCTTGAATGACTGAGATTTTCCAAGCGTTTTTTGACATGGCTTTCGTCCTTGAGATGAAACAGTTGGCCTTCCATCTTTGAAGCATACACCTATGTCACGACAAGCGTTTAAATGAATTTCGCCAAATCCATCCCTTCATACAGCGATGCCACCTCAGCTTCGTACCCATTAAACATCAATGTTGGGATGCGCTTGGCGAAAAGCCCCCCACCAATGGTTCTTTCCGTGGCTTGTGACCAGCGCGGGTGATCAACGTTTGGATTTACATTGCTGTAAAATCCATATTCGCGGGCGTTGGCGTCGCTCCAACTTGTGAAGGGTTGCTCGTCCGTTAAGGTGATCCGAACGATGGATTTAATCGATTTAAATCCGTACTTCCACGGCACAACCAAACGAATGGGTGCGCCATTTTGATTTGGGATCGGTTTGCCATAAATGCCCGTGGCCATCATCGTCAGGGGGTGCATGGCTTCATCCAGACGCAGACCTTCACGGTATGGCCAATCCAACGTGCGGAACCGAACACCGGGCATTTCGTCAGGGCGATTGGCCGTTTCAAATGCAACATATTTAGCACCTGACTGCACGCCCGCTTTGTCCAAAATATCTTTTAGTTCGAAACCATTCCAAGGCACAATCATCGACCATGCCTCAACGCAGCGAAAACGGTAAATACGTTCTTCCTCCGTCAAACCTTCGGTCAATTGCTGCAATGAATAAGTGCCAGGATTGTCGACCATGCCATCAATCTTGACCTCCCAACCATCTGTTACCAAGGTATGGGCATATTTGGCTGGGTCACCTTTACCGGTGCCAAACTCGTAAAAATTATTATAGCTTGTGATATCTTCGTATGCGGTTGGCTCCAACGACTGCGCCGCCAGAAAATTTGGCGCCATGATGGCCCCTGCAGTCGCACCAGCGAGGATTTGGCGGCGGTTCAACCAAATGTTCTCTGGCGTAACATTTTCATACTTCAGATTATTTTTCCAACGAAACGCCATGACATCTCTCCCAATTCATCTGATTGACACATAGCGTTTCATGTTCGCAGGTCCAATGCACAGGATTTCACACCTGCGACAGTCTGTTGAAACATTCGAAGAAGCGATTTCGGACGTTAGCGCATTGTTTTGTACATTTCACGCATCGATTGCGTTGTGCCATTATCTTGCACAATCCGAACGTGAGCTCTGGTCATTTGACGAGGTTCCAAAACCCCAACCGAATGTGCGACAATCTCAACCTCTTTGGTGATCTGTTTGATATAGCGCGCGACCTTTTTGTATTTATCTTCTGCAACCAAACCCTTTTGAAACCTCGGATCGTGCGTGGTGATACCTGTTGGGCAGGTATTCTTGTTGCATTTCAAGGCCTGAATGCATCCCAAACTAAACATAAATCCCCGCGCTGAAGTCACGAAATCTGCACCTGCAGCCAAAGCCCAAGCGATGTCGCCGGGATTCACCAATTTACCGCTTGCCACCAATCGAATGCGATCTTTCATCCCATATGCATCCCGAATATCAGCAACAATCGGTAAAGATTCGCGAATGGACATGCCAACCAAATCCATCAATGGCATTGGGGCCGCGCCTGTGCCACCTTCACCGCCGTCGATGGTAATGAAATCTGGTTCAATTCTCTTAGCTTTGATGGTTTCGAACAATTCAGTTAGCGTTGACGGATCCCCGACCACCGTTTTGAAACCAACTGGTTTTCCCGTAACGGATCTTATGTGTTCTATGAGGTCCAGCAAATCACCGAAATCGTCCACCTCAACATGGCGATTTGGGCTGAAACTGGATGTACCCTCCTTTATGCCGCGAATTTCTGCAATTTCTGCGTTCACTTTTTCTGCCGGTAAAATTCCACCCTTTCCCGGCTTGGCACCTTGGGCCAATTTGATCTCAAACATTTTGATTTGTGGCTTATTCGCCAACTCTCGAAGTTTGTCATCGCTAAGGTTTCCGGTTTTATCCCGAACACCGTATTTGGCGGTTCCAATTTGGAACACCACATCGCAACCGCCTTTCAGATGGTATGGGCTGAGCCCACCCTCTCCGGTGTTCATCCAAACGCCAGCCTCCGCTGCCCCACGGCTGAGCGCCTCAATCGCCGGGGCGGAAAGGGCACCAAAAGACATACCAGAGATATTCAGAATTGATTTGGCCGTGTAAGGATGCGCGCAGTTTTCGCCGATAACCATCGGTTGGGTTTCACACACCTGTTCATCCAAAGGCGGAAACGCAGCGTTCGCAAAAATCGGAGTCCCCGGAACATTCAAATTTCTTGTTGACCCAAAGGCAATGGTGTTTCCTTTGCCTTGCGCCGCATGTTTTATCCAATCCCGCTGTGCGCGATTGAAGGGTAATTCCTCACGATCCATCGCAAAGAAATACTGCCTGAAGAACTCACCAAGTGACGAGAATAGATATCTGAACCGACCAATTACCGGGTAATTTCGCCGGACGGCATCTTCGGTCTGCAATCGGTCTACTGCAAACAATATCAGGGCCAACAAAGCCATTAGGCCAATCACAAAAACAAACACCAAAACCAACCATTGCAGCAACGTGCCCGCGGTTTGCATGAGCCACATCATAAAACCTAACCTTCCTTGTGTTTCTATCTGTCTGGCGACAAGGTTGCCCACATGCAAGCGACCTGACAAAAACTTGACTAAGTTAGTGAAGAAATACCCCGAATTTGAGGATCATACAAAACATGACAAAAACCGTAATTGTGACAGGCGCAGCACGCGGAATCGGGCTGGCAACAACAAAACAGTTTCTCAGCGAAGGCTGGTCAGTTGCAATGGTGGATTGGGATGAAAAGGAATTGTCGAGAGCGGCAGCCGAACTTTCAAATTCTATCGCAATTGCAGAAGATGTTTCAGATCCCCAAAGCGTAGAACGCATCATCAAGGCGACGATTCGTGAATTTGGTCAAATTGATGCGCTCGTTAACAACGCCGGCATCGCAGATTTTGGTCCAATCGAAGAAACAGACTTTGAACGTTGGCGGCGCGTGATGTCCGTGAATTTGGATGGGGTTTTTTTGATGTCTCAAGCAGCGATACCGAAACTAAAAAAAACCAAAGGGACAATCGTGAACATTGCCAGTATTTCCGGTCTGCGTGCATCAACATTGAGGGTTGCCTATGGCACTTCAAAAGCTGCCGTAATCCACCTCACTGAGCAACAAGCGGCGGAATTGGGTGAATTTGGCATTCGCGCAAATGCAGTTGCCCCGGGGCCGGTACGCACAAAACTTGCAATGGCGGTACACACTCAAGATATTATCGATGCTTATCACGACGCAATTCCTCTGAACCGATACGGAACAGAAGAGGAAATAGCGAATGTAATTTATTTCTTGTCGAGTGAAAAAGCAGGATTTGTTACCGGCCAATTGATCAGTGTCGATGGCGGCTTTGAAAGTACAGGGATTGGTCTTCCTGCGCTGCGATCTTAGGAAATTTCATCTTTTAAAGGTCTCGACATCACTTCTTCGATTGCCTCCGCAACTGAAATTCGCCCTTCAACCATCGCCGCCGTTGTAGTCGTAAAAGGCAAATCAACGCCATGTCTTTGACCAAGTTCAAGCGCAGCCTGGGCAGTTTTAGCCCCTTCAAATGTTCCTTCGTCGGGGGCTTTCCCAACTTCGCCCAGTGCAAATCCATAGCTAAAGTTGCGTGAAGATTTTGAATGGCACGTTAATGCCAAGTCACCTAAACCGGACAAGCCACCCAAAGTTTCGATCTTCGCCCCCAGCGCCAAACCTAAGCGGGACATTTCGGCGAAACCACGCGTCATGATTGCAGCTTGCGCCGAAGCCCCCAATCCACGACCAGCAACAATCCCACAAGCAATGGCAATTACATTTTTCATGGCGCCGCCAATTTGTGCGCCTACCACGTCTGGCGAATAATAAGTACGTATCGCATTACCGGCCAATTCTTGTTGCCATCGGCGTCCCAAATCTGGGTCCACACATGCCAAAGTTAAGCCCGTTGGGCGATCCGCGATTACATCCACAGCAAAACTTGGGCCTGTTAAAACTGCATGAACATTTTGCGGTGCGATTTCAGAGAGTATTTCAGATTGCAAAGCCATCGTTCCACGTTCAACGCCTTTTGACGTAATGATGAACCCCGCATCTTTTGAAATTTGCGGCATAAAATGTGAAACTACAGATCGTGTTGTTTGGGCAGGTACAGAACATACGACCAAATCAACATCAGGAAAGGGATCGTTTGCTGAAATTCGCACGCACCCGGCTTGCGCACGGCCAGGATTGCGCCCCCATATCGTAACTGAATGCCCGATTGCTTGGAAGTGATGGGCCAAGGCAGAGCCCCACGCGCCTGCCCCCAATACAATAATTTTCATGCCTTTAAAGTAGACGTTTGATGTCAGAACTCAAGAGGATGCAATATCCCCGTCAGTTGCTTGAATTCCAAAACTGTTGACCGACGACCAACAATTCATTCTAAGTTATCTAAATGAAGTTTGCCTTCAAAATCTATTTCCGAAGCCGACGGGGAGTCTAATATGAAAAGCCTGATCCTGAGTACAGTGGCCTTTGTTATGATCACTGCATCGCAAACCAAGGCGGCGGACACTGTTTTGATGCTCGTGAACATAGCATATGAAAAGGTCGCAAATATACCAAGTATCAGACCGGTTTCGGATCTAAAGAGGCGCTTTGAACGCTCTGGATTTGACGTTTTTTATGGACCGAACCAAAGTATAAGCGACAGCTTAAACCTTCAAAGGCGTGCACTTCAGAATGTTCGTGAAGGTGACCAGTTAATCATCGTTATGGCAGGACATTTTGCCACCGTAGCAAGTTCAAGTTACCTGTTGCAAAGTAAAACAGTCGGGGTGGATCGTTTCTCAGCACATTTGGTTGGAACTTCAATCGACGCTCTGCTGGAATTCGCTTCGATTTCTCCAAAACAGTCGATTGTCATCACGATATTTGACCCAGCCGTAAAACTGTCTCCAAAACCAGGTGTAAAATATATTCCCGATAGCAATTCAGTACCTGAACACGTCACTTATGTTAGCGGAACGCCAGATCAAAGTATTCAATTCATCAACGATGCATTGTTGAGTCGAAATCCGTTACCTCTTCAATCCTCAGTAAATAGGTCTGGTGTGGCCGCTCAAGGGCACCTTCCTGATCAACCCTTCGGTGTTGTTGCCTTTGAAAATCAAGACTCTGCCGAACAAGAGCTATGGGCATTCGCCGTCGAGTTAGGGACCGTCCAAGCATATGAAGCCTACTTGGGGCGTTACCCACAAGGAAAGTATGCAAGACAAGCGCGTCAACGGATTTCCGCATTGAGTGAAACGCCTCAAGATCGTGCAAAACGTGAAGAAGAAATTTTGAGTCTGAATCGCTCTCAACGGCAACAAATTCAATCAGATTTGACCGTATTGGGTTTCGATACCCGAGGTGTCGATGGCGTCTTTGGACGTGGAACACGTCGTGCTATTGCACAATGGCAGCAAGAAAGCGGATTTGACGTAACAGGCTTTTTGACAAGAGATCAAATTAGATCGCTTACCCGCTCTGCCCAACAGAAAAGAGCTGATGAAGAACGTCGAATAGCACAGGAACGGGCAGAGCGAGAAGCGGCTGATGCCGCGTATTGGCGCGCAACAGGCCGGGGACGAACGGCAGATGGGATACGCCAATATTTAGAACGCTTTCCTCAAGGACTGTATGCGGATCTCGCACGTGATCGACTGGCAACTTTGGATCCCCCGAAACCCGCCGGTCCCAGCGAAGCAATAATACAAAGAGATAAACGTGAAGAACGGCAAGTTGCAGGAAACGGCATCTCACGATTGCTTGCTGAGCAAGCTTTGAAAAATATCGGATTAAATCCTGGTCGCGTAGATGGCCTTTTCGACGACCAAACACGAAATGCAATCCGGACATTTCAACAACGGGCCAATCTCCCAGACACTGGGTATCTGGGTCGATCCACATTCGCCCGATTGATCGCAAAGTGATTTGAAAAGTTTGATTACCAAATAAAAAAGCCGCCCGTGGGCGGCTTTTTTATTTGATGAAGGGTTTTATCAACCCTGACGCGCCTTAAACCGGCGTTGCGTTTTGTTGATCACATATACCCGGCCTTTACGGCGCACAACGCGACAATCGCGATGGCGGTTCTTCAGCG
>JAHDCF010000001.1:186074-191500 GCA_020630015.1 Planktomarina sp. | reverse complement strand
ATGGCCCATCCGCAAGGATGACCCTGAAAGCGCACGAAGGGCGGTTGATGGCGAAAGAGTTGCAGCGAGACTAATCTAAACTTAACGAAAACAAAAAAAGCGCGCCGGAAATGGCGCGCTTTTTCTTTTTCGCATTCACCTTGCAACTCTTTGCGGCGATCCCCACCTCAAACAGGTGCGTTTGTGTTGATGCCACCTGGCTGGTAAAATGGTGTTTATAAATGGTTCATCGCAGAAAATTCATATTAGGTGGCGCTGCCACTGCGTTTGGTTTGATTTCCCCTAGTGCCTTTGCGCAGATCAGGTGCCCGGTTAAGCCGGATGAATATTTGCCTGCGAAAAACAATGATTTTGAACGCTGGGTGACAGGGTTTCAAAAACGCGCAAGACAAGCAGGGATAAGGCAGGAAACTTTGGAAATTGGATTTCGGGGCGTCGGTTACGTTCCCGACGTCATCAAGCGTGACCGTACGCAATTCCAAAAACGAAGAACTTTGGAAGACTATTTGGCAATCGCCACGTCTGATGAACGAATACGAATTGGGCGAGAAGCGGTTAAAAGGCACTATAAATTGCTTCAAGCACTACAGAATAAATACGGTGTGGACGCCAACATAATCGCGGCAATTTGGGGTGTGGAAAGCAAATTCGGTCAACGTCGGGGAGCCGTGCCGGTTGTTGCGTCAACCGCAACATTGGCATTTGATGGACGTCGTGGTGCATTTTATGAAAGCCAGCTTGTTGCCGCACTTCGTATTTTGCAAAAGGGTGACGTGGTTGCAAAAAACCTCACCGGCAGTTGGGCCGGCGCAATGGGCCACACACAATTTATTCCAACCTCCTACATTTCCTTCGCCGTTGATGCCAATGGGGACGGGCGGCGCGATGTTTGGTCGGATGATCCAACGGATGCTTTGGCCTCGACTGCTGCATATCTTGCACGAAATGGTTGGCGACGCGGTTTGAAATGGGGAGGGGAGATCGGCATGTTTCAAGGGTCTGGAAAAACAATCCAACCGCAAGCCGGGGGGCCAAAATTTATGGTGACCCGCAATTATTCAACTTTGTTGCGATACAATAATTCGGCTTCATACGCGGTTAGTGTGGGTCATCTGGCGGACCGACTGAGCGGTGGTCCAAAAATTCAGGGCCGTTTTCCAAGGGATGCCTACGGCTTCACCAAATCTGATCGGATAGTTTTGCAAAAAAGCCTAAGCCGCAAAGGGTATAAACTTGGAACCATTGATGGTGTTATTGGTCCGAAAACCAACTGCGCAATTGCCTCGTTTCAAAAGCGAGGTGGTTTTAAGGTGACCGGGCGACCATCTTTTGATTTGCTGAGAACGATCGGGAAATGAATTCTGATATCACCACCAAGATTTGCCTTTGTGGAACGGATTAACCTATTTCGGGTGTAGCAGATACTTTGTCGGTTTTTTCCCGGGATACTGTGAATAACCTGCAACCTTGTCACAAATCTTTTTTCGCCATGTGGATCCGTAAAACACAGAAGAATAAGTTTTCACATGCCTTCAGATAGTCTGACATTCACTTCGAATTTCGATTCAGTGGCTTCATTGGATCAGCTTCCGAACAGCATCGGTTCTTGAAAGGGCCGGTCAATTAGGTGTGCGAACATTGCCGAGGGTTTCGCCTTCCACGAACCCAGTATTGAGTTTGATGGTTTTCATCGGATTCTTCTTTTCAAGAAACTCAATAAGTGCCTTTGCAGCTTCACGACCCATGTCTGTATGTGGGACTTTCACTGTCGTAAGGCGCGGGGAAGTTACTTTCGCCAATTCCATGTCATCAAACCCTGTAATCGACAACTGCGAAGGCACCGCGATGTCCGATTCTTGCGCGGCTTTTAAAGCGCCCGCGGCCAATACGTCGTTTCCACAAATGATAGCGGTTGGAAAAGGGTTATTCAGCATCAGCTTGCGGAGGGCCGAAGCTCCATCATCAATACTGTAGTTGGTTATTTCGACGTGCACGTTTTTTGAAGGAATCCCAGCATCGGTTACTGCTTTTCGAATACCTGTTATGCGATCGCGCGCACGATCGTTCATTGTTGGATCCGCCGAAATCACGCCGATTGTTTTATGTCCATGTTCCAACACCTTTCGGGTGAGATCGTACATGGCTTCCAAATTATCAAATCCAATCGATGGATGGTTCTTTTCTTTCGAGAAGGTCCAAGCAATCAAATATGGTATGTTTTGAATTTCCAAGAATGATTTAATCTCTTGGTTTCTATCATGACCGATCAAAAGCAGGGCATCGGCGCCACGCGCGACCAGCGTTCTTATGTGTTCCGCTTCCATTTCTTGATTATATGATGAGCTGGCAACCAACAAAGTGTAGCCAGCAGCTTGCAATTCATCCTGAAACGCTTGGAGGCCTTGCGCGAACAACGCATTTTCCATCGTCGGGATGACCGCCCCAATCGTATTACTTCGTTTCGCCGCCATAAGGCGTGCGCCAAAATTAGGTGAATACCCAAGCGATTGTACTGCTTTCAGGACTCTATCTCGGGTTTCTTTGACAACGCGGTCAGGATTATTAAGGCATCGTGACACGGTCGCCGTGGATACATTGGCGAGATTTGCCACATCCTGCAGCGTTGGCAGGTTAGGGATATGATCATGACTTTCGTTCGACATCGTATGCAATACTAGCACAGTGAAATTAGGAATGTAAGCGCTTGCATTCCGAGATGTAAGCGCTTACACGGATGAAGAGCTTTGCATGACAGTCGTCATTCAAAAAGTGATATTCAATGGGGACGATGTAAACATGACGCGCGAATATTTGAAAAAAGCAACCTTAACGGCGCGGTCGGATGCGAGTGATGTAACAGAGATTGTTCAAGGCATTTTGACAGATATCGAAAAAGGCGGCGATCAGGCAGCGCTGGATTATGCTGCGAAGTTCGATAAATATGATGGCCCCGTTATTCTGAGTGCGGCGGACATCGAAGAAGCCTGCAGTAAGGTCCCCGAGAAACTTAAGCAAGACATTCAATTTGCGCATGATAACGTCAAACGTTTTGCGGAAACTCAAAAATCCACCATGACGAATGTGGATTTGGAAATTGTTCCGGGGCTAATCGCTGGGCAAAAGGTAATTCCTGTTGAAGGGGCGGGGTGTTACATCCCGGGTGGTCGGTATAGCCACATCGCTAGCGCAATCATGACAGTGACAACGGCAAAGGTTGCGGGTTGTAACCATATAACTGCTTGTTCACCACCTCGACCTGGTGAAGGGATTGCCCCAGCGATTGTTTATGCAGCCCATATCTGTGGTGCTGATAAAATCCTTGCAATGGGTGGGGTACAGGGCGTCGCGGCAATGACGTTTGGCCTGTTTGATTTACCCCCAGCGAACATTCTAGTGGGCCCTGGAAACCAATTTGTCGCTGAAGCAAAGCGCATTCTTTTTGGTCGCGTCGGGATTGATATGATCGCCGGTCCAACCGACAGCTTAATACTTGCTGATAAGGACGCGGATGCCGAAATCGTTGCGGTCGATTTGGTCAGTCAGGCGGAACACGGATACAACAGCCCAGTTTGGTTGGTCACGAATGACAAGCCTTTGGCTGAAAAAGTAATGGCGCGGGTTCCAGAGCTTATCGAGGATTTACCAGAGACAAACCGCGAAAATGCAACAGCGGCTTGGCGCGACTATGCCGAGGTTATTTTGTGTGCAGATCGTGAAGAAATGGCCGCCACTTCAGACGAATACGCGCCCGAACACTTGACCGTTCAGGCGGATGATTTGGATTGGTGGTTGGATCGATTGACATGTTATGGCTCACTGTTTCTGGGTGAAGAAACAACCGTTTCGTACGGTGACAAAGCGTCAGGGACAAACCACGTCCTGCCAACCTCACGGGCCGCGTCCTACACCGGCGGTTTGTCGGTGCACAAGTTCATGAAAATTGTAACTTGGCAACGGGCAACACGCGAAGGTTCTCGGCCTGTTGCTGAGGCAACTGCACGCATTTCACGCCTTGAGGGTATGGAAGGGCATGCACGTGCAGCAGATGTACGTCTGGCGAAGTATTTTCCGGGTGTAAACTTTGATCTAACCGCTGATGGCTGATCCAAGGGCACAATTTGATCTGACGGGGCGGGTGGCCTTGGTCACCGGTGCCAGCGCCGGTTTGGGCCAGCATGCGGCATCAACTCTGATTGCGGCGGGGGCGAAAGTAGTTGGGGTTGCTCGCAGACATGATCAGTTGGGTGCTTGGGCGGATGTCCATGGTGAGAATGCGCACGGCATTGCTTGGGATTTGGGTGATCGGGATGGATTGCACGAATTGGCCCAAGCAACGGCGCAGCCATTTGGCGCACCAGATATTGTGGTGCATGCAGCGGGTATTAACACGCGCGAAACCGCGGATGAAGTTACCCCAGAAGGTTGGGATATCAGCCTTGCCCTTAACTTGTCCGCGCCCTTTTTCCTGACACAAGCGTTGGTGCCGGCCATGAAAGCGAAGGGATGGGGGCGTATTTTGAACTTTGCGTCGCTTCAGACCACCCGCGCATTTCCGGGCGGGATTGCCTATGGCGCGACAAAGGCCGGGATTGGGCAGTTAACACGAGCTATGGCTGAGGCTTGGTCAAGAGACGGTATAACTGCGAATGCAATCGGCCCCGGATTTTTTCCAACTGAATTGACTGCTGCAGTGTTCGATGATCCAGAACGCGCAGCACGAAACGCTGCACAGACATGCATTGGTCGAAATGGAACGATGCAGGACATCGAAGGTCCAGTTTTGTTCCTATGTTCTGATGCTTCGGCATATGTGACCGGGCAGGTTCTAATGGTTGATGGGGGGTTCACAGCGAAATGATGGATGCATTAATTTACGACGGTCCGGAACAACTTGGTTTCCGCCAAACCGCAAAACCCGTTGCTGGCGAAGGGATGCATTTGATCCGGATTGAGGCCGTGGGCATTTGTGGGTCTGACATGCATGCTTATTTAGGGCACGACGACCGCCGACCTGCACCCCTAATTTTGGGCCATGAAGCGGCAGGTGTCATTGAAGGCGGGGAACGTGATGGCGACAAGGTAACGATCAATCCTTTGGTATCTTGTGGACGCTGTCATGCATGCGAAACGGGTAGAGAAAATATTTGTCCTGATCGGCAGATAATTTCGATGCCACCGCGTGAAGGTGCATTTGCCCAATATGTTGCCATGCCCGAACAGAATTTGGTTTCAGTACCCGAAGGTATCGACCTTGCGCACGCAGCTATGGCGGAGCCATTGGCGGTGAGTTGGCACTCTGTGAAATTGGGCTTAGAGGCAATTCATCCCCGTTCACGTCGCCAAGCATGTGTCATCGGTGGTGGGGCGATTGGCTTGGCCGCAGCTTTGGCATTGCGCGCCATGGACTGGCCCGATTTTGTCATCGC